>NZ_JBIAXC010000070.1:0-38517 GCF_042896295.1 Kitasatospora sp. NPDC001309 | reverse complement strand
GCCCCCCGTCTCCCCCCCCCCCCCCCCGGCCGGGGCGCCCCCCTTGCGGCGCCCCCCCGGCAGCACCACGACCCACCGCCCATGCCGGGCACACCACATGAGGGGCGACGAGCCGAAGCTCGCCGCGCCTCTCTGTCGGCGGGTGCGGCTAGCGTGAGCGCGTGTGGACAGTCGAGCCGAAATCCAGGGGGATCGATGGAGAACGAGCGGGACCACGGCCGGACCGTGCGGAACGCTTCGCTCGCGATGATCGGCCTGGGGGTCCTGCTGTTCGTCCTCAGTCTGGCCTATCTGATACCGCACGACATGGGTGTGACCTCGGATCTCCGCAGTCGAGGCCTCCATACCCCGGCGGTCGTCACCGAATGCGCCGAAGTGAGCAACCCCCAGGACAACCCGGCGGGCAACTCCCACTGCAGGGTACGGTTCACGACTCCCCAGGGGACATCCGTCGAGACCCAACTGGCCTACGTCACCGGCACCGTCAAGCCCAGTGACACCGTGACGGTGGTGTACGACCCTCAGCACACCGACGTCGCCGCCCTCGCGTCGAGCATCGGCTTCTGGAACTCACTGACCCGGAACGCGGTCGACGTGGTCGCACTGGTCGCCTCGGTCGTCATGACTCTCCTGGGCCTCGCGGTCCATCTCGCCTACCGCCGGGTGACCCGACCGTCGTCCAGCCCCAGGTGACCACCGCTCCCACCCGGGCCGAATTGATGCGTGCCCGAACCGGGAATAGCCTGGAACCACCGCGAGTTGGCGGGCCGGACCTCCGCCCCGCCGACCGGCACACCGCATCCCTGCGCTGCGTCCATCCGCTGCGTCCATCCGCTGGGGGCGCCCGATGCCCACCCACCCGGCACGGGCCCTGGCCGTCTGTTCGCCAGGGCACGGCAGACTCCACCTCTTCGTCGGCGCGGACGACCGCACCGTACGGCACCGGGCCTTCGACGGCGGCTGGCACCCCTGGCGCACTATTTCCGGGCCGGCCTGAACCAGAACTCCCCGAAGTTCTACAACGACCCCAGGGACCGCCACGACCCGACGACCGGCAGCACGTACCCCTTCGGCTGGGACTACCAGTTCCACGGCCTGCTCAAGTACCTCCAGTACATCAACGACCCCTTGCTCACCAATCCGTCCGCCAAGGGCCTCGGCCTCCAGCTCGCGGCCTCGGGGCGGAACGTCGTGCTGGTCCTCCCGCTGATGCGGGCCGACGGCAACCCCTGCAACGAGATCGGCTCCTTCGCCGACGCAGCCTTCCTCCAGGAGTACCTGCCGGAGATCCAGGCCTTCATGTTCCGGCGCAGGGGCAACTTCCAGTTCGGAGCGATCGGCCGGCTCGGCATGGCCTCCTTCAGCAGCGGCCACGCGGCCCTGACCTGCTTCCTCGGCAACGCCGCCAACCAGGCCCACCCCCTCTACCTGGACACCCTCCAGGAGGCCTACCTCTTCGACCCGCACGCCGACCTGGTGTCCGCGACCCTCCCGCCGCTGACCCAGGTGGCCGCCTGGGCCGCGCGCGGCAGCTCCGGCACCAAGGTCGCCCGCCTCTACACCCAGAACGACCCCGCCCAACTCGCCCCGCTGCTCGCCCAGCTCGGTGTCACCGCCCCCGGCCCCGCCCCCTTCGACGCCGCCACCCCGGACGACCGCAACTCCCTCATCTCCCTCCCCCTCACCTCCTGGAAGGACCTGGCCACGAAGCAGGGCGGCAGCGTCCCGTACACCGTCTCCGAACAGGCGCACCACGTGATCTCGGCCCTCATGCTCACCGACGCCCTGCGCCGCAGCCAGTTCTGAGGCAGGGGCCGGCCCCCTACGCCTCGGCGAGGCGGGCCGCCAGGGCGTCCAGGCCGAGCGAGCCCTGGGCGAGGACGGTGCCGTGCCAGGCCCGGAGGTCGAAGGCGGCGCCCTGGCGGCGGCGGGCCTCCTCGCGGCCCCGCAGCCAGACGCGTTCGCCCAGCTTGTAGCCGATGGCCTGGCCGGGCCAGCCCAGGTAGCGGTCGATCTCGCTGCTGCGGCGCGGGAGTTCGCTGCCGTGGTGGGCGGCCATGAACGCGGTGGCGAGTTCCGGGGTCCAGCGTTCGCCGGGGTGGAAGCCGCTGTCGGCGGGGACGGCGAGTTCCAGGTGCATGCCCAGGTCCACGATCACGCGGATGATCCGGAGCATCTGCTTGTCCAGGTAGCCGAGCCGCCGGGCGGGGTCGGTGAGGAAGCCCAGTTCGTCCATCAGGCGCTCGGCGTACAGCGCCCAGCCCTCCTTGTCGGCGCTGACCGCGCCGAGGGTGATCTGGTAGCTGCTGAGCCGGTCGGCGCACGCGGTCCAGCGGGCGGTCTGGAGGTGGTGGCCGGGGACGCCCTCGTGGTACCAGGTGCTGACGAGCTGCCAGGTCGGGAAGGACCGTCGGCCGAGGGTGGGCAGGTAGGTGCGGCCGGGGCGGCGGAAGTCCAGGCTGGGGCCGTTGTAGTAGGGCGCGCCCGAGCTGCCGGGCGGCGCGATCCTGGTCTCGACCCGGCGCAGCGGGCCGGAGATGTCGAAGTGGGTGCCGTCGAGGGCGTCGATCGCCTCGTCGACGACCTGCTGGAGCCAGGCGCGGACGTTCTCCTCGCCCTCGACGGCGTGGCCGTGCCGGTTGAGGTGGTCCATGGCGGCCCGGGGGCCGGCTCCGGGGAGGATGCGGTCCGCCTCGGTGCGCATCTCGGCGACCGTGCGGTGGAACTCCTCCCAGGCCCAGGCGTACGCCTCGGCCGGGTCGATGTCGGCGCCGTTGGCCCAGCGGGCGGAGCGCAGGTAGCGCTCGCGGCCGACGGCGTCCGGGGTGCCGTCGGCGGCGGGCAGGTAGGTGTCGTGCAGCCAGTCGCGGAAGGCCGCGGTGGCGGCGGTGGCACGGTCGGCGGCGGCGTCCAGTGCGGGGCGCAGCCGGGCGGGCCCGGCCGCGGTGAAGCCGTTGAACCAGCTCCCGCCGCCGGAGCGGCCGGTCCAGGCGTCCAGTTGGGCGATGGTCGCGCGGGCCTGCCGGGGTGCGCTCAGCAGTCCCCGGGCGATGCCCTCGGTCAGGGTGGCGCGGTAGCCGTCCAGCGCTCCGGGCACGTTGCGCAGCCGGCCGGCGACGGCCGCCCACTGCTCGTCGGTCTCGGTGGGCATCATCGTGAACACGCCCCGCACCTTGTGCAGCGGGGAGTTGACGTTGCGCAGCTGGCGGAGGTGGTCGCCGGCCTCGTGCACGGCGAGTTCGGCGGTGAGCCGCTCCCGCAGCAGCCGGGCGCAGTCCCGGTCCGCGGCTCCGTCCGGGGGCGCGGCGTCGTCGAGCGCGGCCAGCGTCCGCCGCCCGAGTTCGGCGAGCGCCTCGAAGCCCTCCGGCGACAGGTCCGGCTGCCGGTCGTCCTCCGGGTGCAGACCGAGTCTGGTCGAGGTCGCCGGGTCGAGTGCCGCGACCTGGGCGACGTACCTGTCGGCGATGCTGCGGGCGGACTCCGGTGTCTCGGGCATGCCCCCATGCTGGCGCAGCGGCCGAGCCGCCGCCCAGGGCACCTGGGCAGGAGGCTCCGGACGGCGGCTCGGCGGGGTGCCGCGGACTCAGCCCTGGCAGAGGCCGCGGCTGTAGTCGACGGTCGCGGCGGCCTGCGAGTACTGCCACTGCGGGGCGAGCAGCTGCTGGTCCAGCTGCGCGGCGGCGGTGCGGTTCTCCACGACGTAGCCGAAATCCTGGAGCCAGGCCGGGTAGAGGTTCTTGGAGCCGATGAAGAAGGCGGAGCCGTCGACCGAGACCAGCTTGTGGTGCAGCGCGTACGGGTGGCCGTCGGCCCAGGTCGGGGCGGAGGAGGCCCGGAACGGGGCGAGTTGGAGGTTGCGGCACATCGCGGTCCGGGCCTGCGCCGGGTCGCCGAGGCGGGCGGCGAGCCGGGCCGCGAGGGTGTCGCTGATCTCGTTCAGGGACTTGATCTGCGAGTAGCCGCCGCTGCCGACCGCGCCGCGGTTGCCGGGGTCGCTGACCACGATGCGGACCTTGACCCCGTCGGCGAGCTTGCCCGCGAGCAGGTCGAAGAGCCGGGCGTCGTAGCGGGGCATCGGCGGGCAGGTGCCGGTGACGTCCTGCTGGGAGATGTCGATCCGGCCGGTGGCGCCCGCGATCAGGGCGCGCAGCGCGTTCTCCTCGGGGTTGACCGTCTCGTAGTCGCGGTCGTCGTTGGTGCGGTCGGGCAGGCCGATCGGGCCGCACTTGACGTCGGCGGGCCGGGCCGTCCGGTCGGGGCGGTAGTCGGAGGCGGGGTCCTCGTCGGTGATCCCGACGCCGAGGCCGCCGATCGCGATCACCGGGACGTTTCCGGTGGCCGGCACCTGCCCGACCGCCGGGTTGCGGCGCTTCTCCAGGTCGGGGGTGCAGCTCGTGCCGTTGGTGGAGGCGTACCACGCGGCCGAGAGGACCCCGGTGTTGCGGCAGGTCCAGTCCCACAGGGTGTCCAGGTACGCACCGGCGGAGGCGGCGGCCGGGCCGGTGAGCGCGAGGTCGACGTCGGTGACCGGGTGGGCGGTGTCGAGGTAGTCGCCCTTCCAGTTGTTGATGCCGCCGGTGATGACGCTCTGCCCGTCCACCACCAGCAACTTGGAGTGGTTCCAGGAGAACGCGGTCTTCGCGGTGGTCATCGAGGCGACCTCGATGGTGACGCGGCCGGCGGCGCTGCCGAGCCGGGCCACCAGGTCGTCCCGGTACTTGGAGGGCAGCGCGGTGATGTTGAGCAGCGGCGCGGCGCCGGCGAGGACCCGCACGTGCGGGGTGTTCCCGGCGGCCACCGAGGCCTTGAGGCCGTCGGCGATGGCGTCCTGGAACGCACCGTCCGGGAACGGGGCGAGAGTTGATATGTCGACGGTCCGGGTGGCCCGTCCGATGTTCTCCCGCATCTTGTCGAGCAGCTGCTCGGTGCCGGTCCGCTCGGTGCAGGAGGCGTCGCCCCAGCAGCCCGGCGTCTGCAGCAGCCACCCGCCCGGGTTACCGCCCGGTGCGTCGAGGCGGTTGCCGGCCGTCCGCTGCCAGACCGTTCCCTCCAGCCCGGGCGACACCTGACGCAGCGTCCGCTCCACCGCGTCCAGGTACGGAGTGGCATCGGCGGGCGAGGCCGGCACGGCCGGAACGGTCGACGCCGGCACCGGGGCCGGGTCGGCGAAGGCGGGAGCGACGGGCAGCGCACCGACGGCGGCGGCGAGGGCCAGCGCGGTGCCGGCCAGACGGCGGCCGGAGCGGCGGGAGTGAGGAGAGAGCACGTACGAGTCCTTCATGCGAGGCCGGGGACGTTCACCCGGACGACACCCTTAAATTACCCTAAAGTAACCAAATCTGCTGTCAGGGCCCCATCAATGGCGGCAACTCGACCGCACACCAACCGACTTCACGCCACCTCACCCTGATGGCCACTCAGCCGCCGAAGGCAAAGAGGCCCCCGCACCGATCCGGTGCGGGGGCCTCCCGTGCCAAGGTCCGGTCAACTCCAGAGCTGGGCGTCCTTGTTGTAGGTGTAGTCGAGCACGTCGGAGTAGCCCGCCCGGTAGTAGTCCCAGGTCCCGTCGTCCGCGACCACGGCCACCGTCTGCCCGGTGTTGTTGACCAGCGAGGCGGCGTTGTCCGCCACGGTCTGCCCCCAGCCGGCGCCGTTGTTGCCCCAGTGGCCGAAGTGGGCGCTGCGCAGGTCGACGGTCTGCCCGACCGACCAGTTCTCCCACGCGCCCCAGCCGTACTGCGGCGAGTGGAAGTAGAGGCACACGTTCCCGCTCGGGCAGGCCTCCGCCCCGGTCGGCTGGGACGCGGCCGACGCACCCCCCGTCGCCATGCCCGTCGCTCCGAGCGTCAACGCCACCACGGCGGCGACCTCGGCCGTACGGCGTCCGATCCTGATCCGCATTGCGTCCCCCTGGAAGTCCACGGTGCCCGACGAACCGGCGGCCGACGGCCCTGAGCGGACCCCCGGCCGAACCCGCGCAAGGCTCGCACGATCGGCCCCGCCCCGCCAGAAGTGCCGACGCCTCCGCTTGTGTGGACTTCTCGGCCCGGCACCGCCCCCGGACGCAAAAAAGCCGGGGCCGACGCACCAAGTGCGCCGACCCCGGCTCCTACTGAGTAGCGGGGACAGGATTTGAACCTGCGACCTCTGGGTTATGAGCCCAGCGAGCTACCGAGCTGCTCCACCCCGCGTCGATGTCTCCACCATAGACCACGGCCGGGCGAA
This sequence comes from Kitasatospora sp. NPDC001309, assembly GCF_042896295.1. Taxonomy (NCBI): domain Bacteria; kingdom Bacillati; phylum Actinomycetota; class Actinomycetes; order Kitasatosporales; family Streptomycetaceae; genus Kitasatospora; species Kitasatospora sp. NPDC001309. Next base: position 32,292 of record NZ_JBIAXC010000070.1, on the reverse strand, counting down.
AACGGAAATCGGTTTCCCGAGGGGCCCGTCGCGCCGGCCGGACGCCGGTGGAGACACGACCGGCGCCGTCAGCAGATCCGCGGGAGCTGCTCGCCAAGCGGCAGGTCCACCACCCGGGTGCCGCCGAAGCCGGTGCGGGCGACGACCATCCCGGGGTGGTCCTCGACGCACTCGCCGATCACCACCGCCTCCGCGCCCAGCGGGTGGGCCCGCATCGCGGCGAGCACGGCGTCCGCCTCGGTGCGCGGGACGAAGGCCACCAGCTTGCCCTCGTTGGCGATGTACATCGGGTCCAGGCCCAGGATCGCGCAGGCGTTGGCCACCGGGTCCGGGACGGGGACGGCGCGTTCGCTCACCACCACGCCCACCCCGGCCGCCGCCGCGATCTCGTTGAGCACCGCCGCCAGCCCGCCCCGGGTGGGGTCCCGCAGCACGTGCAGGTCGAGGGTCGCCCCGAGCATGGCTTCCACCAGTCCGCCGAGCGCCGCGCAGTCGCTGCGCACCTCGACCCCGAACTCCAGCCCCTCCCGGACGCTCATGATCGCCACCCCGTGCAGCCCGATCGGCCCGCTGACGATCACCACGTCGCCCGGGCGGGCCCGCTGCGGCCGGATGTCGACCCCGGCCGGGACGAGCCCGATGCCGGCGGTGTTCAGGTAGACGCCGTCGCCGTGCCCGGCCTCGACCACCTTGGTGTCGCCGGTGGCCACCTCCACCCCGGCGGTGCGGGCGGCCGCGCCGAGCGCCCGGGCCACCCGGTCCACCACGGCCAGCTCCACCCCCTCCTCCAGGATGAAGCCGCAGGACAGGTAGGCCGCCCGGGCCCCGCTCATGGCCAGGTCGTTGACGGTGCCGTTGACGGCGAGGTCGCCGATGCAGCCACCGGGGAAGAACAGCGGCCGCACCACGTAGGAGTCGGTGGAGAACGCCAGCCGGGCGCCGCCCAGTTCGAGCACGGCGGAGTCGCCGAGACCGGCCAGCGCCCGGCTGCCGTAGGCGGGGGCGAAGATGTTCTCCACCAGCTCGGCGGACATCGCCCCACCGCCGCCGTGCCCCATCACCACCCGGGGGTGGTCGCGCAGCGGCAGCGGGCAGCTCCAGCCGGAGAGGTCCGGCACACCGGCCGCACCGACGCCGCCGGACGCTTCGATGAGCAGGTCGGTGTCAGCCAACGGGGCTCGCCTCCTGGACGGGGCTCGGCGTGCTCGGCCCGGTCGGCGTGCTCAGCCGCCGGTAGAGGTAGTACGCGGCGCAGGCCCCCTCGCTGGAGACCATGGTGGCGCCGAGCGGGGTGCGCGGGGTGCAGACGGTGCCGAAGGCCTCGCACTCGTGGGGCTTGAGCAGCCCCTGGAGCACCTCGCCGGCCCGGCACGCGGCGGGTTCGCTGGTCCGGATGCCCCCGACGTCGAAGCGGTGCTCGGCGTCGTGGTCCCGGTAGCGCGGTGAGAGCCGCCAGCCGCTCTGCGGGATGACGCCGATGCCGCGCCAGGCCCGGTCGGTCACCTCGAAGACGTCCTCCAGCATGGCGCGGGCCGCCGGGTTGCCCTCGGGGCGGACGGCCCGCGGGTAGGCGTTGTCGACGGTGTGCTCGCCGCGCTCCAACTGCCGTACGGTGCGCCGGATCCCCTCCAGGATGTCGAGCGGCTCGAAGCCGGTGACGACGATCGGGACCCGGTGGCGCTCGGCCAGCGCGGGGTACTCCTCGGTGCCCATCACGCTGCACACGTGCCCGGCGGCCAGGAAGGCCTGGACCCGGCACTCCGGCGAATCCATGATCGCCTCGATCGCCGGGGGCACCCGGACGTGCGAGACCAGCATGCTGAAGTTGCGCAGGCCCTGCTTGCGGGCCAGGTGGACGGCCATCGCGTTCGGCGGGGCGGTGGTCTCGAAGCCGATGCCGAAGAAGACCACCTCCCGGTCCGGGTTCTCCCGGGCGATCCGCAGCGCGTCGAGCGGCGAGTACACCACCCGGACGTCGCCGCCCTCGCCCCGGACCCGGAACAGGTCGCGGTCGGTGCCGGGCACCCGCAGCATGTCGCCGAAGGAGCAGAAGATCACCCCGGGGCGGGCGGCGATGGCCAGCGCCCGGTCGATCACCTCCAGCGGGGTGACGCACACCGGGCACCCCGGCCCGTGGATCAACTCGACCTCTTCCGGAAGGAGTTGGTCGATGGCGTGCCGGATGATGCTGTGCGTCTGGCCGCCGCACACCTCCATCAGCGCCCACGGCCGGGTGACCGTCGCCCTGATGTCGGCGAGCAGGCCCTCGGCCAGCTCGGGGTTGCGGAACTCCTCCAGGTACTTCACCGTCCCGCCTCCTCGACCGCCGCGGGGTTGCCCGCAGCCTCCCACGGATCGCCGAACTCCTCCTGCAGCAGCCCGAGTTCCTCGAACAGCTCCAGGGTCCGCCGGGCCGACTCCTCGTCCAGGCGCTGCAACGCGAACCCCACGTGGACGATGGCGTACTCCCCCACCGCCAGGTCGGGCAGGTACTCCAGGCAGACGTCCTTGACCACCCCGCCGAAGTCCATCACCGCCATCCTGGTCCCGTCGCGTTCCTCGATCTCCGTCACCCTGCCGGGCACCGCCAGACACATCCGCTGTCACTCCTCCCGGGCGGCCGACGACCGGCCGGCCACCATCAGCTGGCCGAGCGCCAGCCCTCCGTCGTTGGGCGGCACCCGGCGGTGCCGCAGCACGGTGAAGCCGTCCTCCCCCAGGCCGCTCGCGCAGGCCGAGGAGAGCAGCGCGTTGGCGAAGACCCCGCCACTCAGCGCCACCGTCGAAATCCCGTACTCCCGGCGGACGTTCGCGCAGACCCGCCGGACGGCCCCGGCGACCGCGCGGTGGAAGCGGGCGGCGATCAGCCCGGTCGGCGCGCCCGCCGCCAGGTCCGCCAGCACCCCGGCCAGCACCGGCCCGGGTTCGACGGTCCAGCCGCCCGCGCGCTCCGCCAGCCCGAAGGCGTAGCCCGCCGCCGGGCCGGTCTCCGCCGGGCCGAACTCCACTGCGGCCGCCTCCAGTTCGATCGCCGCCTGGGCCTCGTACCCGGCCCGGTGGCAGACCCCGGCGAGCGAGGACACCGCGTCGAACAGCCGGCCCATGCTGGAGGTCGGCACGCAGTTCAGGCCGCGATCCAACTGCTGTTCCAGCAGCCGCAGTTCGTCCTCCGGGCAGGCCAGCACCGGCGGCAGCCCGGCCGCCCAGGGCAGCCCGGCGGCGCGCAGGTGGGCGAGCGCCGCCCGGTACGGGCGCTCGACCGCGGCGTCGCCGCCCGGCAGCGGCACGTAGCCGAGGTGGGCGACCCGGCGGTACCCGTCGTAGTCGGCCAGCAGCACCTCACCGCCCCAGATCGCGCCGTCCTCGCCGTAGCCGGTCCCGTCGAAGGCGATGCCGAGGACCGGCCGCCCGCCGTCCAGGCCGTGTTCGGCCAGCACGGCGGCGACGTGGGCGTGGTGGTGCTGCACCCGGCGCACCGGCCGGCCGGCGGCGGTGCGCTCGGCGTGGTGCAGCGAGCGGTAGCCGGGGTGCCGGTCGGCGACCAGCAGTTCGGGCCGCACCCCGCTGACCAGGCCTAGTTGCCCCACCGCCCGGTCGAAGGCGCGCAGGGTGGCCAGGTCGTCCATGTCGCCGATGTGGCCGGACAGCCAGGCGTAGCCGTCGCGGGCGAGCGCGAAGGTGTTCTTGAGGTCGCCGCCGACCGCCAGCACCGGCCGGACGGGCACCGGCAGCGGGAGCGGCAGCGGGGCGTACCCGCGCGAGCGGCGCAGCGGCAGCAGCTCGCCGTCCACCACCCGTACCACCGAGTCCTCACAGGGCACGTGGATCGGCCGGTCGTGGCCGAGCCAGCCGTCGACCAGCGGGGCGAGCGCGCTCAGCGCGTGCCGGTCGTCGGTGACGATCGGCTCGCCGGAGAGGTTGGCACTGGTCATCACCAGCAGGTCGGGCCCGGGGGCGGCGAGCAGCAGGTGGTGCAGCGGGGTGTACGGGAGCATCACCCCGAGGTCGGGGCTGCCCGGGGCGACCGCCGGGAGCTGCGCCGCGAAGCCCCCGGGGCGGCGCAGCAGGACGATCGGCCGGACGGCGCCGGTGAGCAGTTCCCGTTCGACCGGCCCGACCGTGGTCAGCGCCTCGACGGTGGCGAGGTCGCGGGCCATCACCGCGAAGGGCTTGTCGCCGCGCCGCTTGCGCCGCCGCAGCAGGGCGACGGCCGCGGCGTCGCGCGCGTCGCAGGCCAGGTGGTAGCCGCCGATGCCCTTGACGGCGAGGACCGCCCCGTCGGCGAGCAGCCGCCGGGCCTCGCCGAGCGCGTCCTCACCGTCGAGGTCGGCGCGTCCGGGCACGGTGAGGGTGAGCCGCGGCCCGCAGGCGTGGCAGGCGACGGGCTGGGCGTGGAAGCGGCGGTCGGCCGGGTCGGTGTACTCCCGGGCGCAGTCCGCGCACATCGGGAAGCCCGCCATCGTGGTGTTGGCCCGGTCGTACGGCAGGCCGGTGACGATGGTGTGCCGGGGGCCGCAGTTGGTGCAGCTGATGAACGGGTGCCGGTGGCGCCGGTCGGCGGGGTCGGCGAGTTCGGCCAGGCAGTCGGCGCAGACGGCGACGTCGGGCGGGATGAGGGTGGCCCGGGGCCCGTCGGTGCGGGAGGGGGTGATGGCGAACCCGGTGGCGCCGGTGGCGGCGAGCGGCGCGTGCTCGACGGAGGCGACCTGGGCGAGCGGCGGGGCGTCGGCGGCGACCCGGCGGCAGAAGGCGTCCAGGGCGGCCGGGCTGCCCTCGACCTCGGCGAGGACGCCCTCCCCGGTGTTGGTGACGCTGCCGGCCAGGCCGAGTTCCCCGGCCAGCGCGAAGACGAAGGGCCGGAAGCCGACGCCCTGCACCAACCCCCGGACGGCGACCCGCCGTCGTTCGCGGTCGAGTGCCGTCACGGCGTCCCCGGCACGGCGTGCGAGTGCTCCGCGTGCGAGTGCCCGGCGTGGGAGTGCCCGGCGTGGGAGTGCCCGACGTGGGAGTGCTCCGCGTGCGCCTGCCCCGCGTGGGCGTGCTCGCCCTGCCCGGCCGCCATCACCGGCCGGTGCGGCACGGCGCCGTCCAGCACCGCCAGCGCCCGGTCCAGCAGCGCCCCCACACCGTCCCCGGTCCGGGCCGAGGTGGGCACCACCTCCACCCCCGGGTTGACCCGCTGGACGTTCGCCAGGAACGCCGCCTCGTCGAACTCGGCCGCCGCGGCGAGGTCCGCCTTGGTCACCAGCACGAGGTTGGCCAGCCCGAACGCGGTCGGGTACTTGAGCGGCTTGTCCTCGCCCTCGGTGACCGAGGCGAGCACGACCCGCAGCGATTCCCCGAGGTCGTAGGAGGCCGGGCAGACCAGGTTGCCGACGTTCTCCACGAACAGCAGCCGGCAGTCCTGCGGCAGCCAGCCGTCCAGGTGCCCGGCGAGCATCCGCGCCTCCAGGTGGCAGAGCCCGTCGGTGAGCACCTGCTTCACCGGTGCGCCCGAACGGGCCAGCCGCAGCGCGTCGTTCTCGGTGGCGAGGTCGGCGGTGAGCGCGGCGACCGGGATCCCGCGCCGCCGGGCCAGCCCCAACTCGGCTTCCAGCAGGGCGGTCTTGCCGCTGCCGGGGCTGGAGAGCAGGTTGACGGCGACCGTCCCGCGGGCGGTCAGTGCGGCCCGCAGCTCGTGGGCGCTGTCGTCGTTGCGGGCGAGCACCGCCCGGCGGAGGTCGACCGTGTGGCCCGACTGGCACATCGGTTTCAGCCTTTCTGTTCGGCCGGGACGCCGGGGCCGGCGGCCCACTCGACGTCGAGGATCTGGAGCTCGCGCCCGGCGAGCAGCTCGACGCCCACGCCGGAGCGGCAGTCCGGGCAGCCGAGGTCCGGCGGCATGCCGACGGCCCATTCGACGGCGCAGGGCGAGCAGCGGGCGCGTGCCTCGACGGCCTCGGTGTCCAGCACCGCGCCCTCCACCAGCGTTCCGGCGCAGGCGAGTTCGAAGCAGAAGTCGAGGGCTTCGGGCACCACGCCCGCCAACTCGCCGACCTGGAGCCGGACCCGGGCCACGCCGGGGGCCCGGTGTTCGCGCGCGGCCGTGTCCACCTGCTCGACCACGGCGGCGGCGATCGACATCTCGTGCATCGGTCCCTTCCCACGGCGGGCGGCAACGCGCCCCATTACAGGGGGCGGTGGCGGCGACGGCTCGAAGCCGCGCCGCCACCCGGTCCGGGGCTGCACCGTTCGCAGCAATCCGCGGCTCACATCCGCGAGATCCTCAGGTACCGCTTGAGGTCCGGCAGGCTCTGCCAGACCAGTGCGCCGATCCCCGCCAACAGGGCCGCGCAGAACAGTTTCCTCAGCATGGTGTTGTCCTCCTCTCGGACTCCGCACTCACCGGGTCCGGACTTGACGCATCCGCCCGCACCGCCTCCTCGACGGCCGCCAGCACCATCCGGACGGCCCCGTCCACGGCGGAGGCCACCGGCTCGCTCAGCCCGATGCCCTCCTCCAGCGAGGCCGGCTCGCACCCGACCACCAGCACCCGCCCGGGCGGTTCGGCCCCGGTGCCGGCGGCCAGCGTGGCGAGCAGCCCGAGCACGGCGTCCGGTCCCATCCGGTGCCCGTCCAGGGCGGGCACCTCCAGCGGCTCGGCGGCCGCCTCGATGAGGTAGAGGGTGCCGGGCGGGCCGCCCCGGCAGGTGGCGTCCACCAGCACGGCCGTCCGGTAGCCGTCGAGCAGCCGGTACGCGAGGTCGACGCCGCGCACCCCGACGTCGACCGCCTCGACGCCGTCCGGCAGCTCGACGCCGGCCAGCCGCCGGACGGCCTCCACGCCGAACCCGTCGTCGCCGAGGAAGATGTTGCCGACCCCGGCGACCAGCACCGCGCCGCCGCTCACGACTCCTCCAGCGGGGTGACCTCGTCCGGCTGGAAGTAGCGGAACCGCCCCTGGGCCCGCCACAGGTCGGCGCCCGGGTCGTCCTCGACCGTGACGGCGAGGTGCACCGAGCCGTCGACGTCGTGCAGCACGGCTTCCACGAGGGCGGTGCGCCCGGCCAGGAAGAGGTCCTGGGCGTCGGTGCGCCGCCGCCCGGGCCGCAGCAGCACCCGGCTGCCCGCGCCGACCTGCCGGCCGTCGACCAGCACCTTGTCCCGCTCGGGGTCGACCGCCGGATCGTTGCCGGGGTCCCACCAGGGCTGTTCGGAGTCCGCCCCGGAGCTGGTGATCTCGCGCAGGCCGCGGACGGCGCCGTGCAGCCGTTCCAGCACCTCGGGCGGCATGGACTCGGCGAGGTCGATCACCGCCCCGGCCCGGTCGTCGGTGCCCCGGGCCTCGCGCTTCTCGTCCTCGGTCAGCGCCGCCGTGCGCAGGGCCAGGATCTCGTCGATCTCGGTGGCGTCGTAGAGGGTGCCGAGGCTCTCCGGGGCGATCCGCGGGTGGTCCTCCAGGATGATCGGCGAGGAGAGCATCACCTGGTACCCGCCGTCCGGTCCGGCCAGCACCGGCCAGGTGCGGTCGTTGCGGCACCGCTCGACGGCCGGGCGGGCCCACTCGGGCGGGTCGGTGACCGAGACGAAGCGGCCGTGCTCCAGCCCGAGCAGCAGGTGGGCGGAGACCAGCGAGCGCGCCAGCGCCTCCTCCCGCCCGGCCTTGCGGCGCGGTGTCCAGGCGGAGACGTTCTCCACCTCGGCGGTCAGCCGCTGCGCCCGGTACGGGCCGGGCAGTTCCTTCATCCGCAACCGGACCAGCCCGTCGACCTGTTCGCGCCGCCGCACCAGCCGGCCGACGGCGCTGCCGTGCTCGTGCACCAGCTCGGTGGAGCCGACGCCCGGCAGCCGGAAGTCGCGCTGCACCCCGGCACCGGTCAACTCCTCGACGGACACCAGCAGTTCGATCCGTTCCTCAACACCCTCGTCCCATTCGACCAGCACCCGGTCGGCCAGCTCCAGCCGTTCCACCGGCTCGAACCCGCCGCCGTCGGTGGCCCGTTCGACGGTGCGCCGCTGGACCCGCAGGAACCGCAGCTCGACCGCGAGCCGGTCGCCCTGCCGCGCCTCCGTGACGCACTCGGTGCGCTGGTGCGAGTGCTCGCCGCCCTGCCGGGTGTACTCGGGCGGCACCAGCACGCCGAACTGCCAGCGCAGTTGGTTCTTGGCGGCGGACGCGCGGTACGGGTAGAGCACGTAGCCCTCCAGCAGCACCGCGTCGGCGATCTGCCGGGCGCCCGCGAAGCCGCGCTCGATCCCCTCGGGGAGCTCGACCGTGAACCCGCTCACCGGACTCCCTCCCGCACCGCCGCGGTGGCGAGCAGGTCGCGCACCGTCGCCTCCCAGGAGGGCAGCGCCCGCCGGGAGCGGTGCGCCAGCAGTTCGTCCATCAGGTCCTCCGGCAGTCGCAGCCAGCCGCAGCCGGGGAAGTGCTGGTCGACGGCCTCCCGCCAGACCCGGACCGGCATCCGCACCCGGGCCTCCTGGTCCCAGGGCACCGGGGTGACCTGGAACCCGCCGGGGCCGGCGAAGGCGGTGCCGGAGAAGAGCAGCAGCAGCGGCACCTCACCGCCCTCCAGGGCCCGGAAGTACCGGGCGCAGGCGACCTCCAGGTCGTAGCTGCACGGCACCACGAGGTCGGCCTCGGTCTCGCCGGTGAAGCCGGGCACCAGCAGCGGCACGGTGGCGAACTGGATCGGGTTGAGCGTGCTCCCCCAGCGCTCCCGCTCCCCGAACAGGTCGCCCAGCCGCTCCCCCTCGGCCTCGCCGTAGGGCCGGCGGGCGGGTTCGATCCGCAGCTGGCACTGCAGGGCGAGGGCGTGCACCCGGGTGTCGGCGGGCCCGGTGATCCGCAGCCGGAACACCAGCGTGGGCCCGGCCGCGTACGGGTCGGAGCGCACGCCGGTGCAGGCGAAGCCGAGCTTCGTCATGCCGTCACCGCCGCGGTCAGCGGGCGGGCCCGGAGGGCCAACCGGCCGAAGAAGGCGTCGAGTTCGGCCCGGGCCTCGGCGCCGCCGTCGAAGCCGTGCCAGCACCGGCGGAGCCGGCCGACCAGCTCGTAGCAGACGTCGATCGGCACCAGGTAGCAGGCGACCCGGCCGTCGGTGCGGCGCAGCAGCAGCGCCTCGACGTCCGGTTCCAGGGCGGCGGCCAGCCGGCTGCTGCCGAGGGCGCGCTGCCAGGCCTCCTCGTCGACCTCGCTCTCGGTGGCGCCGGCCGGGCCGGGGTAGAAGGCGAGCAACCGGTCCAGCACGGCGTTGCGGAACAGGAAGACGGTGCCGACCGGGACGCCGAGCACCGACCAGACCCGCTCGTCCACCGCGCCGTCCGGATCGTGCAGGTAGCGGTCCGGCACCGTGCGGTAGCGGCCGCCGGCCGCGCCGTGCTGCTGGAACAGCAGGCCGCAGGCGGTGCAGGTGCAGGCCAGGGAGCGTTCCTCGACGTCCACCAGGTGGCGGTGGCCGGGCGGCAGGTCGTGGCCGCAGAGGCCGCACTGCTCGGGCCGCGGGGGCGCCGGCTCGCGCAGCCGGCGCAGCAGGGCGGTCCCGTCGCGGGAGACCCTCCGGGTGTTCATCGCGCCTCCGCGGGCTGGGGCGGGCGAGTGCCGATCTGGAGCAGCTGGGGGGCGCGCTCCAGGTCCAGGGCCGTCACCTCGGGGGCGTGGCAGGCGAGGGCGGCCTCCACCTCCTGCTCGCCGCAGCCGCACCCGGAGGCGGTGCGGCGCAGCCGCAGGGTGCCGGTCTCCGGGGCGAAGCCGAGCACCTCGATCCGCTCGGGCAGGTTGGCGAGCGCCCGGTCGATCCGGGCGGTGACGTCCTCGGGGTGGAGGTCGTGCAGGAGCAGCAGTCCGGCCACCGCCGGGTCGTCCAGCATCCGTTCCAGGGCGGGCGGGGGCAGCGCGGGGACCAGTCGGGCCAGGCCCTCGCCGTAGAACTCCATGAGCTCGCGGACGAGTTGCTCGCCGGCCTGTTCGGCGTCGCTGCCGGCCAGGGCGTCCAGGGCCTGCTGGATCCGCTGCCCGGTCTGCTCGGCCGTCATGCGGTGAGCCCGCTCAGGCCGGTGGGGACGTGCATGGTCTTGAGGGTGCGGCCGTTGCCGACGTACATGTGCACGCCGCAGGGCAGACAGGGGTCGAAGCTGCGCACGGCGCGCATGATGTCGATGCCCTTGAAGTTCTCCGGGGAGTTCTCCTCGAAGATCGGCGTGTTCTGCACCGCGTCCTCGTACGGGCCGGGGGTGCCGTAGCTGTCGCGCACGCTGGCGTTCCACGGGGTGGGCGGGTACGGGTGGTAGTTGGCGATCTTGCCGTCGCGGATCACCATGTGGTGCGAGAGCACGCCGCGCACGGCCTCGGTGAAGCCGCAGCCGATCGACTCGTCCGGCACCTCGAAGCGCTCCCAGGTCTGGGTGCGCCCGGCGCGGACCTCTTCGAGCGCCTTCTCGGCGAAGTGCAGGGCGGCGGCGGCCGCGTAGGCCTGGAAGTAGGTGCGGGCGCGGTTGCGCTCGATGGCGTTGCTCCACTGCGGGATCTTCCACTCGAAGGTGACCTCGGGCTTGGTCATCGAGCGGGGCAGGTTGATCCGGACGCTGTGGCCGGTGGCCTTGATGTAGCCGATGTCGACCAGGCCGGACAGCGCGGTGGACCACAGCCGGGCGATCGGGCCGCCTCCGGTGTCGAGGGCGAGGTGCTCCTTGCCGTCGAACCAGCGCGGGGACATCACCCAGCTGTACTTGTCGTCGAAGTTGCGCTTCTGCGGCTGCGGGATGGTGTGCTGGTTCCACGGGTGCCGGGGGTCGACGGGGTTGCCCAGCGGGTCGTGGGTGACGAACAGTTCCTTGCCCTGCCAGTCCTCGTAGTAGGAGCTGCCGAGCAGGATCCGGATGCCGAGGTTGATCTCGGTGAGGTCGTTGGTGACCAGCTTGCCGTCGACCACGACGCCGGGGGTGACGAACATCCGCCGCCCCCAGTCCGTCATGTTGCGGTACGTGAAGTCGCAGTGGTCCGGGTCGTTGAGGCTGCCCCAGCAGCCGAGCAGCACCCGGCGCCGGCCGACCTCCTCGTAGCCGGGCAGGGCCTGGTAGAAGAAGTCGAAGAGGTCGTCGTGCAGCGGCACGACCTTCTTCATGAACTCGACGTAGCGCATCAGCCGGGTCAGGTAGTCGGTGAACAGCTGCACGGTGGCGACGGTGCCGACGCCGCCCGGGTAGAGCGTGGAGGGGTGCACGTGGCGGCCCTCCATCAGGCAGAACATCTCCCGGGTGTAGCGGCTGACCTGGAGCGCCTCGCGGTAGAACTTGCCCTCGATCGGGTTGAGCGAGCGCATGATGTCGGCGATGGTCTTGTAGCCGTGGTCGCCGGCGTGCGGGGCCTCGGTGCGCTCGGCCAGTTCCAGGACGCCGGGGTTGGTCTCGCGGACCATCTTCTCGCAGTAGTCGACCCCGACCAGGTTCTCCTGGAAGATGTTGTGGTCGAACATGTACTCGGCCGCCTCGCCGAGGTTGATGATCCACTCCCCCAGGTGCGGGGGCTTCACGCCGTACGCCATGTTCTGGGCGTAGACCGAGCAGGTGGCGTGGTTGTCGCCGCAGATCCCGCAGATCCGGCTGGTGATGAAGTGGGCGTCGCGCGGGTCCTTGCCGCGCATGAAGACGCTGTAGCCGCGGAAGACCGACGAGGTGCTGTAGCACTCCGCGACCCGCTTCTGCTTGAAGTCGATCTTCGTGTGGATGCCCAGGCTGCCCACGATCCGGGTGATCGGGTCCCACGACATCTCGGTCAGGCCGCTGCCGTCGCCGGCCGCCCTGGTCATCGGTGTTGCCATCGTCTCTGGGTGTCCTTGTCTAGGGGTCTACGGGTTCGGCGGGGTCGGCGGGGTTCGACGGACCGGGCGGTGGCCGACGCGGGCCGCACACCGGGGGGGTGTGCGGCCCTCCCCCGTCACCAGGGCGGGCGGTAGCCCGTGGTCAGGTGACGCCCGGTGCGGCGCCACTTCGGTTCCTTGTCGACGGTCTTCTGGGTGATCGCGCGCAGCCGGCGGATCAGCGCGCCGTACGCGGCACTGGCACCCGTCGAGACGCGCGATCCGGGCGGCGGGTCCATGAAGGGCATGAACTTGTCGGGGAAGCCCGGCATGGTGCAGGCGATGCAGATGCCGCCGACGTTCGGGCAGCCGCCGACGCCGTTGATCCAGCCGCGCTTGGTGACGTTGCACTTGACGACGGGGCCCCAGCAGCCGAGCCGCACCAGGCACTCGGGGGTGCCGTAGTCGGTGGCGAACTGGCCCTGCTCGTAGTACCCGCCGCGGTCGCAGCCCTCGTGCACGGTGGCACCGAACAGCCAGGCGGGCCGCAGCTTGTCGTCCAGCGGGATCATCGGCGCCGAGCCCGCCAGTTGGTACAGCAGGTAGGTGAGCGTCTCGGCGAAGTTGTCGGGCTGGATCGGGCAGCCCGGCACGCAGACGATCGGCAGCCCGGCCTTGGACTTCCAGTCCCAGCCGAGGTAGTCCGGCACGCCCATCGCGCCGGTCGGGTTGCCGGCCATCGCGTGGATGCCGCCGTACGTGGCGCAGGTCCCGATCGCCACCACGGCGGTCGCCTTGGAGGCGAGCCGGTCCAGCCACTCACTGGTGGTGATGGGCTGGCCGGTGGCGGGGTCGTCACCGAAGCCGCACCAGTAACCCTCCTTCTTGATCTTCTCGTTGGGGATCGACCCCTCGACGACCAGCACGAAGGGTTCGAGCTCGCCGCGGTCGGCCTTGAAGAACCACTCGACGAAGTTGTCGGCGCCCTGGACCGGCCCGCACTCGAAGTCGATCAGCGGCCAGTGCACCGCGATCTTCGGCAGACCGGGCAGCGCGCCGGTGACGATCTCCTCGATGCTCGGCTGCATCGCGGCGGTCAGCGAGACGGAGTCCCCGTCACAGCTGAGGCCGGCGTTGATCCAGAGAATGTGCACCACGTCGGTGTCGGTTGTTGCAGCACCCATGAGGATGCCTCCTCGGGGATGGGAGCCGGACGGAAATGGCTCGGACCCAGTCATAGCAACGCTTCGGGCCTTCCGCCGGTCCAGCGGCCCGGCGGGACCGCCCGGCACGCGCAAGCCGGGCGCGGCCGTTCGGGTCACGGCTCGGCGCGGAGCCCGGCGGGCACCGGCTGCTTGCGCACGAACGCGGACCGCAGCACGTGGTACGGCGATTCGGGTGTGAAGAACTGCCGGCGCATCACCGCGAGCTCCTCCGCCCGGTACGCCGCCAGCGGCTTCGTCCGCTCGTCGGCCTCGCGCGCCGCCTTCTTCGCCGCGATCCGCCGGTGGACGGACGGCGAGGCGGCCAGCAGCCCCGCCAGCCGGGCCGTGTGCGCCCCGAACTCCTCCGGCCCGGCGTCGAGCAGCCGGTCGACCAGGCCGATCCGCTCGGCGGCCGCGGCGGACACCGGCAGGGCCCGCCCGGTCAGCCGCTCCGCCTGCGCCGCGCCCACCCGGCGCGGCAGGGTGTACGTCCAGTACTCCGAGCCGTGCAGCCCCATCAGCCGGTAGTGCGGGTTGAGCACCGAGCCGGCCCGGCACCACACCTCGTCGGCGGCCAGCGCCAGCATCACCCCGCCGGCCGCGGCGTTCCCGCCGACGGCCGCGACCACCAGCCGGTCGGTGGTGGTGAGCACCTCGGCCACCAGGTCGTCCATCGCGGTGATGTTCGCCCAGGACTCGGCGGCCGGGTCCGGCGCGGCCTCGATCACGTTGAGGTGGATGCCGTTGGAGAAGAAGTCCCGGCCGCCGCCGAGCACCAGCACCGTGGTCGGGCGGCCGAGCGCGAAGCGGTACGCGGCCAGCAGTCGGCGGCAGTGCTCGGCGGACATCGCCCCGCCGGGGAAGGAGAACCGCAGGAAGCCCACCGGGCCGTCCTCGTGGTAGCCCAGGTCCGACCAGCCCGGGTGCTCGCCCTCGTCCGCCGTCAGCGGCGCCGGGTGCTCCGGCAGGGGCGGCAGCAGGGCGCCGAGCGCCGTCACCGCCGGGAGCTTGATTGTCGCGGGCCCGCCCGGCGTGCGGCGGCGGCGCAGTTCGGGGAGCCACACTGCTCCGTCCGGGGTGGCCCGGCACACCGCGCCGGCCCGGGTGGCGAGCAGCTCGCCCGGGCGGCCGCGCAGCAGCGGCTCCCGGTGGCCGCCGTGCAGGTACCACTCGGCGCCGCACAGCACGTCCAGCACCCCGGGGCGGGAGTCCGCGGCGCGCAGCCGGCGCAGCACCTCCTCGGTGGGGTCGGCCGTCCAGTCGATCCGGCGCTCCGCCTGGCGCAGCGGCGGCCGGGTGCGCACCGTCCCGTGCCAGCCGGGGCCGTGCTGCGGCTGCGGGGCGTGGCTTCCGGAGGCGAAGCGTTCCACGGCGAGCAGCGCGGCCGTGACGGCGGCGTCGGCGACCTCGTTGCGGTAGAGGTCGCTCTTGCCGCGCTCCGGCAGCCGGCAGGGCGCCCAGGCCCAGACCGGTCCGGCGTCCATCTCCGCCTCGGCCTGGAGCACCGTGACGCCCCATGCGGTGCGGCCCTCCTGGACCGCCCGGTCCAGCGAGGACGGGCCGCGGTCGCCCGGCGGGCCGGGGTGGACGACCAGGCAGGTGAGCTGCTCCCAGAGCGTGCGCGGGATCGCGCTGCGGAGCATCGGCGCGAGCACCAGATCCGGCCGCAGCCGGGCCACCGTCGCCAGCAACTCCTCGTCGTCACACGCCAGTTGGACGTCGACGCGGTGGCCGCGGTCGCGCAGTTCGGCGTGCAGCCGCTGGCTGAGGCTGTTGAACGCGCTGGCGAGGAGCAGGATCCGCATGTCCGCCTCCGACGGTGAGGGCCCGGGGATTCCGGCGATCATCGCCTCCGCCCGATCCGCCTCCGGGCCCGTCGCCCCCGCCGCGCCGCCCGTTCACCCGAGCGGCGGGGGCACCGCCCGGGCGCGCCCGCTCCCGCTCAGGCGGGTTCCTGGCCTCGGCGGCGGCGCAGGCCGAGCAGCAGCAGGGCGGTGAGCGCCGCCGTGGCGATGCCCTCGGCCCAGGCGGCCAGGGTCTTGTCGGCGAACCAGATCGGCTCGTACATGTTCGGCAGCGGTCCGAGGGTGCCGACGTCGACGTAGCGGTAGAGCAGCAGGGCGCCGAGGCCGGAGGCCGCGACCAGCCAGCCGAACAGGACGGCGGACCGGCGGCGCCCGAGCAGCAGGAGCAGCGCGGCGAGGCTGGCGGCGGCGGCCTCGGCCCGGAACAGCGTGCCCTGGGTGATGCTGTCGCCGATGGCGTCGTACCGGTCGGCGAGCCGGGCGTGGACGGCCGCGTCCACGGCGAGCCCGGCGACGGCCACCAGGCACAGCAGGAGTTCGACGGGTCGGCGTCCGTCGCGGGGGCGGGCGTGCGTGCGGGGGGCCACGGCCGGTCAGCCGACGGTGAGGGTGCCGTGCATGAACGGGTGGATGGTGCAGATGTACGGGTGGTCGTCGGTCTGCTGCGGGGCGGTGAAGGTGGCACTGGCGCCGGGCTGGATCGTCCCGGTGTCGAAGGACTTGTCGGAGGCCGTCAGGGTGTGGGCGGTGGAGTCCTGGTTCATCACGGTGACGGTCTGGCCGGCCTTCACCGTCAGGGTCGCGGGGGAGAAGGCGAAGTTCTTGATGATGACCTGGAGGGCGCCGGTGCTGCCCTGCGCGGGAGTGGTCGCGGCACCGCTGCTCTGCGCCGGGCTGGTGGCGGCGCTGCTGACCTGCGCGGGGCTGGTGACCGCGGACGAGGGCGCGCCGTTCGAGGTGGTGCCGGTCGACGGGCTGCCGTTCGACGGGCTGCCGGAGCTGGAGCAGGCGGCGAGGGCGGCGGAGAGCAGCAGCGCGGCGGCTGCCTGGAGGGGCCGGGGGCTGGTCACGGACGGGCTCCGTTCGGGAGGGGTGCGGCGGCGGGAGCGGCGCGCTTCCCAGCCTCCGCCGCCACGGGCCGGTCGCGGCTACGCCGAGGACGCCGGACAGCCCACCGTTTCATCCGTGTGAGTGAATGCGAGGGCCCCGTACGGATGCCCGACGCCCCGGCGATGCGGGGGAATTGTGCAGATTCCTCCCCCGCCCGCTGCCGGCCGGCGCACCGGGTAGGCGCCCCCGGGTACGGCGGGCCGCCCCGGTCCGGCGGGTCGCGATCGCAGGAGGCCGAACCGATGCAGTTGTCCACCGTCCGCCCGGTGCCCGTCACCTTCCCCGACGGCCCGGCGCCCGACGTCCCGGTCGAGGCCGAGCTCCGCTTCGACGCGAGCCTCCCGTACGCGGCCTGCCTGGCGTTCCCGCTGACCCCGTGCCGGTGCACCGGCGACGCCGCCCGGGTGTGCTGGTACTTCAGCCGCGAACTGCTCAACGAGGGGCGGCTCGGCCCGGTCGGCAGCGGGGACGTGCGGATCCGCCCGGGGGCGGCGGGCGAGGTGCTGATCACCCTCCAGGGGCCGGTCGGCCGGGCCGTGGTGAGCGCCCCGGAGGACCTCGTCACGGCGTTCCTCTCGGACTGCTTCGCGCTGGTGCCCGCCGGGGCGGAGTCCCACCACCTGGACGTCGACACGGCCCTCGACCGGCTGCTCGCCGCCGACCGAGGGACGCCCGGTGATCCTCCGTAGAATCCACGGGCCGATCCCCTCACCCCCGCTCGCCCGCAGGAGGCCGCGTTGACGTCCCACCCCGGACCAGGTGTGCTCACCCACCTAGACTCCCTGCTGCACCGGGCCCCCGCCGACCGCGGCGGGGCGCTGTGGCGGTTGCAGGAGGAGGGCCGCCAGCTCGACGCCAACATCGTCCGCCTGCCGGCGAACGCCGAGGTCGCGGCCCATGTGGAGCCGGACCTCGACGTCCTCGTCCAGGTGCTCGACGGCAGCGGCCACCTGGAGACGGCCAACGGCCGGCAGTTGCTCTCCCCCGGCTGCACCGCCTGGCTGCCGCACGGCGCGCGGCGGGCGGTCGGTGCGGGCGAGGACGGCCTGGTCTACCTCACCGTCCACCGCCGCCGGCCCGGCCTCACCGTGCGTCCCGCACCGGCCGGGTAGCCGCGCCCGGCGCCCGGTGCGGGCGGCCGCCGGATCAGCGGGCCGGCAGCGGGAGCCGGGTGGCCGAGGTGCCGAGGCCGGTCGGCCCCCGCAGCTCGTGGCCGTGGTGGCGTCGCAGTTCGGCCTCCGTGAAGCGGCCGCTGCGGCCGTGCCAGTCCAGATTGCCGGCCAGGAAGGCCCGCAGGTGGCGGACGTGCTCGTCGACGGCCTGCCGGGCGGCGGCACCGAGCCGGAAGTCCTCGCAGAGGACGGGCAGTTCGGCGGCCACCAGGTGTTCGAACTGGTCCAGCCGGGCCTCCGCGAGGTCGGCGACGACGTGCGCCGCCTCCCGGTAGCCGCAGTCGAAGAAGTGCTCCGCGACCAGCGCGGAGTTGTGGAAGTCGCCCTCGAACTCGATCTCCCGCTGGTACGAGTACAGGTCGTTGACCAGGGCGGAGTGGTCGACCGCCGCGAGTTCCACGGCCCGCATCGTGCCGCTGGCCCGGACCTCGGGCGGGAGCGCCTCACCGCGCAGCAGACCGGGGATCGTGGTGAAGAACTCCCCGCCGACGGTCTGCCGACGCACCTCCAGGAAGTCGACCGGGTCGGGGATGCGGTGGTGGGCCAGGTTGGCGACCTCCGTCACCCAGCCCTCCAGCAGGTCCGTCAGGACGCCTCGGACGGTGTCCTGCGCGGCGGGCGGCAGGTGCTCGGCGAGCCGGGACCAGAGGTCGGCGAGCCCGCGCTCCAGCGCGTCCGCGGGGGCGACGGGTGCGGCCTGGCCCGGTGCGGTGAGCGCCAGCAGGCGGGCGGCGGCCAGTTTGGCCCCGGCCAGGTCGCGCGGCTGCCCGTAGGCGGCGTCGAAGTGGTCGTCGCCGTAGCAGCCCCAGGTGATGAAGCCGACGGCGGCGGCCAGCTGCTCGGCGCCGAGGTCCGGCAGGGTGAGGGCGCCCAGCAGGCCGAAGTCGGCGCGGGCGAGGGTCCGTTCGCTCCAGACCGGCCGGCCGCCGGTGCGCGGTCCGGGGGCGAGCATGCCCATCCGTTCGGCCCACTCCAGCGACGCCTGTCGGGCCTGCGCCAGGTGCGGGCTGGCCCGTACCTCGCCCGGGGACCGGAGTGCGGGCACCAGGGACGGCCCGGTGCGCCGGTGCGGGACGAAGGAGAAGTTCCGTACGCGCTGCGCGCCGGTCGCGGCCCCCAGCCGCTCGAGGTCCATCGCCGAGGTGCCGAGGCCGCCCAGCGGGAGCACCGAACTCCCCTGCGGGCCGAAGCCGTTCACGCCCCCGCCGTTCATGCCCCCGCCGTTCATGTAGCGGCTGGACCGCAGGTGCCACTCGTGCCCGCCGGACTGCCAGTCCTGCAGTCCCTTGACGTACGCGAGCACCCGGGCCGCCTCCTCCGGGCCGAGGCCGTGGTCGGCGAACAGCGGGGGCAGTTCGGTGAGCGCGGTGTCCTCGAACTGCTGGAGCCGGGAGGTCAGCAGGTCGTTGACCCGGTCGGCCGCCTCCTGGGTGGAGATGTCGAGGAAGGTCTCCAGCACCAGGACGCCGTTGCTCAGTTCGCCCTCCTCCTCGGTCTCGCGCTGGTAGGAGAACAGGTCGTTGCGCAGGTGCACCGCGTCCGAGAAGGCGTCCCGGAGCACCCGCAGCGGCCGGGTGCCGGCGACCGACGCCGGGACCTCGGCACCCGCCGCGTGCTCCACCAGCCCGGCGGACCAGGGCGCGCCGCCCACCTTGCGGCGCATCTCGATGTACTCGACCGGGTTGGGGATCCGGCCGATGTCGATGTTCGACAGCTCCCAGATCGACTCGTCGAGCAGGTGCTCGGTGCTCAGCGCGAAGCGTTCGCGCCACTCCCGCGAGGTGCCGGGGACGGTGCGCAGCCAGAGGTCGGCGAGGCCCGCCTCGACCGGGTTCCGCGGCTCGGGCATCGAGAAGGGGAGGTTCAGCGGCATGAAGGCGGGCAGCCGGTCCAGGTAGGCCTTGCCACCGGCCCGGTCCTGGGTGCGCTTGAAGGTCTCCAGGAAGTGGTCGTCGAAGAAGAACACCCAGACGTACCAGTCGGTGATCAGCGAGAGTTCGGGCCCGTCGCAGTCCGGGTGGGTGTAGGCGCACAGCAGCGGGTAGTCGTGGGCGTCGAGGTCCCGCTGCTCCCAGATGCCCGAGCCCTCCAGCATGCCCATCTGCCGGGCCCACTGCCGGGAGTGCTCGCGCGCCTCCTCCAGTCGGGGGTTGAGGCGGGCGGGGTACGGCAGGTAGAAGGCGGGGAGTTCGAAGGGCTGGGGCACGTGGCTGCACGCTTTCTCGCGGGGACGTCCGGCCCCTGCTCAACGACCCCTGCCGGGCCCGGTCACCGCGGCGCTCCGGCCCCTCGGCGCCTCCGCAGAGTTACTTGACAAGCTCAACCTTTCAGGCCTAGCGTCGTGGCGATTGTTTCAGCTGGTGAAAAATTGACAGCGCAAGCCATCGGGCGCAGTCCGACCCGGGGCGCCGCGACATCCGTAGCACTGGAGACAGCCCTCATGACCCCGCAGGACCACGGCGCTGCCGTCGCCGCCGAGACCGCCCGCTTCGTCACCGCCGTCCAGGACGCCGACCCGGCCCTCCCGGTGCCCGGCTGCCCCGGCTGGACGCTCGCCGACCTCGTCCGCCACACCGGCAGCGTGCACCGCTGGTTCACCGTCCTGCTCCGGCAGCGGATCCAGGAGCCGCCGCGCAGCCGGGACGTCGACCTGCGGCTGCCCGAGGGCGTGGACCAGTACCCGGCCTGGCTGGCCGAGTCCGCCCGGGAGTCCGCCGCCGCCTTCGCCGAGGGCGGGCTCGACGAGCCGATGTGGGCCTGGGGCGCGGACCAGCACGCCCGGTTCTGGGTGCGGCGGATGCTCTTCGAGACCCTGGTCCACCGCGTCGACGCCGAGACCGCACTCGGCCTGGCGCCGGAGATCGACCCGGCCCTCGCCGCCGACGGCGTGGCCGAGTTCCTGACCAACCTGCCCTTCGCCACCCTCTTCGCCCCCGGGACGGCCGAGCTGCGCGCCGAGGACCGGACCATCCGCTTCACCCGCACCGACGGCGAGGGCGACTGGCTGGTCCGGCTGCGCCCCGACGGCTTCGGCCTGGCGGACGCCGACCCCGACGGCTCCGAGGCGGCCGCCGACGCCACCGTCCGGGCGGGCGCCGCCGAGCTGCTGCTGCTCCTGTACGGGCGCCTGGACCGCACCGCCGCCGGGATCGAGCTCGCCGGGGACGAGGAGCTGCTGGCGCACTGGTTCGCCCACTCGGCGTTCTGAGCCGCGCCGGGCACGCGCCCGGAGCACTCACCGGCCGGGCCCCTCAACGGGCCCGGCCGGACGGCCGTCCGGGCCCGTGGGCTCAGTCGGTCGCGGCCAGGGTGCCGTCGAAGGTGGCGGCCGCCAGGCCGAAGGAGAGGGTCATCCCGACGCCCGAGGTGACGGTGATCGCCCGCACGCCCGGGGCCAGGTCGCGCACCAGCAGCGGGCCGCGCGCACTGCTGGCGTAGACGCCCTGCCAGCGCTCCAGGATCCGCAGGTCCGGCACGCCCAGCACCCGGGCGACGGCGGCGATCAGCAGCTCGTGGGTGCGCTCGTCGACGAACGGCGGGGTGGTGGCGTCGTAGTGGTGCGAGTCGCCGACCAGCACGGTGCCGTCCGGCAGCCGGGTGAACATCACATTGGCGCCGATGCCCACCAGCTCCGCGCTGTGGCCGAGGACCTCCGCGCGCAGCGGGCCGGCCGACGGCTGGGCGGTGAAGGCGTCGTAGCGCAGCATCGAGGTGGCGGTCAGTACCGCCGCGTTGGTGCGGAACCCGGCCGGTGCCTCGGCCCGCGCCATGCTCAGGCGGCAGCGCTGGATCTCGTGGTCCTCGGCGATGTCGGGGAACAGGTAGTCGAGGTCGTGGCCGACGCAGACCAGGATCCGGTCGCCGCGCACCGGGCCGCGGGTGGTGTGCACGGCGCCGGACTCCACGCCGGTGACGGCGGTGCCCCACAGCACCCGGCCCCGCGGGTGCTCGGCGACCCAGCGGGCCAGGGCGGGCGCGGCCTCGCGCGGGTTGACCCGCAGGTCGGCGGGCAGCAGCGCGCCGCCGACCAGGTCGCCGGCCTCGCCGCCCGCGCGGCCGAGCGCCTCGGCCGTCTGCGCGGCGGTGCGCAGCCGTACGTCGTCGCCGCCGCGGTCGGCGTGCAGCTCGGCCAGCACGGCCGCCTCGGTCTCCGACCGGGCCACCACCAGGGCGCCGGCCTCCTCGGCCCAGAAGCCGGCCGCCGCGGCGGCGCGCAGCCAGCCGGAGCGGGAGCGCCGGGCCAGTCCGAGCAGTGCGCCGTCCTGGGCGGTGATGCAGCAGTGGCCGAAGTTGCGGACCGAGGCGCCGACCGGCTGCCGGTCGCGCTCCACGACGGTGACGGACAGCCCGTTGCGGAGCGCCTCGAAGGCGTGGGCCAGGCCGACGATGCCGGCGCCGACGATCACCACGTCGCTGGGGCCGGGCGCGCCGGCGGTGTCGCGCGAGGGGGAGACGGCGGGGGTGGTTACGGATGCGGTGCTGCTGCTCATGGTCCCCAGCCAAGCGGCCGACGAGCGCCGGAGTCAAGAGATGTATGTACAAGTCACCCCCTGTTCACCCGGCGGACGATCTTCGGGCCCACTTGGATGAACAGGAGAATCCGCAGGTGGAACGGCCTTGAGAAGTTCCGGCCCCGGGTGTCATAGTCGACTTGTGAAGACAAGTGAGGACCTCCCCCTCCACCAACGGCTCGGCGCGGAGTTCCTGCGCCGCATCGAGTCCGGCGAGTGGCCCGAGGGCGAGCCGGTGCCCAGCGAGTCGCAGCTCTGCGCCGAGTTCGGCACCTCCCGCGGCCCGGTCCGCCAGGCCCTGGCCATGCTGCGGAGCGCGGGCAGCCTGGTCGGCGGACGCGGCAAACCGCCCGTCGCCCACCGCACCGCGCCCTCCCAGCCCTTCGGCACCTTCCTGTCCTTCACCCAGTGGGCCCGCAGCATCGGCCGCGAGCCCGGGCAGCACACCCTGGAGGTGGCCCGCCGCCGGGCCGCCCCGGAGGCGGCCGCCCGGCTCGGCCTCGCCGAGGGCGAGCCGGTGGTCGAACTCGTCCGGCTGCGCCTGCTGGACGGCGTCCCGGCCATGCTCGAACGCTCCACCTTCGTCCACGAGGTCGGCCGCATCCTGTTCGACTTCGACCCGGACACCGGCTCGGTCTACCAGGAGCTGCTGCGCCGCGAGGTCGACCTGCACCACGCCCGGCACACCATCGACGCCGTCGCCGCCGGGCCGCGCGACGCCGAGCTCCTCCGGATCGCCACCGGGGACCCGCTGCTGCGGGTGCGCCGGCTCACCACCTCCGGCCGGGGCGTCCCGCTGGAGGACGCCGACGACCGCTACCTGCCCGCGATGGCCACCTTCACCGTCGAGAACACCGTCGAAGGCCGAACCGTGATCGGCCGCTACCGCACCGAAGAGGACTGAACACCGTGATCGAGCTCGCCGCCCTGGACATGGCCGGTACCACCGTCAACGAGTCCGGCGCCGTGTACCGCGCGCTGCGCACCGCCGTCGAACGCAACGGGGTGGCGGTCGCCGACGCCGACCTCCAGACCTGGATGGGCACCGACAAGCGCGAGGCCATCGCCGCCCTGGTCCGCATCGGCGGCGGCACCCCCACCCCGGAGCTGGTCGAGGAGAGCTACGCGGCCTTCGCGGAGTTCCTGCGCGAGGCCTACCGCGCCAACCCCCCGCAGGCCATCGAGGGCGTCGAGGAGGCCCTGGCCGAGCTGCGCCGCCGCGGCATCAAGGTCGCGCTGACCACCGGGTTCAGCGACGACGTCGCCTACCCGCTGCTGGAGTCGCTCGGCTGGTCCACCGGCGAGGGCGGCAACCTGGACGCCGTCGTCACCTCCGACGAGGTCCCGCGCGGCCGCCCGGCCCCGCACATGATCCACCGGGCGATGGAGAAGACCGGGGTGATCGACACCCGCCGGGTGCTGACCGCCGGGGACACCGTGGTCGACGTCGAGGCCGGCCGCAACGCCGGGGCCGGCGTGGT
Source organism: Kitasatospora sp. NPDC001309 (assembly GCF_042896295.1). NCBI lineage: Bacteria > Bacillati > Actinomycetota > Actinomycetes > Kitasatosporales > Streptomycetaceae > Kitasatospora > Kitasatospora sp. NPDC001309. The sequence goes on along the minus strand of NZ_JBIAXC010000070.1, from coordinate 9,228 downwards.
CGTCGGGGTGCTGACCGGGGAGCTCACCCGGGCCGACTTCGACGGGCACCCGCACACCCACGTGCTGGCGAGCGTCACCGAGATCCCCGCCCTCCCCGAGGCCACCCCGACCGCCTGACCGCACGGCTTCCGCCGTCGGCGCACCCCGACGGCGGGAGCGGTTGTCAAGGCGGCGGGAGGATCTCGTCGGAGTCCGTCGGCCCAGACCCCGGAATGCCGCACTCCCCGGGGCGACCCGCTAACGTGGACCGCTTCCGTACCCCCCGGTCCACCGAGGAGCAAAGCGCCGTGTCCGACAGCTTCGCGCACCTGCACGTCCACACCGAGTACTCGATGCTGGACGGGGCGGCGAAGAACGGAAAGCTGTTCGCCGAGGCGGAGAGACAGGGCATGCCCGCCATCGCGATGAGCGACCACGGCAACATGTTCGGCGCGTACGAGTTCTTCCACTCCGCCGCCAAGACCGGGGTGAAGCCGATCATCGGCATCGAGGCCTACGTCGCCCCGGCGTCCCGCTTCCTCAAGAAGCAGGTGTTCTGGTCGCCCGGCGGCCAGCGTCCCACCGGCTCCGACGGCGAAGGCGGCAAGGACGTCTCCGGCGGCGGCCGCTACACCCACATGACCATGTGGGCGCAGAACGCCACCGGCCTGCGGAACCTCTTCAAGCTCTCCTCGCTCGCGTCGATGGAGGGCTACTACATGAAGCCCCGGATGGACCGCGAGCTGATCGCCGCCAACGCCACCGGCATCATCGCCACCACCGGCTGCCCCTCCGGTGAGGTGCAGACCCGGCTGCGGCTCGGGCAGTACGACGAGGCGGTCAAGGCGGCCGGCGCCTACCAGGACATCTTCGGCAAGGAGAACTACTTCCTGGAGCTGATGGACCACGGCCTCTCCATCGAGAAGGACGTCCGCGAGGACCTCCTGCGCCTGGCCAAGGACCTGAACATCCCGCTGCTGGCCACCAACGACTCCCACTACGTGACCGCCGACCAGGCGGACGCCCACGACAGCCTGCTCTGCGTCGGCGTGGGCAAGAACAAGGACGACCCGAACCGCTTCAAGTTCAACGGCTCGGGCTACTACGTGAAGACCGCCGAGGAGATGCGCGAGCTCTTCCGCGAGCTGCCGGAGGCCTGCGACAACACCCTCGCGATCGCCGAGCGGATCGAGTCGTACGACGAGGTCTTCACCTACGTCGACCGGATGCCCCAGTTCGACGTGCCCGAGGGCGAGACCCAGGCCTCCTTCCTGCGCAAGAAGATCGAGGTCGGGCTCCAGCACCGGTACGGCGACAGCCCGAGCCAGGAGGTACTGGACCGGATCGAGCTGGAGATGGGCGTCATCACCCCGATGGGGTTCGACGCCTACTTCCTCGTGGTCGCCGACATCTGCCAGTACGGCCGGGACAACGGCATCCCGGTCGGCCCGGGCCGTGGCTCGGCGGCCGGCTCGATGGTCGCCTACCTCACCGGCATCACCCAGCTGGACCCGCTGGAGCACGACCTGCTGTTCGAGCGCTTCCTCAACCCCGAGCGCATCAACCCCCCGGACGTCGACATCGACTTCGACGACCGCCAGCGCGACCAGATGGTCCGCTACGTGACCGAGAAGTACGGCGCCGCGTACACGGCCCAGGTGAACACCTTCGGCACCATCAAGGCCAAGGCGGCCGTGAAGGACGCCAACCGGATCCTCGGCTACCCCTTCGCGATGGGCGACCGGATCACCAAGGCGATGCCGCCGGACGTCATGGGCAAGGGCGTGCCGCTGGCCGACCTGTTCGACGAGAAGCACTCCCGGTACAACGAGGGCACCGAGATCCGGGCGCTGTACCAGAACGAGCCCGACGTCAAGAAGATCATCGACACCGGGCGCGGCATCGAGGGCCTGATCCGCGGCACCGGCGTGCACGCCGCGGCCGTCATCCTCTCCTCGACCCCGCTGCTCGACCTGATCCCGCTGCACATGCGGGACAAGGACGGCGTGATCATCACCGGCTTCGACTACCCGTCGTGCGAAGCCATGGGCCTGATCAAGATGGACTTCCTGGGTCTGCGGAACCTGGGCATCATCGACCACTGCATCAAGATCGTGAAGGCCAACCGGGGCGTCGACGTCGACATCGAGAAGATCCCGATCGACGACCCCACCACGTACCAGCTGCTCGCCCGCGGCGACACCCTGGGCGTGTTCCAGCTCGACGGCGGCCCCATGCGGGCCCTGCTCAAGCTGATGAAGCCCACCGAGTTCGCCGACATCTCCGCCGTCTCCGCGCTGTACCGGCCCGGCCCGATGGGCATGAACTCGCACACCAACTACGCGCTGCGCAAGAACGCCCAGCAGGAGATCATCCCGATCCACCCCGAGCTGGAGGAACCGCTCAAGGACGTCCTCGGCCCCACCTACGGCCTGATCGTCTACCAGGAGCAGGTGCAGCGAGCCGCCCAGGTGCTGGCCGGCTACTCGCTCGGACAGGCAGACCTGCTGCGCCGCGCGATGGGCAAGAAGAAGAAGGAGGTGCTGGAGAAGGAGTTCGTCCCCTTCCACGCGGGCTGCAAGGAGCGCGGCTACTCCGACGAGGCGATCCAGGCGGTGTGGGACGTCCTGGTCCCGTTCGCCGGCTACGCGTTCAACAAATCGCACTCCGCCGCGTACGGCCTGGTCTCCTACCAGACCGCCTACCTCAAGGCCAACTACCCGGCCGAGTACATGGCGGCGCTGCTCACCTCGGTCGCCGACGACAAGGACAAGATGGCCGTCTACCTGGCCGAGTGCCGGCAGATGGGCATCAAGATCCTCTCCCCCGACGTCAACGAGTCGGTGGTCGACTTCACCGCCGTCGGCAGCGACGTCCGCTTCGGCCTCAAGGCCGTGCGCAACGTCGGCGTGCCGGTGATCGAGTCCCTGGTCGGGACCCGCGACGAGAAGGGCAAGTACACCTCCTTCGCCGACTTCCTGGACAAGGTCGAGCTGGTGGTCTGCAACAAGCGCACCATCGACTCGCTGATCAAGGCCGGCGCCTTCGACTCGCTCGGGCACAGCCGGCTCTCGCTCAGCAGCGTCCACGAGAGCGCCATCGACGCCGTCACCGGGTTGAAGAAGCAGCAGGCCATCGGGCAGGACGACCTGTTCGGCGCCCTCGACACCGGTGACGGCGGCGGACCCGCCATCGGACTGGACTTCCAGCTCACCGAGAACGAGTGGCCCCGGCGCCAGCTCCTCGCCCTGGAGCGCGAGATGCTCGGCCTGTACGTCTCCAGCCACCCGCTGGACGGCGCCGAGCACATCCTCTCCCAGAACCGCGACACCTCGATCGCCGAGCTCCTCGGCTCCGGCCGCTCCGAGGGCGAGGTCCGGCTCTCCGGGCTGATCACCGGCGTGGACCGGCGGATCAACAAGGCGGGAAACGCCTGGGCGATCATCACCCTGTCCGACCGCGACGGCTCGGTCGAGGTGCTGTTCTTCCCGGCCACCTACAACCTGATGGCCGAGCAGATGATCGAGGACAACGTCATCTCGGTCCGCGGCCGCCTCAACGAGCGCGACGGCTCGCTGAGCATCTTCGGCCAGGAGATCGCCACCCTCGACGTCTCCTCCGCCGAGCTCGGCACCAAGCCGCCGGTCCAGATCACCGTCCCGGCCTCCCGGATCACGCCCGAGGTCGTCGCCGAGCTCAAGCTCGCCCTCCAGGCCCACCCCGGGGACGTCCCGATCCGGCTGCTCACCACCAACTGGGACAAGAGCACCCTGTACGAGCTGGGCTTCCGGGTGAACCCCGACAACGGGCTCGCCTCGGACGTCAAGACGCTGCTCGGCAACCGCGCCTGGGCGGGCGCGGCCGTACGCGCCGTCGCGGACCAGTCCGCCGGGCGGTAGACCCGCCGGAATGGCCGGGCCGGGGCGGGGCGCTGCTGCGCTCCGCCCCGGCCCGGCCCTCGCCGCTTCGCGGATTCCCGTGGCGGGCCCGCCGCAGGCTCGCGGCAGGCCCGTGGTACGCCCCTCAGATGAAAACGGATATCATTACGGTGCGGGCAGTGGATCGCACCGGCCGGTTCCGTTGCCAATCCGTATGAACATGACACACATTGGCATCGCACGGGGAGCTCGAATGCGCACGGACACAGCGGGAGTCGGGATGCCGGTGGACGCGACCCTGGCCGGGGCCTGGCTGGAACGCTGGGAGCGCCAGCAGGAGCTGTACGCGGTGGAGCGCGAGGAGCGGTTCACCGTCATGGTCGACGTGGTGGAGCAGGTCGTCGGCCACCGCGCCCGTCCGCTGATCGCGGACCTCGGCAGCGGTCCCGGCTCGCTGTCCGCGCGGGTCGCCGAACGGCTGCCGCACGCCGAGGTCGTCGCCGTCGACATCGACCCGCTGCTGCTCGCGCTCGGCCGGGCCGGACACCCCCGGGTGACCCGCTGGGTGGAGACCCTGATCGGGCGCCCCGGCTGGATCGAGGACCTCGGACTCGACCGCCCGCTGGACGCCGTGCTCTCCTCCACCGCGCTGCACTACCCGCCGCCGGAGGCACTGCTCCGGATCTACCGCGACCTCGCGGGCACGCTGCGGCCCGGCGCCGTCCTGGTCAACGGCGACCACCTGATCCCCGAGGAGCCCTCCCTCGCCGAACTGGCACTGGCGATCGGCCGGCGCCGCTCCCAGCGCCGGGGCGTGGGCGGCGCCGAGGACTGGTCGCAGTGGTGGGACGCCGCCCGCCGGATCCCGGAGTTCGCCGAACTGCTGGCGGCCCGCGAGCGGCAGCTGCCGCCCAGCGAGGGCGAGGGCAACGGCCTGTCCGCCGCCCAGCACGCCGCACTGCTGCGACTGGCGGGCTTCCGCCAGGCCGGGTCGGTCTGGCAGTACGGCGCCAGCTCCGTCCTGGTGGCGCTGCGCTGACCGGAATTGGTCCCTGACCCAACTTCCTTCTGTCACAAACGGATTGAGTACTTTCATCTGGGCACAGTCTTTGCTATGGCGTGACAGAAACCGCTGTTGATTCAAACTGAAAACAGTTACCGTTTGCCTCGGTCGTCGACCGGCCTGGGCAGCCCGTCGGCGAGCCGTGTGCCCCTCACCCCGGACCACCGACGGGAGGCTGACCACCATGCGGCCCTCACCGCTGTACCTGGAACCACGGCTGGAGCCCCGGCTCCGATCCCTCCTGGACACCACCGACCTCCTGCACACCCTGGTCGACGCACTCGGGTCACCGCTCAACCTGCTGCTGCCCGAACAGCTCGCCGACAACCTGGCCCGCTTCCGGTCCGTCTACCGCAAGCACCGGCTCACCGGGCGGATCCACTTCGCCCACAAGGCCAACCGCTCCAGCGCCCTGGTCCGGCGGCTCGCCGGCGCGGACGCCGCCACCGACGCCGGGCTCGACGTCGCCTCGCTCGGCGAGCTCCAGCACGCCCTCGGCGCCGGCTGCGCCCCCGAGCGGATCCTGGCCACCGGCCCGAAGACCCGCGAGTTCCTCTGGCTGGCCGCCCGCACCGGCGCCACCGTCCACCTGGACACCCTGGCCGAACTCGACGAGCTGGCCGACCTGGTGAGCAAGCACGCCCTCCCCCGGGTGCCCGTCATGCCCCGGCTCTCCGGCTTCCACTCGCCCGGCGTCACCGTCCTCACCCGGCCGAGCCGCTTCGGCGTCCCGGCCGACGAGCTCGACGCACTGCTGGACGCCCTCGAACGCCACCGCGACACCGTCGAACTCACCGGCGTCGCCTACCACTTGGACACCACCGGTATCGGCGAGAAGGCCGTCGCCCTGGAAGCCTGCATCCGGATCATGGACGAGTGCCACCGCCGCGGCCTGCACCCCCGCACCATCGACATCGGCGGCGGCTTCGGCGTCAACTACCTGGCCGACGCCGCCCAGTGGGAGCGGTACACCACCGCACTGACCGACGCCGTCCTGGGCCGACGGCCCCCGCTCACCTGGCAGGGGCACGGCTACGGGCTCCGCAACGAGTCCGGCACCCTGCGCGGCACGCTGGGCCTGTACCCCGCGCACCGCCCGGTCGCCGCCGAGGCATACCTGGACGAACTGCTCTCCCACCCCGCACCCACCCTCGGCCGACCGCTGGCCACCCTGCTGCTGGAGAACATGTACGACCTGGCCGTCGAACCCGGCCGGGCCCTGGTCGACCAGTGCGGGGCCACCCTCGCCCGCGTCCTGGAGGTGCGACGGGGGCCGGGCGCCGAGCAGCTGGTGCGGCTGGAGATGAACGCCCGGGACGCCGGCCTGGAGGACCACGGGGTGCTGATGGACCCGGTGCTGATCCCCCGCTCCGGCGCCCCCGCCACCCCGGCCACCCCGGACGAGTCCGTCGGCGTCCACCTGCTCGGCAACCTCTGCCTGGAGGCCGACCTGATCACCCGTCGGGTGGTCCACCTCCCCCGCCTCCCCGCCCCCGGCGACCTGCTCGCCTTCGCCAACACCGCGGGCTACCTGATGGACTTCAACGCCGGCGGACCGATCCGGCAGCCCGTCGCGCGCAAGGTCGCCGCCTACCGCCAGGACGGCGCCTGGCACTGGCGCCTCGACGAGCAGTACTGGCCCCTCGACACCGCGGGGCCCGCGACACCCCAGGGGGACGGACGCGCATGAGGTACGACAGCATCACCGACGCGATCGGCGACACCCCGCTGGTCCGGATCGACCCGGCCGTGACCGGCCTGCGCAGCATCGACCTGTACGCCAAGCTCGAACTGCTCAACCCCTTCGGCTCGGTCAAGGACCGCGCCGCCTGGAACATGACCCGCGAGGCGCTCCCCGCCGCCGTCGCGCGCGGCGACACCGTCGTGGAACTCTCCAGCGGCAACACCGCCAAGGCGCTCGCGCTGATCGCCGGCATGCACGGCCTGCCGTTCAAGAGCGTCACCAACCGGATGAAGGTCCCCGAGGTCAAGGACCTCCTGCTGCTGCTCGGCGCCGAGATCGAGGAACTGCCCGGCCGGGCCGAGTGCCTCGACCCCACCGACGCCGACGACCCGCTCACCCGCATCCACCGGATGCTCTCCGCGGCCGAATCCGGCTACCTCCACACCGACCAGTACTTCAACCCGCTCAACCTCGACGCCCACCTCACCGGCACCGGTCCGGAGATCGTCCGCGACCTCGACGGCCGCGCCCCGGACGTCTTCATCGCCTGCGTCGGCACCGCCGGCTCCTCCACCGGCGTGGCGACCGTGCTGCGCGCCCACAACCCGGCGGTCGAGGTGCTCGGACTGGTCGCCCACAAGTCCGACTTCATCCCCGGCATCCGCACCATCGACGAGGTCCACGAGGTCGGCCTGTTCGACCCCGACACCTACGACAGCATCGCCTCGGTGACCGCCGAGCAGGCCATCGACGGCATGCTCACCCTGATCCGCCGCTGCGGCCTGCTGGCCGGCCCCACCGGCGGCGGCGCCTACTACGGCGCGCTGCGCCACCTCCGCTCCCTGGACGCCGAGTTGGCGGGCACCGAGGAGCGCCGGACGGCCGTGTTCATCGTCTGCGACCGGGTCGAGAGCTACCTCGGCTACGTCCGCGACCGCCGCCCCGAGCTGTTCCACCGGCCCGCCCGGCCGAACTCGGTGGGCACCCTGACCGAGGCCGAACTCGCCGCCGCCCGGGCCGTCGACGTGGACGCCGCCCGCAAGTGGATCGCCGAGGAGCACCCGCTGGTGGTCGACCTGCGCGGCCCCTTCGCCTACGCCGCGCTGCACATCGAGGGCTCGGTCAACATCGTCGACGAGCTGTTCGACGAACTCCTGCACGGGGGACTGCCGTTCGGCACCCGCCGGCCCGTCCTGCTGGCCTGTCCGGTCGGCGAGAAGTCGGTCCGGTACGCCGCACTGCTCACCCGGATGGGGCACCAGGACGCCCGCAGCCTGGCGGGCGGCATCATCGGCTGGCGCGACGCGGGCGCGCCGCTGGTCCGGGACTGAACGGAGGCCGCGTATGAGCACCCTCGACGAACTGGACTGCTGGCACCGGGAGTTGCGCAAGCAGTTCCCGATCATCACAGGCGCCCCCGAGCAGGCCTACCTGGACAGCGCGGCCACCGCCCAGAAGCCGCGGGCGGTGCTCGACGCCGTCCACCACTACCTGACCACCGCCAACGCCAACGCCGGGCGCGGCACCTACACCTGGGCCAACGCCACCACCGCGCTGGTCGAACGCACCCGCACCCGGGTCGCCGCCTTCCTCGGCGACCCGGCACCCGGGCAGCCCTCCGGAGTGCACTTCGTCAGCGGCACCACCGAGGGCCTGCGCACGGTGGCCCGGGACTGGCTCCCCCGGCACCTGCGGGACGGCGACGAGATCATCGTGCCCTTCGCCGACCACCAGGCCAACGCCCTGCCCTGGCTGGAGGCGCAACAGCTGCTCGCCGACCGCGGCGTCCGCGTCCGGGTCCGTGAACTCCCGTACGACCCGGCCTCGCACGACTACGACCACCGGGCGCTGCCCGGACTCGTCACCGAGCGGACGGCCTTCGTCGCCGCCACCCACGTCCACCACGTGTACGGCGCCGACATGAACGTCCACCGGATCCGGGCCGCCGTCGGCCCCGAGGTACCGATCTGCCTGGACGCGGCGCAGAGCGTCGGCCACCTGCCGGTGGACGTCGGCCGCCTCGACGTCGACTTCGTGGTCTTCTCCGGCCACAAGGCACTCGCCCTGCCCGGCACCGGCGCCGTCTGGGCCCGCAACACCCGCGGCCCGGAGTTCCGCCCCGGCGGCTGGAGCGGCACCCCCAACACCTGCGGGATCGCCGGCCTGGAGGCCGCCCTGGACTGGCTCGACGCCGCCGGCACCGACCGCATCCGACGCTGGACCACCGCCCTGGCCACCCGCCTCACCGACGGCCTGAGCGGCTCCGACGCCTACCAGGTGCTCGGCTGCGGACAGAGCCTGGCCGCCGACTCCCCGGTGCAGCGCCGCGAGGCCATCGTCACCTTCCGACACCGCGCGATCCCCTCCAACGACCTCGGCTTCGTCCTCGCCAGCCACGGCCTGATGGTCCGCGCCGACGGCCACTGCCAGGCCCGCGCCGGCGAGACCGACACCTCGGTCCGGGTCAGCCTGCACGCCTACAACTCCCCCGAGGAGATCGACCGGCTGCTGGCCGCCCTGCCCGACGTCTAGGTGTACTGACCACGGAGGTTGGTGACGGGGTTCACGGCTGGGTGATCTTGAAATGAGTGAGGGCCTTCTGGCTCGGTGTGGATTGCGACAT
>NZ_JBIAXC010000069.1:0-38593 GCF_042896295.1 Kitasatospora sp. NPDC001309 | reverse complement strand
ACACCCCCGCCCCCGCCCCCCCGGGTGGGGGGGGGGGGGGGCGGGGGGGGCGCCCCCGGCCGCCCGCCGGTACCGGGTGGGGCGTCACTTCCGCGGCGGCGCCACCGGGCTCTGGTACGGGTGGTGGTGGGTGCTGCCGATGTGCAGCTCCTCGTCGGGCCTGCCCGCGAGCCTGGGCAGCACATGGGTGCCGAACGGGTCGGTGACGGTGACGGCGGTGCCGCTGCGGCGCACCTGGTGCGGCGAGCCGACGGAGTACGAGGCGAGCGCGAGCCCGGCGCTGGGGCTCGCCCCGGCGGTGGCGGTCCCGAAGAGGGCGCTGGACACGGTGAGCGCGGTCGGCGCGGTGCCGAGCGTGGTGTACCCGGACTGCTCGCCGGCGTAGGCGCTGCCGAAGGCGGCGCCGCCGGTCACGGTGGTGCCGGTGGGCACGGTGACCGGGACGGCGGTGCCCGCCGGGCCCTGGACGGTGACCACGCCGCCCTGGACGTAGCCGCTGACGGTGCCCGCGGTGCGGGCCTGCTGCCAGGCGGTCTGCTGCTGGAGGGTGGTGCCGGCGTCGGTGAGGGTCTGGTTGACCATCGGGGTGTCGGCCGTGTACCAACCGCGGTACGTCGACAGGATGTCCGTCAGCGTCTGCAGGGCGAGCCGGTCGTCGGTCAGGTTCGACTGGTGCATGAAGAACGGCCGCGGGTCGTTGCTCAGCACGTACCCGAGGGTGATCCTCGTCTGCATCGGCAGCACGTAGTCCGCCCAGCCGCGGTTCAGGTCCAGCGGCGTGATGCAGGTCGTGGTGGCCGGGTTGGCCTCGCAGTTGCCGCTGCCGCCGTTGGCCTTCGAGGCGTAGAGCCAGTTGTACTCGCTCACCTCGTCGGACTCGGTGGAGACGTTGTAGAACACGTTGACCGGGTGCCGGGGCACGCCGAGCGCCGAGGCGATCTGCCGTTGGCCGGTCTCCCGGGAGGCGTCCACGCCGAGCCACTGGATGTTGTTCTGGCTGAGCGCGGCGAGGAAGTTCGGGTTGTCGGCGGGCTGCTGCGGCAGCATCACGGTGCCGGAGTGCTCACCGGCGACCAGCTCGCCCGGCCGGAACGGCAGCCCGTTGGCCTGGCCGAACTGGATGTTCTGCTGGATCTGGCTGTTGACGGTGGCCTGGTCGACGTACTGGACCGCGCCGGTGGAGTCGGTCTGGCACTTCCACGGGATCACGGTGAAGTTCTGCACGCAGCCCAGGAACGGGTGCTGGTAGGTGTGGTCGAGCCACATGAAGCTGTTCTTGTTCGCCAGCAGGGCGGTGGTCAGCGGGTCGGTGCCGCCGTTGGCGTCCGCGTAGTCCAGGCTGGGGCCGCCGTTGAACAGGAAGTCCAGGGTGTAGCCGTTCTGCTGCTCCCAGGCGACGGTGGCGCTGACGTCCGCGGGTGTCATCCGGATCGGCGTGGTCGCCGGGACGCTGCCGACGCAGTCGCCCTCGCCCGGGGTGCAGTCGCCGCTCTGGCTCCACCGGGAGTTGGCGTTGAAGAGGTCGTCGATGTGGGCGGAAAAGTAGTTGCGCCAGTAGCCGAGGTGCACGCCCTTGGTGACCCAGTCCACGATGCCGTGCGCGAGCAGCCGGAACTGCTGCTGGTAGGAGTTGTAGGCGAAGGTGAGCACCAACTGCTGGCGGCCGCCGGAGGTGTAGACCCCGGCGAGGGTGCCCTGGGTGCCGGTGCCGGGGACGGTCTCGGTCAGGTACGGCTCGAAGTGCGAGCCGGTGGCCGGGTTGTCGGGCAGCGGGGTCGGCAGGTAGCCGTACGATCCGCTGCCGCCGGCGGTGCCCTCGAAGGCGACCGGGCCGTTCAGGTAGTGGAAGGCGTCGCCGCGGGCGGCGGCGGTCGCGGTGGCGGTGGTGGCGTCCAGCGAGCCGGACCAGGTCGGCGCGGCCAGGCCGGTGTTGGCGCCGGGCCAGACGTAGGCGTCCACCTGGCGGACCTGGTAGGTCTGCTCGTACCCGGTCAGCGTGCTCAGTTCGGCTGCGGAGAGCTGGGTCGGCGCGTCGTTGGGCAGCACCACGCCCTCGAAGTGCCCGTGCGGGGTGCCGTCGGCCAGGGTGTCGGCGAGGAAGCCCGCGGTGATCGTGGCCCGGCCGGCACTGGTCAGGTCGATGACGGTGGTGGGCACGCCCTCGGCGGCCAACTGCTGCCGGATGCCCTCGACCCAGGGGTTGCCGTCGGTGACCACCAGGACGGTCAGGTCCACCCGCGAGCTGGTGGCGGAGGCCGGGACGACGGTGGCCAGCCCGATCACCGTGGTGGCGACGGCCAGGGCGACGACGGGGAGGAAGCGGAAGGCCCTCACGCGGGAGCCCCCTGCGGTATTGCGGTGAATCGACTCATGTCAGCCGATGATGCCGGTCCGGAAGGGCCCGGCGCAGCAGCCTGGGAACAAGGTTTGCCAAGGTCTGGGGAATTACTGGCGAAACCCTCGGAGGAACCGGCTCCACATCAATGCCGGTCACTGGGACGACATTTGACGAAGGCCTTGCATCACGGCCATGACCAGCCACTTCGCCCTTCCGGAGCCCTTCGCCGACCCCGGATCCCGCACTTCTGGCGAGCGCCTGACAATTCCTCGCCCGAGCGTGCCTCCCGGGATTTCTCCGGCCGCCGCCGGAATACCGGTCAGGTCAATTCCATCGCCCGCGCGGAGGCCCGGCCGGGGCCCGGCCCGGCAGGCCGCCGCCCATCGGGTACGAACCCCGGAACGGCGCGGCCGTCAGGGGCCCGTCAGCGGCGCGTCAGCAGTGCGTCAATCCGCGCGGGCACGAGGGCGGACCGGCGCAAGCTGGGGGACGTACCTGCACGTTCCGCAGGTCCTTCCGGAGGTGAGTCGCATGTCCGTGGTCGCTGCGTTCCATTCCGTCGTGCCCGACGTCCGCCGCCGGGGCCAGGGGCTGCGCGCCGCGTTCGCCCAGGTGCTGGAGCGGCTGGCCGCCAGCCCCCTGGACAGTCCCGTCCTGGGCGCGATGGGCGCGCCGCGCTCGACCGACCGCCCCGCCACCGGGCTGCACGCCCACTGGCACACCGTCACCCGCGCGGACGGGAGCACGGCACTGGAGGCCGACTGGCGCCCCGGCCGCTGAGGCCACCGGCACCGCGACGGCCGTCCCGCACTCCCCTGGGCTCACCGAGGGGGCGCGGGGCGGCCGCCGCACGCCGGTACCGGGCGGGCCGCGCCGGTGATTTTGCCCTTCCGGATCGGGCACCGGTAGACACGGTCCCGACACGGTGCGTGACGACGCCGTGCGCGACCTCCGGAGGCCCCCGCCATGAGCGTGACGAATCGGTACCGGGACGCCTGGGAGGGCTTCTGGGGCGAGGCGCCCGAGCAGCCCGGCGCGGTGATCTGGGACGCCGAGCCGGCCCTCACCGCGGAGCGCCACCTCGCCCTGTTCCGGCCCCACCTGCACGACCCCGACCTGCCGGTGGTCGACCTGGGCTGCGGCAACGGCCGCCAGACCCGCTTCCTCGCCGAGCACTTCCCCCGGGCCGTCGGCGTCGACCTGTCCGGCACCGCCGTCGAACTCGCCCGGCGCCAGGACCGGTCCGGCCGCGCCGAGTTCGCCCAGCTGGACGCCACCGACCCGGCCGCCGTCCGGGCCCTGCACGAGCGCCTGGGCGACGCCAACGTGTACGTGCGCGGGGTGATCCACCAGAGCGAGCCGGCCGACCGCCGGCCGGTCGCCGAGGCCGTCGCCACCCTGCTCGGATCGCGCGGCCGGGCCTTCCTGGTCGAACTGGCCGAGTCCGCCAAGGAGGTGCTCAAGGGGCTCGCCCAGTCCCCGGCCGGTCCGCCCCCGAAGCTGCGCCCGGTCTTCGCCCACGGGCTCGCCCCCGCCGAGGTGGCCGACGCGGCCTTCGACGGGCTGCTCCGCTCGGCCGGCCTCGCCGTCCTCGCCACCGGCGAACTTCCGCTGTGCCTGACCGAGTTCACCCCCGAGGGCGAACGGATCGAGCTGCCCGCCTGGTGGCTGGCGGTCGGCCCGGACGGCCGGCTGCCCGAGCCGCGCTGAACCCGTTGACGCCGCGGCGGCGTTGGACGAGTGTCAGGACGGACCGATCGTCAGGACTTGTCGTCGCACCCGCGCGCGGGGCGGAGGGAGCCGGGCCATGGGCATCGCACGTCGTGAACTCCTCAGGTGGGGCGTGGGGGCGGGCGGTGCGGCAGCCGTCGGCGCTCTGCTCGGGGCGCCCGCCGCCCTGGCCGCGGGCGGCCCGACCACCCCGGGCGGGGTGCCGACGGACAGCTGGATGGGCCGGCTGGACGGGAGCCTCTCCCTGCTCGACCTCACCGTTCCGGGCACCCACGACTCCTGCTGCCAGAACCCCTGGTACGGCACCGAGTGGTCGCACACCCAGAACTGGGGCATCCCGCAGCAGTTGCAGGAGGGCGTCCGCTTCCTCGACATCCGCTGCAACGGCCTCCAGGGGGCGCCCGACGAACTCGGGATCTACCACTCCGACGCCTACCAGCACATCCGGCTCCAGGACGTGCTCGACCAGTGCCGCGCCTTCCTGGCGGCGCACCCGGGCGAGACGCTCCTGATGCGCCTGCGCAACGAGCGGGCCGGCGGCCAGGCCCTCGACGACCAGGAGTTCCAGCGGCGGGTTGACCACTACCTGGACGCGCTGGGCTACCGCGGCCTGTTCCACCTCTACGGCTGGCCCGCCCTCGGCGCGGTCCGCGGCAAGGTGGTGCTGCTCGCCGACTTCGCCAACCCCTGGGGCCTGATCGACTGGTCCAGCGGCCAGAACGCCTGGTTCGACACCCAGGACGTCTGGCAGACCGGCGGCACCGACCCGCTGGGCGACAAGGGCCGGTACGTCGTCGCCCAGTTCGACAAGGCCTTCGCCAGTCCGGGAAATCCGAGGATGTTCGTGAACTTCCTCAGTTACGCGGGCGGCTACTGGCCCCGGAACAGCTCGCAGGCCGTGATGGACCGGGCGGTTTACCCGTACCTGAGCGCGCGCACCCGGCAGCGCGCCCGGTTCGGCATCGTCCCGATGGACTTCCCGGACCTCCACGTGAACGTGCTGCAGATGCTCGTCGACAAGAACTTCGTCTGAGCACCGGTGTCCGTTCCGGTCTCCGGGGCCCCGGCCCGTCCACCGGAAAGAGGGTCAGGAGGAGGGCGTCACCGTCGGCACGAGGGTGGGAGTGGGGGTTGGGGTGGGGGTGGGCGAAGGGGTGGTGGCCAGGGCCTGCGCGCGGGCGGCGGCGCCGGACAGGGGCAGGGTGCAGTCGTCGCCGTCCTTCTGGTGGCCGCACACCCGCAGGACGGTGTTGGGCGCGTCGGCGTCCACCATCTTCGAGTAGTTGTCGTAGCCCCAGTGGATCAGCGCGGTCTCGTGCCCCCCGGTGCCGGTGGAGATGGTGGCACTGTCCCCCGGGGAGCCGTCGGTGATCCCGGCCCAGGCGGCCCGGCAGCGCGCACTGTAGTGGAGGTAGAGCACGACCTTGCCGATGGTGCCGGTCAGCACGGTCTGGTCGTCGGCCTCGCAACCCATGGCCTGCGGGTCCTTGCCGGCGCAGCCGACGGACTGGCAGAGCTGGGGCGGCAGGGCGCCCGTGCTCACCGCGGGCGGGGCGATCGGGGCGGTCGGCTCGATCAGCGCGGGCACGTGCCCGGGGGAGGCCGCGGCGCCGCCATCGCCGTTCAGGCCGTGCAGGTAGAGGCCCGCGACCAGCAGGAGCACGGCGACGGCGGCGACCGCGACCAGCGCCTGCGGCCGCCGCCAGAGGGCGACGCGGGCGAGGGGGAGGGGGAGGGACACCGGGACGGGCAGTGGGACAGGGAGTGGGACGGGTACGGGCACGGGCACGGGCACGACGGCGGGCTCAGCGGCGGCGGTCGGGGCCGCCTCGGTCGGGGCAACGGCGGCCGGGGCGCCGGGCGTCGCCTCCGCGTCGCGCGCGGCCTCGGCCTGCCGCAGCAGGGAGGTGAGCAGCACGGCGTCGCAGTCCAGCGCGGCGATCAGGCCGGCCAGGGCCTGGGAGGTGATCAGACGCTTGCCGTTCAACCAGCGTTCCCAGGACGCCTTGCTGAGGTAGGTCAGCCGACCGAGCTCGGCGAGCGAGATCCGGTGCGCGTCCTTGACGGCGCGCAGTTCCTCGACCAGGCGTCGAGCGGGTTCCGAAAGATCGTCAGGGAGCGGTTTCCAGGACTGACTCACGTGTGGGGCACCTCTGGCAGGTCGTCGGCAGACTCGAACTGATCTTCTTTCGGATGATCAGCTTAATCTCTCCCGCCTCGCGCTCCCATCCGGTTTCCGCCGCACCCGGGCAGATCGTCTCAAGGGTTTCCTGATCCGCGTCCCAACCCGCAGCTCAGGACCCTGGGGACGACGCGCAGCGTCTCAGAAGCTCCGGAGACGGTCGAAGATCGGTGCCCGATCGCGCAGAGTTGGCCGCGCCGGGTAGCCCAGGAGTCAACACCGGTTCTGGTCCGGTTAAAGACTTCGCCGCAGACAGCACGGACGGGGGGCGCCCGGTGCAGTTCGGATCCATGCACCACAACGGTCATCTCAGAGGAAGTTCGGGGAAACCTCATGGGCCGCCACCACGCGTCCGAGATCACATCACCATCACCTGAGTCACTCGCGTCACTCACCTCACTCGCGTCACCCGCAGCAGCGGTAGCAGCCGCCTCACCCGCCGACCGGCTCGCCGGCGAGCTGCAGTCCTTGAAGAACCGGTCGGGCCTCACCTACGCCCGGCTCAGCGAACGCACCCACTACGCGAAGTCCTCGTGGGAGCGCTGGGTGAACGGGAAGCAGTTCCCCCCGCGCGGCGCGGTGCAGAGCATCGCGGTCGTCTGCGGGGGCGATGCGGAGCTCCTGCTGGAGCTCTGGCACCTCGCGGAGAGCCGACGCCTCGTGTCGGCCGCGCCGGGGGCCCCCGGGCCCGGCGGCACCGCCTCCCCGTCCGGGCCGGCCGACGGACCGTCGGCCGACGCCCCGGACGGGGAGGACCACCCGGAGTGCCCGCACGTGCGGCAGGCCGCCCTGCTGCGGCGGGTGGCCCTGGTCTCCCTCGCGGTCGGCGCGGGCGGGGTCCTGGCGGCCGCCGGACGGCGCTCCCTGCGGCGCGGGGCCTGACCGGCCGCGCCCGACCACCCTGGTCCCTGTGGGCAGCACAGGAACCTCGACGCACCGCCGGAGACACCGGAACCACCCGGCACCACCGGCACACGACAGAGCGGCACCGCGCCCTTGGGGAGGGCGCGGTGCCGCCGCCGTTGTGGCCCGGACAGGGCCGTGGCGTCCGCCGTTACGCGACGCCGTCCTGCCACCACCAGAAGCCCGAGCCGTAGTTGGAGTGCTCGATCCGGCTGTCCACGTGCTGCCAGGAGACGGTGTGGGTCTCCAGGCCCGAGAAGCCGCAGGTCTCGGCGATCCGGTAGACGTCCAGCGTGGACAGGCCGGAGACCGCCGTGTCGGCCGCCACCCCGTAGGTGTGCATGGAGTTGCCCGCCCCGCCCACGGAGGCGTTGTACGCGGTGCTGCGGAAGCCGGAGTTGATGGTGACCGCGCGGTCGCCCGCCTTCTTCCGCAGCGCCTCCAGTTTGTACATGGTGCGGCGGACGTTCTCCTTCACCTCGTCGGCGCCGACGTTGCCGCCGCCGAAGCCCGAGCCGTCGTGGCTGGTGAACTCGGACCAGTTGAAGTGGGCGGTGGAACCGTCCGACTTCTCCAGCGCGTTCAGCGCGCCGAAGGTCTGCGGGCCGGCCACGCCGTCCGCGCTGAGCCCGTAGGCGGCCTGGAACCGGCGCACCGCGGCCGCGGTGCCGGGCCCGAAGGAGCCGTCCACGGCCACGCAGGTCTGCGAGGCGGAGTCCGCCGCCCAGCCCGCGACCCGGATCTGGAGCTCGGTCACGGCGGAACCGGAGGAACCCTGGCCGAGGTTGCCGGACCAGCCGTAGGCGGCGGCCGGACGCGCGAGGCCGACGTTGGCCACCGCGGCGAGCCCGGCCGCGGCCACCGCGCCGGTGCCGTAGCGCAGCAGGGCGCGACGGTTGAGGGAAGAGCTGTTCACCACGTGCTCCTTCGAGGAGTCGACAGGGGAGGACGTCGTACGGGGCGGTGCGGGTGGCCGGTCAGGACCGGCCGGCCGGTCAGTACCAGTTGTGGGACTGCCAGAAGCTCCAGGCGTTGCACGGGGAGCCGTAGCGGCTCTGGATGTAGTCCAGGCCCCACTGGAGCTGGGTGGCCGGGTTGGTCCGCCAGTCGGAGCCCGCGCCGGCCATCTTGTCGCCGGGCAGCGACTGCGGGATGCCGTAGGCGCCGGAGGAGGGGTTGGTCGCGTAGACCTTCCAGCCGCTCTCGTGGTTGTAGATCTGGTCCAGGCAGCCGAACTGGCCGCTGACGCTCCAGCCGTGGGCGGGGAACTTCCACTGGGCGGTGATCTGCACCGTGCGGGCGACGCCCATCGCGTTCATGGTGGCCGGGCCGGCGATGCCGTCGTTGCTCAGGTTGTGGGAGTGCTGCCAGGTGCTGACGGCGCTGGTGGTGCCGTCGCCGTAGGCGCCGTCGGCGCCCGAGCCGGCCACCCGCTGGACCTCGGCGACCTTGTTGTGCAGGGCGAGTTCGGTGCGGCCGCCGTAGACGCCGTCCTCGTCGAGGCCGTTGTCGTGCTGGAAGCTGCGGACGGCAGCGGTGGTCTGCGGGCCGTAGTTGCCGTCGACGCCGCCGCTCGCGAGGTAGCCGATACCCACCAGGTTGCGCTGGACCCAGGTGGTGCTGTCGGTGGCCTGGGCCGCCTGTGCGGGCAGCAGGGCCAGCACGGCGGCGGCGAGCACGCCTGCGGCGAGCGCGCGCAGGGCCGAGGTTTTCTTCACGGTCGATCCCATTCCGTCGGGTGCCTGTCGGTCGATCAAGCAGTGCGGCCCACTCTCGGGGGGCGGCCGCCCGTCCCTCCAGGCGTCGGCGGCACCAGGGACGTCCCGGGTGCGCCGGGGACGGTGGGCGGAGGCGGTGGGACGGGCCCCGGAGACCCGTGGGACGGGCCTGGGACGGGCGTGGGACGGCCCCGACGGGCGCTCGCGGGAGGCCGGTGACCGGGTCAGGCCAGCAGTCGGCTCCAGGTCCGGGCGTCCACCAGGCCGTCGGCCGGCAGCCCGGCGGAGGACTGGAAGGACGTCACCCCGGTCTGGGTGCCCGGGCCGAACGCGCCGTCCACGCTCACCTGGATGCCGTGCGCGACCAGCTGGCTCTGCACGGCCTGCACCGCGCTGCCCGAGGCACCGCGGGCCAGCGGCGCCACGGCCTGGCTCCAGGTCTGGTTGCCCGCGACGCCGTCGGCCGACGCGTGGGTGGTGTTCTGGAAGGCGGTGACGGCGGCCTGGGTCGCGGGCCCGTACGAGCCGTCCACGGTCAGCGACTGGCCGCGCTGCACCAGCAGGTACTGCATCGTCCGCACCTTCTCGCCCGAGGCGCCGCTGCCGAGCACCGGCCAGACCGGGCCGGTCGGGTCTCCGCCGATCCGCGCGGCGACGTCCCGGCGGATCTGCGGGATCAGCGCGTAGAGGCGGTCGCCGGGGCACTCGGTGTTGTTGAAGTCGCGGTGCCCGTAGACCTGGTAGGCGCGCAGCCCGTACTGCTGGCAGATGTAGGTGATCAGGTCGATCAGCGCGGCGTACTGCTGGCTGCGCGGGTCGACGGTGCTGTACGTGCCCTCGTTCTCGATGCCGATGGCCACCGTGTTCTGCGCGGTGCAGTGGGCGCCCTCGACGTGCTGGCCGCCGCCGCGCAGGGTGGCCAGGCTGCTGTGGCGGCCCTCCATGACGTAGGCGCCGCGGCTGACGGTGAAGTGCTGGCCGGTGTCGATCCAGTGCTCGCTGTCCATCTGGTAGGTCTGCATCGAGCGGGCCAGCGAGAAGGCGGCGGCCTGGGAGTAGTCCGTCACGTTGGGCGTGGCGGTGTGGTGGACGATCACCTTGTCCGGCGCGCCCGGGACGACGTTGAGCGGGCTGCTCGCCGGGCGGGCGCCCCAGGCGCCGGTGTCGGCGATCACCGGGCCGGTGGCGGCGGCGGCCGCCCCGGTGGTCAGGGCGGAGCCCAGCAGGGCGCCGGTGCCGACGGCGAAGGCGCCGGCCAGGAAGGTGCGGCGGCCGGGGCCGACGGGGGCGGAGGTCGGGTCAACGGCGTTCATAGGGGGCGACCTGGTCCTTCGGGGAGCGGGAGGGGACGGAAGGACCCCTGCCCCCGGGCCTGCTGACGGCACGGGGGCAGGGGTGGCCTCGGACTCGGCGGGGGTCCGCACGTCCGCACCTCGGCGGACCGGACGGCAGTCACGCTAGGAGCGGCCCGCGCCCGTCCGCCACGCTTCGCCGTCCCCTCCCGCGTCCCAGCACCGTCCCGGGACGGCCAGGGCGTGCCCTGACGCCGCAGGCCCGCCCGTCAGGCCCGCCCGTCAGGCCCGCTCGTCAGGCCCGCCGCACCCGGACGCCGCTCTCGGCGATCGCCTGCTCCTGGGCGTCCGGCAGCCCCGCGTCCGTCACCAGGTCGTGGACGTCGGTGAGCGGGCAGATCGAGGCGAAGGTGACCCGGCCGACCTTGGTCCGGTCGGCGAGCACGACGGTGTGCGCGCTGCTGCGCAGGAACGCCCGGTCGGTCTGGGCCTCCATCTCGTCGTGGGTGGTGCAGCCCTGCTGGACGGTCAGCCCGTCCACGCCGATGAAGGCGAGGTCCAGGTGGTACTGGTCGAGCATCCGCTCGGCCGCCGGGCCGACCAGCTCGTAGCTGGCCGAGCGGGCCAGGCCGCCGATCACGACCAGGCGGACCTCGGGGCGGACGATCAGCTCGGCGGCGATGTTCACCGCGTTGGTGACCACGGTGAGGTTGCCGCGCTCGGCGAGCACCCGGGCCAGCTCGGTGGTGGTGGTGCCGCCGGTCAGACCGACCACGGCGCCCTCCGGCACCAGTTCGGCGGCGGCCCGGGCGATCCGGCGCTTCTCCTCCGCCTGCTGGTCGCTCCGGTGCCGCAGCGGGATCTCCAGGTTGACCGCCCCGGTCACCGCACCGCCGCGGGTGCGCTGGAGCAGCCCCTGGTCCTGCAGTTCCTGGAGGTCCCGGCGCACGGTCGCGTCGGACACCCCGAGCAGGTCGGAGAGCGTCCGCACGTCCGCGCTCCCCGCCTCGGCGATGTGCGAGACGATCCTGGCGGCGCGATCAGCTTTGAGCATGGACGGAGTGTAGTTCAGCCCGGGTCGACGGTCGGTGACTGCACCCGCGGACAGCTCCGCGCACCCGCGCGCAGCGAACCGCGCAGCCGACAGTGCAGCCAACCGCGCAGCCCGGCGGCGGGCGCCGGTTCACGGCGGGACGGCCGGTCAGGGCGAGACGGCGGCCCGGTCCGCCGCCCGGGGCGCGGTCAGCACGCCGAGCAGCCGGGTGACCTCGCGGGCCACCGCCGCCCTGCCGTCCCCCAGGTAGGTCCGGGTGTCCACCAGTGCGGGTTCGGCGGCGAGCCGGTCGCGGACCGCTTCGGTGAAGGCCTTGTTGAGGTGGGTGGCGATGTTGACCTTCGTCATCCCGTGGGCGACCGCCGCCGCGAGGACGGGCTCCGCGACCCCGGAGGAGCCGTGCAGCACCAGCGGCACCGGGACGGCGGCCCGCAGCGCGGTGATCAGGTCGAGGTCCAGCGCCGCCGTGCGGGTGAGCATGGCGTGCGAGGTGCCGACGGCCACGGCCAGCGCGTCGACGCCGGTGCGGGCCACGAACTCGGCGGCCTGCGCCGGGTCCGTCCGGGCCCCGGGGGCGTGCACCCCGTCCTTGCCGCCGACCTCGCCGAGTTCGGCCTCCACCCAGACGCCCGCCTCCTGGCACTGCCGGGCCACCTCGGCGGTGGTGCGCAGGTTCTCCTCGTACGGCAGCGCCGAGGCGTCGAACATCACCGAGCCGAACCCCAGCGCGAGGGCCTCCGTCACCAGCGGCCGCTCGGTCGCGTGGTCCAGGTGGACGGCCACCGGCACGGCGGCGGCCCGGGCCACCGCGAGCGTCGCCGCGCCGATCGGCGCCAGGCCGCCGTGGTAGCGCACCGCGTTCTGGCTGAGTTGCAGCACCACCGGCACCCCGGCGGCCTCGGCCCCGGCGACGATGGCCTCGGCGTGTTCCAGCTGGATGACGTTGAACGCCCCCACGCCGCGGCCGCCGTCCACCGCGGGCGCGACGATCTCTCCGGTTCCGACCAGGGTCACGGTGCTCCTTGGGGCTGTGCCGTCAGCGGACGGGCGGGGCGGGTGGCCGGGCCGGGCGGGCGCTCCGCCGGGCGGCCGGTCACGGCTGGTCCAGCACGATCGAGCGGGTGAGGTGGCGCGGCCGGTCGGGGTCGAGGCCGCGCCGGACGGCGAGGCCGACGGCCAGGCGCTGGACCCGGACCAGTTCGGCCAGCGGGTCGAGCCCGGGCACGCTGACCGCGGCGCCGGTCGCCCCGGCCTGGTCGGCCAGGCCCGCCGGCGGGGTGTCCAGGAACCAGACCAGGCCCTCCGGGCCGCTGACGCTGATCGGGCCGTGCCGGTACTCCATCGCCGGGTAGGCCTCGGTCCAGGCGGCGGAGGCCTCCCGGACCTTGAGCGCGGCCTCGTTCGCCACCCCGCAGCTCCAGCCGGTGCCGAGGAAGGTGAACTGCCGCGCCTCCAGGGCGCCCCGGGGCAGCGGCTCGGCGAGCGCCGCACGGGCCTGGGCGGGCAGGTCGGCCGGTGCGGCGCCGAGGTGGGCGCGCAGCAGGACGAGGGCGGTGGTGGCGAACCTGGTCTGGACGACGGACCGCTCGTCGGCGAACTCCAGCGCCACCAGGTGGCGGGCGGCGGCGCCGACCGGGGTCCCGGGGTCAGCGGTGATCGCGACCGTCTCGGTGCCGCCCACCCGGGCGAGGGCGTCGAGCACCTCGGTGGTGGTGCCGGAGCGGGTGAGCGCGACGATCCGGTCGTAGCGGCGGCCGAGCGGGAACTCGGAGGCGGCGAAGGCGTCGGTCTCGCCGTGTCCGAGGGATTCG
The DNA here is from genome assembly GCF_042896295.1 of Kitasatospora sp. NPDC001309. Classification (NCBI taxonomy): domain Bacteria; kingdom Bacillati; phylum Actinomycetota; class Actinomycetes; order Kitasatosporales; family Streptomycetaceae; genus Kitasatospora; species Kitasatospora sp. NPDC001309. The sequence goes on along the minus strand of NZ_JBIAXC010000069.1, from coordinate 25,564 downwards.
CGCAGCGCCGCGTAGGCCTGGGCGATGTAGAGCGAGGTGCCGCAGCCGATGACGGCGACCCGCTCACCGGGTTCGGGCAGGTGTTGCGGGGCCAGTTCCAGGGCGCGCTGCCAGCAGTCGGGCTGGCTGGCGATCTCTTCGTCGACGTGGGCCATCAGGTCCTCCTGCGCGAGACTGCACGAATGTGCGTGAAGATGATCGATTTATAGTCGAGACCTCCATCATTGCGCAACAGTGCGCAGTCCCGATCATCTTCGAGCAGGGCGCCCGGGAGTCGGCGATTGTGCGAAGCACTGGTGAAGATCATCACCCTTATCACCGATCCGAGGGATTCCGGCGCTTCCTTGTATCCAGCGGTGGCTAAGCTCCCCGTACTGTGACTGAACGTCAGACAGGCCGAACAGCCCAGCAGACCGCCGATGTCGTCATCCTCGGCGCCGGACCGGCCGGACTCACCCTCGGGAACCTCCTCCGAGCCGCCGGCATCGACTGCGTCGTCCTCGAACGGGCCGACCCCGAGCACGTCCGGACCAGGGCCCGGGCCGGGTTCCTCGCCGCCAACACCGTCCGCGTCCTGGACCGCCACGGCCTCGCCGACGGCCTGCACCGCCACGGGAAACCGCACGGCACCTGCGAGTTCCGCACCGAGGACGGCAGCTTCCGGCTCGACTACGGCGCCCTCGGCCGCCGCGAACTCCACACCGTCTACCCCCAACAGGACCTGGTCACCGACCTCCTGACGCACTACCTGGCCGCGGGCGGCCGGATCGCCTTCGAGACCGAGGCCCAGGCCGTCGAGGGCATCGACGGCCCCGCCCCCACCGTCACCGTGCGCGACGCCGAGGGCCGCCCCGGCCACTGGCGGGCCCGCTACGTGGCCGGCTGCGACGGCCGCCACGGCGCGGCCCGCCGCTCGCTGCCCCCCGACACCCGCCGGTACCACCGCGACCACGGCGTCTCCTGGCTCGCCCTGCTGGCCGAGGCGCCCCCGAGCATGGACGCCGTCGGCTACGCGATGCACCCCGACGGCTTCGCCGGCCACATGGCCCGCACCGCCGACGTCACCCGCTACTACCTCCAGTGCGCGCCCGGCACCCCCGCCGACGCCTGGTCGGAGGAGCGGATCCGGACCGCCCTCGACCGGCGGCTGCGCGCCGACGAGCACGGGCCGCTGCACCACGGCCGGATCCTCCACCGCTCCGTCGTCCACCTGGAGTCGGACGTGCTCGACCGACTCCGGTACGGCTCACTGCTGTTGGCCGGGGACGCCGCCAGCCTCCCCGCCCCGGCCGCCGCGAAGGGCGCCAACCTGGCCGTCCTGGAGGCGGAACTGCTCGCCGAGGCGCTGATCGACGAGCTCCAGCGGGGCGACGCCCGAGCGCTCGACGGCTACTCCGCGCGCTGCCTCACCCACATATGGCGGGCCCAGGAGTTCGCCCACTGGATGATCCAGCTCCTGCACTCCCCCGTCGGCCCGGGGAGCGGCGCGGCAGTCGGCCCGGTAGTCGGCCCGGCGGTCGGCCCGGCGGTCGGTGCCCAAGCCGGCCCGGCAGAGGAATCGTTCTTCCACGAAGCCATGCGGCGCTCCCGCGTCGAATCCCTGCGCACCTCGCGCACCCACCAGGACTGGTTCGCCGAGAACTACGTCGGCATCTGACCCGCCCTGCCCACCGGGCGCCCCCGCCCCCGCACCAAGGACTCCCTCCCCATGACCGCGACACCCCCGGACGACACCGCCCGCCTGCGGGCGACGGCCGAGTTCGTCAGGGAGCACGACACCGCGACCCTGCTCCCGCTGCTGCTGCCCGACCTCGACGGACCGGAACTGCGGGCCCTGGCCGAACGCTGCCGCTTCTCGCACGCCGCCCTGCTCGTCCTGCCCCCGGACGACGCCACCCTCCGCGCCCGACTCGCCTCCTGCGGACTGGAACCCGACGCGCCCCCGCAGCCCAGCGTGGTGGTCCGCAGCCGGCTCGCCCGAAGGTACGGACGCGCCGAGGCCGAGCTCGACGTCAGCATCCTGCGCCCGCCGGTGCCCGGCCCCGACGGGGAACGCAGCGTCGAGGTGTTCGTGCTCACCGTGCCGCCCGGCTCCGACCTCGCCGAACTCGCCGACCAGGAGCGCGCCCACGAGCACGAGGCCCACCTCGCCTTCGACGTCGCCCACCCCGACCCGCTGGCACTGCGCGGGCTGTGCGCGCTGCTCACCCGGCACGGCGCCGCCCCCGACGGCGGCGGCTACAACCCCCACGAGGACTCCACCGTCCTCTACTTCACCACCCCGGCCGGCTCCCGTACCGGCTACCGCCGGGTCGAGCTCCACGCCCACGGCGACCACCGCACGGTCCTCGCCGACCACCTGGGCGAGGACCCCACCCAGCGCTCGGCCGAGACCCTGCTGCACCAGCTCACCGGCGCCTGGACCACCCAGGCCCTGGCGGTCAGCGCCCGGATGGGCCTGCCCGACGCCCTGGACACCCGCACCGCCACCGCGCCGCGGCAGCTCGCCGACGCCCTCGGCGCCGACCCGCAGAGCCTCGCCACCCTGCTGCGCTACCTCGCCATGCTCGGCGTCGTCGCCGAACACCCCGACGGCTACCGGCTCACCGGCACCGGCGCCCTGCTGCGCGCCGACGCCCCGGCGTCGATGCGGCCGCTGGCGCTGATGTACGGCGGCCCGTTCTACCGGTCCTTCGCGGAACTGGAGCACACCGTGCGCACCGGGGAGGCCGCCTTCGACCACCTCTTCGGCGAGAACCACTTCGACCACTTCGCCCGCGACCCCGAACTCGCCGAACTCTTCGACCTGTCGATGGCCGCCAGCGCCCGGATGTTCGACCCGCTCCCGGACCACCCGGTCGTCACCGCCGCGGGCTCCCGCGCCGCCGCCGGGACGGTCGTCGACATCGCCGGCGGCAACGGCGAACTGCTCGGCCGGCTGCTCGCCGCCCACCCCCGGCTGCGCGGCGTCCTGCTGGAACGCCCGCACGCCGTCGAGGCCGCGCGCCGCCGCCTCGACGCCGCCGGCCTCGGCGGGCGCTGCGGCTACGTGACCGGCGACTTCGCCGACGTCCCCGGCGACGCCGACGTCTACGTGCTGTCCCGGGTGCTGCACGACTGGGACGACGAACGCTGCGCCGAGATCCTGCGGCACTGCGCCCGGGCCATGCCCGCCCACGCCGACCTGCTGATCGTCGAACGGCTGCTGCCCGCCGACGGCTCGGCCTCGCTGGCCACCGCGTGGGACCTGCACATGATGGCCAACACCGGCGGGCGCGAGCGCCGCGCCGACCACTACGGCCGGCTGCTCACCGACGCCGGGCTGCACCTGCTGGACCACCGCCCGCTCCCGCTGGGCGCCGCCGTCCTGCACGCCCGCCGGGCCGCCGTCCCGGCCCCGACCGGCCCTGCCCCCGCCCCGGCCCGCGCCGGCGCGTAGCCCTCGGGTGCCCCGCCTCCGCCTCGGCGGCGGGGCACCCCACGGCGCGTCAGGACCGGCGCGGCTCCACGTACTCGACGGTCTGCATCATGCCGAGGTCCTCGTGCTGGAGCTGGTGGCAGTGGGCGACGGCCCGGCCGGTGAAGTCCTCGTAGCGGACCAGCAGGGTGACGGTGTCGCCCGGTCTGCCGCCGGCCAGGTCGACGGTGTCCTGCCAGACCGGCGGGTCCAGCCGCTCGCCGTTGCGGTGGGTGACCAGGACGTGGTTGGTGTGCAGGTGGAAGGGGTGGTGGAAGGCGGGGTTGGTCTCGGCGGTGCGCAGCGTCCAGCGCTCCACCCGGTCCAGTTCCAGGGTGTGGTTGACGTAGCCGGGGTCGAACAGGCCGTAGGCCGGATCGCGGGTGGGGTCGCCGGCGGGGTCGGCGACGGGGGTCGGGTTGCTGCCCAGCATCCGGTAGGCGTTGGGGAAGGGGGCGGGGAAGACGCCCGGATCGACGTGGAACACCACTTCGCGGTCCGCGTCCGGGTTCGCGATGTCGCCCTCGTCGAGGAACGGCTTGCCGGCCGGCAGCGCGGTCGGCAGGTCCATCGGCGGGTCGAGGGCCTCGCCCGTCACCTCGACCGTCATCAGCGGCGCGGTCCGCCCGTCGGCCCGCAGTTCGTAGCTGCCGGGGGCGTCGGCCCGGACCAGGACGTCGGCCCGGTTGCCCATGGTCAGGCGCACCGCGTCGGTGGCGACCACAGCCGGGAAGGTCACGCCGTCCTGGGCGATCTGGTGGAGGGTGAGGTCCCCGCCGCCGCCGGTGAGCCGCAGCACCGGCGCGGTGAAGGCCGTCGCGCAGACCAGCCGCCAGCGCTGCACCTCGCCCGGGCGCAGCGTCACGGTGGGGTTGACCGCGCCGTTGACGGTCAGAACCGCCGGGACGGCGGCCAGCGCGTTGCCGGAGGTGAAGTCGGGGACCTTGCCGTCCTTGAGCCGCAGTTCGTTGAGGCAGACCACCAGGTCGGCGGCGGCCGCGATCTCGGGGACCTCGTCGACGTCGCCCTCGATGACGAGGACCCCGGCCATCCCGCCGACGATCTGCACGGAGGTGGCCCCGTGCAGGTGCGGGTGGTACCAGTAGGTGCCGGCCGGGTGGCCGGCCGGGACGTCGATCGTCGTCACGTACTGCGGTTCCGGGGCACCGGCCTCGACCTCCTCGGCGGTGCGCGGCTCGAACACCCGGAGCACGTTGTCGGCCTCCCCGGTCGGGTCGACGTGCAGGCCGTGGGTGTGCAGGTTGAAGCTGTTGAAGCCGTGCGGCCGGTTGTGGTCGCCGTCGTGGGGCTCGTTCGGCGGCAGGCCGTTGACCTGGGTCAGCCGCAGGGTGCCCCCGGCGCGCAGCCGCAGGGTCGGGCCGGGGATCGTCCCGTTGTAGGTGCGGGTGGTGACCGTGCCGTAGCCGGGGACGACGGTGTCCGTGAACCGCACGTCGAGCGTCTGCTCCAGCACCGCCCCCGCCCGGCCGGGCACCGGCCGCACGGTGCGCAGAGCGGGCTGGGGGAACGGCTGCGGCCCGGCGGCAGCCGCCGCGTACCGCCGGGAGAGGATCCCGTCGGACGCGGCCACCAGGACCGCGGTGGGCAGCGCCTTGAGCAGCGACCGACGACTGATTCCGACATTTTCGCTCATGGTCGGGCAATCTAGGTCAACCAGCCCGGGCGGACCGGAAAGCACACCGGGCACCCGCCGGCCGTCACCCCGTCATGACCGTCAGCTCGTGTCCCTCAGCCGGACCAGACGGTCACCGTCGCCTCCAGCTGGTAGTCCGCCGGGGCGATGGAGTCGACCTTGATCAGCGCGGTGCGACCGCCGGGGGTCCTGAGGCAGATCAGCGTCCCGACGCTCACGTGGGCCGAGTCGCCCGGGTGACTGGCGGCCCAGTCCGCGCAGGCGGCGCCGGAGGGCGGCGCCTGGCCGGTCCAGATGCCGAAGCTGTTGTGCTCCGAAGTGATCTCCTCGCGCACCACGGCCGTCGTGGCGGTGAAGCCCGCCGCGTAGATGCCCTGGGGGACGCCGGGGTGACGGCCCGGCGGGGTGAGGTCGAAGTCGGCCCCGCCGTCCATCGGGATGGCGACCTGGCCGCTCCAGACCACGGCGGGCCCGGCCGAGGAGGGCGGCGCGGGCGGGTTCGGCACGGCCGTGGCCGTCCCCGTCACCGCACCACCCGTCACCGCACCACCCGTCACCGCGCTGACCGACGGCGCCGTCGGCGTGTCACTTCCCGGCCGGATCGCCGTCCCCAGGATCAGCGCCAGCACCCCGACCGCGACCACCCCGACCCGGGCACCCCCGCTCTTCGGCCCCGGCAGGCTGATCCCGGCCCCGCTCGCCGTCTCCTTCGCGAAGGCCACGACGAAGCAGAGCAACCCGAACACCCACAACGTGATGGTTCCTGCCACGGACCCCGTCCCCCGCCTGCGCAGCCGACCTCGAACGCGCAGATGCTACAAGGAATCTGACATCACGACAGGACATTTCCTGCCGGTGCCGCTCCACCCCTGAGCCCGTCCAACCCCATTGAGCCCGCCCGAGCCCCCCCCTACCCCCGAACTCCCCTCCTGACAAGCGGATCCGGGAACTCCGTGCCGGAACGGCGGCAGTTTCCCGGCCCGCCCCCGCCGGCCCCGCCCGCCGCCTAGAGTCCCGACCCGGTTGCCCTCCGTCGGCGGAGGGCCGGGCGGGTTCGGGGGTTGCGATGGAGCGGGACGTCATACGGGAGTCCGCGCGGGCGGGCCGGGTGGTGCTCTGGGAGGAGTCGGCGCGGGACGGCGCCCAGGCCAAGACGCTGATGTCGGCCGCGTTCCGGGTCCGGCTGGCCCGCGAGCAGGGCCGGATGTTCGGCGCGGACGGGCCCCGGCACGTGGTCTTCGCGGCCGGTTTCCCGGCGGTGTGCGAGGAGGAGTACGAAGCGGTGCGCCGGGTCGCCGTGGAGGCCGAGGGCACGGTCAGCGTCGCCGCCGTGTGCCGGGGGCGGGCGGCGGACGTCCGGCAGGCGGTGGCCTCGGTGCGGGGCACCGCGCACGCCCGGGTCATGGTGGTCGTCCCCGCCTCCGAGCCGATGGCCCGGACGATGACCCACCGCCCGGCCCGGGAGGCCCTGGAGTCGGCGGCCGCCCTGATCGAGGAGGCCCGCGCCCTCGACGACGGGGTCGCCGTCGACCTCTGCCTCGCCGACGCCTCCCGCGCCGACCACGGCCTGCTGGCCGACCACGCGGGCGCGCTGACCGCCGCCGGGGCCGGGACCGTCCTGCTGGCCGACACCGTCGGCATCCAACTCCCCCACGAGGCGGCCGAGTTGTTCGGCCGGGTCCGGGCGGCGGCCGATCACGACGTCGTCCTGGGCGCCCACCTGCACAACGACCTCGGCCTCGGCCTGGCCAACACCCTGGAGGCACTGCGGGCGGGCGTCCGGGTGGTGTCCGCCTCCTGGCTGGGGATCGCCGAACGCAGCGGCATGGCGGCCACCGAACAGCTGCTGTTCCTGCTCACCCACGACCCGGCCCGGGCGGCGCGGCTGCTGGGCGACGACACCCCCGCCTGGTGGACCGCCCCGGACCTCACCGCACTGCCGCAGCTCGCCCGGGCCGTCTCCGGGGAGACCGGCGTCCCACTGGGCGTGACCACCCCCGTCGTGGGCAGCGGGGTCGGCACGATCTCCACCGGCACGCCCTTCGTCCACCCGCAGCTGTTCCAGCCCTTCGACCCCGAGGCCGTGCTGGGGATCGCCCCGAGCGTGGTGCTCACCCAGCTGGCCAGCCTCCGGGTGGTCCGGGCCGTCGCCGACCGGCTCGGCCACGAGCTCGACGAGCAGCAGGCCCGGGCCGCGCTGGCCTGGGTGAAGTCCCGGGCCTACCGCACCGGCCGGGCCGTCGTCGAGGACGCGGCCTTCGCCGCCTACCTGGTCGGCCTCCGCTCGGCACCGACCGGGGCGTCGGCATGACCGCCGGCACGGTCGGGACCGGCGGGACCGCCGGCACGGTCGACCTCGACGGCGCCCGGGCGGCCCTGCGGCGCGGCACCGCGGTGGTGCTGCCCAACCCGGCCCCGCTGACCCACGTCGTGGCCGGCACCGACCCACGGGCCGTCAACACCGCCAAGGGCCGGCCCGCCGAGCAGGCCGTCGCCCTCTGGGCGCACGACCCGGGCACCCTGGCGCGGCTCGGCGCCGCTCTCGACCTCTCCCCCGCCCTGGCCGCCGCCGCCCGCCGGCTGCTCACCGAGGAGCGGGTGACCCTGCTGCTCCCGCTGCTCCCACTGCTCCCGGGCGCGGCGCGGCCCGACTGGCTGGCCCCCGCCACCCGGGACGGCTGGACCCTGCTGTTCGGCGCCCGCTGGGACCCCCTGCTCCCGCTGCTCGCGGACCACCCGGTGCTGTACGTGAGCAGCGCCAACCGCACCGGCCACCCGCCCGCGGCGACGGCGGCCGGGGCCCGCGCGATGTTCCCGGCCGCCGTGCCCGTCCTCGGGCCGCTCTCCCCCGACGATCACGACGGGCCCACGCACGACCGGTTGGCCACCACGACCCTGCGGCTGCACCCGGACGGCCGGCTCGACCTGCACCGGCCCGGTGCCCAGGACCGGCCGTACCCCGGGCCCGAGGCCTACCTGGCGCACGTTCGCAGCACGTTCCTGCCGTGAGCTCGGCGCCCATGAACACGCGCGGCGCCCGGTCGTCCATCCGGAAACCGCGCGCCGAGGGATCGGGGCCGGGCCGTCAGTTGCCGGGCTCCCGCGGGGGCCGGGTGTCGATCTCGGCCCAGACCGTCTTGCCGTCGTCGTGCGGCACCGCGCCCCAGCGGGTGGCGGCCTTCTGCACGATGAACAGGCCGTGCCCGCCCGGCAGGCCCGGGCGGTGCGGCCGGCGCGGCTCGGGCAGGTCGGTCGAGCGGTCGCTGACCTCGATCCGCAGCCGGGCCGCGGAGGCGTCCAGGACGAGGTCGACGGGGCCGCCCGCGTGCAGCATGGCGTTGGCGACGAGTTCGGCGACCAGCAGCACGATGTCGTCCTCGGCCCCGGCCGGGCCGGTCGGCCAGGACCAGTCGGCGACGGCCTGCGCGGTGTACGCCCGGGCCCGGGCGACGGGCTTGGGCTGCCCGGCCAGGTGCAGGCGCCGGCGCTGGCCGCCGGGCGGCAGGGTGGGGCCGGTGCCCGGCCGGTCGCCGTCCAGGGTGGCCCGGCTGGTCGTCATGTGCGGGTTCCCCTTCGGTTCCGGTTCGGTTCCCGTGGCGGTTCCGGCGCCGTGCTCCCGGCGCGGTGTACCGCTGTGTGCCACTGCGTAGCGCGGTGTGCCGCTGTGTGCCATGTCGTTGCGCTGTCGTCTGGTCGGTTTCCCGACCACCGACGAATTATGCGTGCCGACGGGCGGCCGCGGCACTCACCGGGGTCCGGTGGCCGCGGCCTCCACGGTCGGGTGGAGCGAGAACACCGTGTCCGTGCAGGTCAGTTCCAGCAGCCGCCGCACCGTGCCGGACGGAGCCGCCAGTCGGAAGTCGACGTCCGCCGCCGCGGCCGATATCCGGGTCTGCAGCAGCAGGTTGAGGCCGGAGGAGTCGCAGAACCCGACCTGGGCGAGGTCGACGACGAGCAGCGGCGGGCGCTGCTCCACCAGGGCGTCGAGGGTGGTCCGGGCGGGGGCCAGGGTCTCGATGTCGAGGTCGCCCGCCAGGGCGCAGACGGCCGCTCCGGCGTCGGTGCACCAGGTGTGCACGGCCAGGTCGGGCCCGAGCGGGGCACCCGCCCCTGGGGCGTCGGAGGGTGCGGTGGTCGGCGGCACGGTCACGGACTCGTTCTCTGCGGGCATCGTCTTCTCGGCTGGCATCGTCGTCGTGTTCCCCTCAACGGGTGTGCTCCACGAGCGTACGCACGCCACCCGGCCCAGGACCAGGCCGGGGGCGGACCGGCCTGGTGGCGGTGGGTGACGGCGGGTGGCGTGCGCGGTGCGGCGGTGCGCCCGGTGACCGTGCGGCGGTTCAGTCGGCGGTGAGGTCCGCCCGCAGGTGTTTCAGGGTCCGGCTGAGCAGCCGGGACACGTGCATCTGGGACAGCCCCAGGCGGGCGCCGATCTGCGACTGGGTGAGCTCCTCGCCGAAGCGCATCGACAGGATCCGCCGGTCGCGTTCCGGCAGCGCGGCGACCAGCGGCTTGAGGACGATCAGGTTCTCGACCGTGTCGAACCTCGGGTCCTCCTCGCCGAGCCGCTGGGCGAGCGGGCCGCGGTCCTCCTCGCTCTCGGTCACCGGGGCGTCCAGGGATCCGGCGGTGTGGCCGTTGGCCGCGGCGAGGCCCTCGATGACCTCCTCCGGCGACAGGTCGAGGTGCTCCGCCAGTTCGGCCACCGTGGGCGCCCGGCCCAGCCGCTGGAACAGCACGTCGCGGGCCTTGGCGAGGGTGATGCGCAGCTCCTGGAGGCGGCGCGGCACGTGCACGGCCCAGGTGGAGTCCCGGAAGTGGCGGCGGATCTCGCCGAGGATGGTCGGCAGCGCGAAGGTCACGAACTCGGCGCCGTGGTCGGGGTCGTAGCGGTCGATCGCCTTGATCAGCCCGAGCGAGCCGACCTGGAGCAGGTCCTCCTCGGGCTCCCGGCGGTTGCCGACCCGGCGGATCGCGAAGCGCACCAGCGACAGGTTGAGCTCGATCAGCGTGGCCCGGACGTACGAGTACTCGGGGGTGCCCTCCTCCAGCGTCGCGAGCCGGGCCAGCAGCACCCTGGTCAGCTCCCGGGCGTCGCCCGGCGCCACCTGCTTCGGGTCCTCGATGCCGGCGAGCTCCGGCAGTTCCGGGTGCCCCGGTTGCCCCGGGAGCCCGTGCCCGGCGGCCCGGTGGGCGGCCGGCGCGGCCTCGTCCGGGGCCGGGGCGGTCACGCGGTGGAGGAGTTCGTCACTGGTCGTGGCCATGTCGGTCCTTTCCCCTCGGCGTACGGTCCGTCCCCGGATACCCGCCGTGGCCCGTTCCATGCCGGTTCCCCTTGTGAGGATTGCGTGAGCGAACGACCCGGGCGCCGACACGGTGACGCCCGCCACACCCCGCGCATGCCGGGCGGGGAACGGGGCACCCGGACCGGGTACGGGGCCGGAGCACGAGGAGGAGAAGGAGGACCGGACGATGGGACGGATCGAGGAATCGGTCGAGGTCGCCGCGCCGCTCGACGAGGTCTACCGGCACTGGGTGCACTGCGAGGACTTCCCGCGGTTCATGCGCGGCGTGGTCAGCGTGGACGTCACCGGTGGCGGCGCCAGCAGCTGGGTGGTCGAAACCGCGGGCGGCCGCCGGGAGTTCGAGGCCGTGACCACCGAGGTGGTGGAGGGCGAGCGGGTGGCCTGGGACGGCGGGAGCGGCCCGGTGCGGCACAGCGGCGTGGTGACCTTCCACCACGTGGACGACCGCACCACCCGGGTCATGCTCCAGCTGGAGGTCGAACCGCACGGGCTCTGGGCCCAACTCGCCGAGGCGCTCGGCTTCGTGGACCGCCGGGTCATCGACGACCTGAACGACTTCAAGCACCACGTCGAGCGGGACGACGACGCCCCCGGCACCACCCCGGGGGCATGAACTCCCGCATCGGGGGCAGCCGAGCCCTACCGGACGAGACGAAACGGAGGCAGTCATGACCGCACGCCGCACCATCTGGGAATTCCGCACCTCCGCCGGACACACCGCCGGCACCGACCTCATCGGCTTCCACGTCGAGGCCACCGACGGCGCGATCGGCAAGGTCGACAAGCTGTCCGAGGAGGTCGACGAGCAGTACCTGGTCGTCGACACCGGGCCGTGGATCCTCGGCCGTCGGGTCCTGCTCCCGGCCGGCACCGTGACCCGGATCGAGATCGGCGAGCAGAAGGTCTACGTCGACCGCTCCAGGGCCGAGATCCGCGACAGCCCCGACCTCGACGCCGGCGGGCCCGACCAGGAGGCCGACACCCGCGGGCGCTTCGGGCCCTACTGGGACCCGTACTACGGCGGCCGGATCCTCTGACCGGGCCGACGCCAGCACAGACCGACAGTCAGCGACGACGGACGGGGGCGGGCCGCCGGCTCCCCCCGTCCGGACCACCCGGGAAAGGGGAAACCTCCCATGGAACGTCTCACCACCCGGATCACCATGCGACTGATGACCGGCGACGACCGCAGCCGGGACCTGGACGTCGACTGGTCCTACAGGGACGACGAACCCCACGCGGCGGAGCTGGACTTCACCTCCTACCAGCCGAACGCGGTCTGGTCGCTCTCCCGCGACCTGCTGCTCGCCGGGCTGCACGCGCCCGCCGGCGAGGGCGACGTCCACGTCACACCGTTCGACGACGCCCACGTGTTGATCGCGCTGGCCGGCACCGAGGGCGTCGCCCTGCTCGCGGCCCCCGCGGCGGCGGTCGCCCGGTTCCTGGCCCGGACCGTACGGCTCGTCCCGCCGGGGCGGGAGCACGAGCGGATCGACTGGGACCGCGGCCTGCACGACTTACTGGCGGCCTGAACCCCATCGGCCCGCCGGGCCGTACGGCACCGCACCGCACCGCACCGAGAGGAGCACCCGCCCATGACCACCTCCCCCGCCCGCCCCGGTCAGCCGCCGCCCGCGCCCGCGCCGGAGCCCCCGGCGCCGCGGACCAGGCCGCTGCTGCCCGACCCGCCGCCCCCGCCCGGCTCGCCCGTCCCCCCGCCGGCCCCGCGCCCGGTGCACCGGCCGGCCCCCGAACCGGCCGCCCCGCAGCCGGGCCGGCCCCACCCGGTCGAGCCGCCCGACTGAACCGGCCCTGACCCCGACCACCGTGCCAGCAGCGGAAAGGAGAGCCGCAGATGTGGTGGAGCCTGCTCCGCCTGGCCGTCGTCGGAGCCGCGGCCGCCCTCCTCACCTACGGCCTGGACCGGGCCGTCCGGTCGGCGGCCCGGCGGCTGGCGGCCCCCCGGGGTGCCGGTGACGTCCCGGAGGTGCTGCGCAGGTGCCGCCACCCGGTGCTGGCGCTGACGGCCTGCCTGCTGCTCTCCGCCGCGCTGCCGTGGATCGCCGCCCCGCCCGCCGCCCGCGCGGGGCTGCGGCACCTGGCGGTGATCCTGGCGATCACCTCCGGCGGCTGGCTGTGCGGCCGGCTGGTGGCGATCCTGGCGGAGGGCGCCGCCCGGCTCGCCGTGCACCGCCGCGAGCCGGCCTGGGCGGGCCGGGCCCGGACCCAGGCCGTCCTGCTCGGCCGGATCGGCCAGGCGGTGGTCGGCCTGGTCACCCTGGGCGCGGTGCTGATGACCTTCCCGGCCGTGCGCGGGGTCGGCACCAGCCTGCTGGCCTCCGCCGGGCTGGTCGGCGTGGTGGCGGGCGTGGCCGCCCAGAGCACCCTCGCCAACGTCTTCGCCGGGGTGCAGCTGGCCTTCGGCGACCTGGCCCGGATCGGCGACGTCGTGGTGGTGGCCGGGGAGTGGGGGACGGTCGAGGAGATCACCCTGACCGCCGTGGTGATCGAGACCTGGGACCAGCGGCGGCTGATGATGCCGATGTCGTACTTCGTCGGGCGGCCGTTCGAGAACTGGTCCCGCCGCTCCAGCCGGATCACCGGCACCGCGCTGCTCCACCTCGACCACCACGCCCCGATCGGGCTGCTGCGCGAGGAGTTCGAGGACTACCTGGCCAAGTGCGAGCTCTGGGACGGCCGGGGCAGCGCCCTCCAGGTGGTCGACACCACGCCGACCACCATCGTGGTGCGGGTGCTGGCCACGGCGGCGGACGGCGGCGACGCCTTCGAACTGCGCTGCCGGCTCCGCGAGCACCTGATCGGCTACCTGCGCGACCGCCACCCGTACGCGCTGCCGCGCCTCCCGGTGGCGGAGGCGCCCGCGCGGGACCCGGACGACCGGGGGGACCCCCGTACCCCCCGGCCGACCCCGGGCCCGCACACCCCTCCACCACGAACGCCTCCGCTGTAGGGTCCCGGCCGGTCGGCCCGCGCGCTACGGCCGCGGGTCGATCGGCGTCAGCGCGCCGAAGCGGCGTTCGAGCACCTCGGCGGCGTCCAGGCACTGGTCCTCGCGGTACATCCGGCCGATCAGCTGGAGGCTCTGCGGCAGCCCGTCGGCGAACCCGCTGGGCACGTTCACCGCGGGCACCCCGATCAGCGAGGTCACCGCGCACACGGCCCTGGGCAGCGTCAGCCGGGCGTGGCCCTCGGCGTCGGTGTCCTCGGAGAACACGTCGACCCCGGGCACGGGGTGGGGGCAGGTGGGGGTGAGGAGCAGCGGGTGGGTCTCCATCAGCGCGGCCCAGTCGCGCTGGAGGCCGAGCCGGACGCCGGTCTGCCGGAGGAACTCGCCGAGGTCCTCGTGCGGGGTGCGCTCCAGGAACAGGTCGACGTTCCGGGCCCCCTTCTCGGTGAGCAGCTGCCGGACCCGGGACCAGTTCAGGCCGAACTCGGTCATGATCAGCTTGCCGTAGCACTCCAGGGCCTCGGACAGCCGGGGGATCCTGACCTCCTCGACCTCGTAGCCGGCCTCGACCAGGGCCTCGGCGGCGTCGACGGCGGCGGCGCCGATCTCGGGGTGGACGCCGATGCCGGCCGGGTCGACCACGACGCCGACGGTGATCGGGCGGGTGGGGCGTGGCCCGCGGAGCGGCGCCGGGACGGCCCTCGGGTCCTGCGGGTCGGCGCCCGCCAGCGCCTCGAAGGCGGCGCGCAGGTCGGCGACCGAGCGGGCGAACGGGCCGTCGACCGGGATGAGTTGGGAGGCCAGCATCGGCTCCTGGCCGAGGATGCGGTGGTCGGCGGCGAAGCGGCCGTAGCTGGGCTTGAGCCCGGCGACCCCGTTGAAGGCGGCGGGCAGTCGGACCGAGCCGCCGGAGTCGTTGCCGAGGCCGAGCGCCGCCATGCCGACCGCGACGGCCACCCCGTCGCCGCCGCTGGTGCCGCCCGGGTTCCTGGTCCGGTCCCACGGGTTGTACGTCCGGCCGTAGAGCTGGCTCTCGGCGTCGGAGGAGATCGACAGGTCGGACATGTTGGCGTGGCCGATCGGGATGGCGCCCGCGGCGCGCAGGCGGCGCACCGGCGGGGCGTCGGTCTCGGCGACGTGGTCGCGGAACCTGGGCACGCCGTGGGTGGTCGCCCAGCCGGCGACGCGGATGTTCTCCTTCACGGTGAACGGCACCCCGGCCAGCGGGCCGAGCGGCTCGCCGGCCGCGCGGCGCCGGTCGGTCTCGCGGGCGGCCTCGCGGGCGGCGTCCGCCATCAGCTGGGTGACGGCGTTGACGGCCGGGTTCACGGCCGCGATGCGCTCCAGGTGGCTCTCCACCACCTCGGCCGCCGTGAGCTCGCCACGGGCGACGGCGGCCCCCAGTTCGGTCGCGCCCAGTTGCCACGGGGCGGTGGTGGTCGGTGCGGCACTCATCGTGGTTTCCCCTCCGGTTCGTTCCGATGCGCTTGCATCGCATCGCGGGTCCATCACACCGCACCCCGGGAACCGATGCAAGTGCATTACTACGATCCCGCGGCGGATCCGCCCGTTCCGTCGGCACCGGTCGGCGCCGGTCGACGTTAGGGTGAACGGATCGAATGATCATCAGGAGAGCCATGACCGCCGCCAAGCCCCGCGTCCTGCTCGTCACCGACCTCGCCTACCAGGCCCGGGGGCGCCGCTACTGCGACGAGGACATCCAGCTCTCCGCCCGCCTGCGCGAGGACTTCGACGTCGCCCTCTGCCACCCGCGCGACGCCGCCGCGCTGATGGACTCCTTCGACCTGGTGCTGGTCCGCAACAGCGGCCCGGTGCTGGAGCACCTCGCCGCGTACCGGGACTTCCGCGCCCGGGCGCTCGAACGCGGCACCCGCGTCTACACCCAGCTCACCGGGCGCGCCGACCAGGCCGGCAAGCAGTACCTGCTCGACCTCACCGCCGCCGGGTACCCCGTCATCCCCACCGTCGACCGGGCCGCCGACCTCGACCGGCTGCCCGTCGTGCCCGAGTACGTCGTCAAGCCGAAGCTCGGCGCCGACTCCATCGGCCTGCGGATCGTCCCCCGCGAGCAGCTCGACACCGTCGCGTACGACCAGGACGTCCTGGTCCAGCCGCTGGTCCCGTTCCGCTACGAGGTCTCGTTCTACTTCGTCGACGACGCCTTCCAGTACGCCCTGCACGCCCCCGACCCGGAGCGGCGCTGGCACCTCGAACCGTACGAACCCACCGCCGCCGACCTGGAGTTCGCCCGGCGCTTCATCGCCTGGAACACCGTCGAGCACGGCATCCAGCGGGTCGACGCCTGCCGCACCCCCGAGGGCGCGCTGCTCCTGGTCGAGCTGGAGGACCTCAACCCCTACCTCTCGCTCGACCTGGTCGACCCGGCCGTCCGGGACCGCTTCGTCGACGCCCTCAAGGCCGCGCTGCACGCGCTCGCCACGAAGCCCTGACCCGCCGGGCTGCACGCGTTCGCTACGACGCCCTGACCCGCCGGGCGGCCTCGGTCAGCACCGCGCCCAGCGGCAGGCCGACCCGGGCCGCCGCCAGCTCGTCCCCGCGGGTCGCGCCCTGGTTGACGATCACCACCGGGGTGCCCGCGCGGGCGGCCCGGCGCACGAAGCGCAGCCCCGACATGACCGTGAGCGAGGAACCCAGCACCAGCAACCCCTGGGCCGCGTCCACGAGTTCGAAGCAGCGCTCGACCCTCGGCCTGGGCACGCTCTCGCCGAAGAAGACCACGTCCGGTTTGAGCACTCCCCCGCACACCGCGCACGGGGCGACCCGGAAGGCGGCCACCGACTCCGGCGCCAACTCGGCGTCGCCGTCCGGGTTGACCCGGGCCGGGCCGTCCCGGAAGCCGCCGTTCAGCTCCTCCAGCCGGCGGTCCAGCTCGGTGCGCGGGCTGGTCCTGCGGCAGTCCAGGCAGACCACCCGGTGCAGCCCGCCGTGCAGCTCCACCGCCGTCCGGGTGCCGGCCGCGCGGTGCAGGCCGTCCACGTTCTGGGTGATCACCGCCGACACGTGCCCCGAGCGCCGCAACCGCTCCACCGCCCGGTGCCCGGCGTTCGGCTCGGCCGCCGCGATCGCCCGCCAGCCGACGTGGCTGCGCGCCCAGTACCGCTGCCGGGCCGCCGCGCTCCCGGTGAACTCCTGGAAGGTCATCGGCGCCGCGCGCCGCCGGCTGCCCGTCTCGCCCCGGTAGTCCGGGATCCCGGACTCGGTGGACAGGCCCGCCCCGCTGAGCACCACCGCCCCGCGCCCGGCCAGCAGGCGCACCAGCGCCGCCAGGCCGGCCGCATCGGCCGCCGTACCGCCGGGAGTCGCCGCGAGCGCGTCCATGCCGTCCAGGGTAGGACCGGGCCGGGCGCGGGAGCGAGGGCCGGGGCGGCGCGGGGCCTTGGCGGCCGGGGCCCGGCAGCCGGGGCACGGCGGCGGGGGCTCAGCCGCGGAGGGGTTCGGCCGCCGGGTGCTCCGGGTCGTACCCCGCCCAGCCCGGCTCGCCGCTCCGGGCGAACGCCGTCCAGGCACCGTGCACCCGGGCGGCCAGCCCCGCCGGCACCGGGTCGGGGCCGAGCAGCCCCTCGGGCCCGTGCAGCCAGGGCTCGTCCGCCACGTCGAACACGAAGGGCAGCTCGACGGTGTGGGCGGCGCCGAGCCGCCCGTCCAGGGCCGTGGACCGGTACCCGAAGGAGTAGCGGTGGGTGCGGCCGCCGGAGATCCGGGCGTGTGCCCGGGCGATGCACTCGGTGCCGGCCTCGAACAGGGCCTGCGCGAGCACGGCGGAGCGCAGTTCGCCCGGGGTGGCCCGCGGCCGGCCGGCGCGCAGGGCCGCGAGCACGCCCTCCGGGTCGGCCAGCAACCCGGTGGCGGCCGCGCGCAGCCCCGCCTCCGTGGTGGATTCCAGCTCCCCCTGCGGCGCCAGGTAGAGGTTCGCCTCCTCGGTGTTGGTGCCGATCAGCAGGTCGACGTCCCGGGCCGGGCCGGCGGCCAGCGCGTCCGCGGGCTGGACCGGCAGGACCAGCCCGAGCGGGCTGAGCCCGGCCAGCGGGTCCACGGCGGTGCCGGTGCGCAGGTCGAGGCCGGTCAGCTCGGGCAGGACCGCCACCAGCCGCTCGTCCGGCACGGCGGCGAACGCCCCGGCCGTCGGCTCGACGCCCAGGGCCGCGGCCGCGGCGGCCGTGACCCGCCGTGCCTGCTCCGGGGTGAACGCGCCCGTCCCGCTGCCGCTCTGGACCACGGCCCGCCGGAACAGCCCGCGCGCCTGCGGCGTGGCGAGCAGCGCGCAGACGAGCGTGGCGCCCGCGGACTCGCCGAACACGGTGACGTTGCCGGGGTCGCCGCCGAAGGCCGCCACGGAGTCGCGCACCCAGCGCAGCGCGGCGAGCACGTCCAGCAGGCCCCGGTTGGGCGGGGCACCCGGCAGGTCGAGGAACCCGGGGATGCCCAGGCGGTAGTTCACCGCCACCAGCACCACGCCGTCCCGGGCGAAGGCGGAACCGTCGTAGAGGGCGGCGCGGTTGGAGCCGGTGATGAAGCCGCCGCCGTGCACGAAGACCATCACCGGGCGGCGCCGGCCGTCGGCGGCGGGCGTGTGGACGTCGACGGTGAGGTACTCCGGGCCGGGCACCCAGCCCGGCCCGAAGTAGGGGCTCACGTCGAGCCCGTCGAAGGCGCGGGGCGGCTGCGGGGCGGTGGGCGAGGGCCGGGTGCCGTCGCGGACGCCGGACCAGCCGGGGTGCGGCCGGGGCGGGGCGAACCGGCCGGCGCCGGCCGGCGCCGCCGCGTAGGGGACGGCCCGGTAGCGCTCGCCGGTGCGGGCGCGGGCGCCGCGGACGGCTCCCGCCGGGGTCGTGACGACGGGTTCTGCCTGTCGGGGCACGTGAATCGGTTCCTCTCCACTGCGTCAACCGGGCGAACCGGCTGACCTGGCTGGACTGGCTGGACCGGTTGAACTGGGGGCTGACCCGGGGCCGCCCCGGGGCCGACCGGTGTCGGCGGCGCGTCAGGAGATGCGCGGGAAGCCCGCCCACTCCTCGACCGCGAAGCCCGGGCCGCGGCGCGCGACCTCGACCGCGCCGCTGCCGCCGAAGTGCGCCGGGAAGAGCAGCGCGTGCCGCTCCGCGGCATCGCCGAGCAGCCGGTGCCGGGTGGCGCGGGACTGTGCCGGGTCCTCGCAGAAGCAGGAGTTGGTGTCCGGCTCGGCGAGTTGGAGCGGGGTGTGCACGAGGTCCCCGACGAACAGGGCGCGTTCGCCGTCGGAGTCCAGGGTGAGCACGGAGGATCCCGGGGTGTGCCCGGGCGCGGGGTCCAGCCGCAGGTTGCGGTCGATCCGGTGCCCGCCGTCCCACAGCCGGACCTGCCCGGCCCGGTGGACCGGCGCGACGCTGTCCTCGAAGACGTTCCGGTTGCCCTCGCCGAGCACGCTCCGGTGGCCGTTGGCCGGGTCCCAGAACTCGAAGTCCGGGCGCGGGACGAGGTACGTCGCGTTGGGGAAGGTCGGCACCCACTCCCGGCCCTCCAGGCGGGTGTTCCAGCCCACGTGGTCGATGTGCAGGTGGGTGTTGACCACGAGGTCGACGTCCTCGGGCCGCACCCCGGCGGCGGCGAGGTTGTCCAGGTACTCCGTGTCCAGCCGGTGCCAGACCGGCGCGTACGGCCGGTCCTTGTGGTTGCCCACCCCGGTGTCGACCAGGATCGTGCGGCCCTCGCTGCGCAGCAGCCAGGTCTGGATCGCGGTGCGGCACTGGTCGGTCCCCGGGTCCCAGAAGTCGGGCGCCAGCCAGTCGCGGTGCTCCTGCCACGCGCCGTCGGGACTGTCCGGGAAGAACTGCCCGGGGGTCAGCCCGGCCGGGCCGTAGTACTCCTTGACCCGGGTGACCGTGACGTCGCCGAGGGTGAGCTGGTCCGGGGCGTGGTGCATGGGTCCGTCCTCCGGTGCGGGGCGCGCCCCGGGGCGGGGCGGCCGGCTGCGGCCCGTGCGGCGGATCGTGTCGGACGGGCCCTGGCACCGAGCCTCGGCGGTCCGGGCGGCGCGGACCAGTCCCGGCCGTTCCTACCCCTCGCAGGGTGTGGCAGCGCCCGGCCGGCCGTCGAATACTGGGGGGATGAACGGACCAGGACCCCTCGGCGACTTCCTCCGGGCCCGACGGACGCGGCTGCATCCCGCGGACGTCGGACTGCGCGAACTCGGGCCCCGCAGAAGGGTGTCCGGGCTCCGGCGGGAGGAGGTGGCGCAGCTGGCCGGCGTCAGCGTCTCGTACTACACCCGGCTCGAACAGGGGCTGTCCCGCGGGGCCTCGCCCGAGGTGCTGGACGCGATCGCCCGCGCCCTGCTGCTCGGCGGCCACGAGCGCGAACACCTCGACCGGCTGGCCGGCGCCGCCCGCCGGGCACCCCGGGTGCGCCGCCCCGGGCCGGAGCGGCTCACGGCGGAGACCCGCGACCTGCTGCGCTCCGTCGGCGGCGTCCCGGCGGTGGTGCTCGGCCGCCGGATGGACGTCCTGGCCTGGAACCCCCTCGGCCACGCCCTGCTGGCCGGCCACCTGGACCGGGACAGCCCCGACGACCCGGCGCGGCGCCCGAACCTGGGCCGGATGCTGTTCCTGGACGCCCACACCCGGGAGCTGTACGCGGACTGGCCGCGCAAGGCCCGCGGGGTGGTCGGGAACCTGCGCGGAGCCGTCGGCCGACACCCGGAGGACCGGCTGCTCGCCGAGTTGATCGGCGAACTGACCATGGGCAGCCCGGAGTTCGTCGCCCTGTGGGCCGACCACCGGGTGGCGCCCTGCGACACCGCCGCCCACCTGCTGCACCACCCGGTGGTGGGCGCGCTGGAGGTGCACCAGCAGCTGCTGTCGATCGCGGGCTCGCCGGAGCAGGCACTCATCGTCCACACCGCGCCGGCCGGCTCCCCCGCCGAGGAGGCCCTGGCCCTGCTCGGCCGGGCGGGCGAGTTCGGCCCCTCGGCCGCACCGGGCGCCCGCAAGCCGGACACCCGCAAGCCGGGCACCCACAGACCGGTGGCCCGCAAAACCGGTGGCCCGGCGGGTGCCGCCGGAGTTAACCTCGGGGACATGGACGTCATGGACCGAAGCACCAGCGCAGCCGCGCGAGCCGCCAGCTCGCCGGTTGCCGCCGCCTGACGTACCCCCTCCCCCGGCGACCGGAAACGGTCCGCCGGTGGTGTTCCCGGGGCGTTCCCTCCCCCGGTCCCGATGATCGCGCGGCTCGTTCTCCGGCGCCTCCCTCCCCCGAGAAGGAGCCACCGCCATGAACACCGACCAGCTCGTCCGCGTCTTCACCGAGTACTTCGAGGAGCGCGGCCACCGCCGGACCATCGGCTCCACCCTGCTGCCCCCGCCCGGCGACCCGGTGCTGTTCACCACCTCCGGCATGCACCCCATCACCCCGTACCTGGAGGGCCGTCCGCATCCGCTCGGGACGAGGCTGGTCAACCGGCAGCGGTGCCTGCGCACCACCGACCTGGACGAGGTCGGCGACCGCACCCACCTCACCGTCTTCGAGATGCTGGGCAGTTGGTCGCTGGGCGACTACGAGGGCCCGCAGAGCCTCGACTGGGGCTACGGCCTGCTCACCGACGGCCTCGGCATCGACCCGGGCCGCCTGCACGCCACCGTCTTCGGCGGGGACGACCGGGTCGGGCCGGACACCGGCTCGCTGGAGCTCTGGCAGGACCGCGGGGTCCCGGTCGAGCTGACCGTCGACGACAACTGGTGGTCCAACGGGCCGACCGGCCCCTGCGGCCCCGACTCGGAGATCTTCCTCTGGACCGGCGACACCCCGCCGCGGTCGACCCCGACCCGGGACGACCGCTGGGTGGAGGTGTGGAACCACGTGATGATGCGTCACCGCCGGCTCGACGACGGCTCGCTCGTGCCGCTCCCCCAGCGCAACGTGGACACCGGACTCGGCCTGGAACGGCTCTCCTCGCTGCTCCAGGGCCGCTCCTCGGTCTTCGAGTGCGACGTCTTCGACCCCTGGCGCCGCCTGGTGCCGCCGCTGTGGCAGCTGGACGAGCCATCCCTGCGCCTGGTCTGCGACCACCTGCGCTCGTCGGTCGTGGTGATCGGCGACGGTGTCCGCCCCGGCACCACCGGCCGCGGCTACGTGCTGCGCCGCCTGGTCCGCCGGGTGCTCACCGTGCTGCGCCGCGACGACCCGCAGCGCCGGCTCGGGGACCTGCCGCCGGAGCTGGTGCGGCACACCCTGGACCGCTTCGGCCAGGACGTGGACCCGGAGTCGGTGCGCCGGGTGCTGCTCGACGAGGAGCAGCACTTCGACCGCCTGCTGGAGCGCGGCCGCCGGCTGCTCTCCCGCCCCCGCTTCCGCGGCCCGCTCGGCGAGGACGACCTCCGCTACCTCCACGACACCCACGGCCTGCCGCGCGAGCTGGTCCTCGAACTGCGGTCGCAGTGACGGACGGTGGCGGGGGCGGGACGGTCGGCAGTACCGTTCCGGCCCCGGCACCGCTCTCCGCCTCCCACCGGCCGCCGACCCGACCTGGCTCGGCGGCCCTGGTGGATCGGGCTGGTGCGTGTAAGGTAAGTCGACTTTTCGGGGGGCGGGGGAAACGGAACGTGGTTCAGGACGAGTGTGCGCCGACGCGGCTGCGGTTCAGCCTGCTGGGGCCGATCGGCATCGAGGCCGACGGACGGGCCGTGCCCGCGGGCCCGCCCCAGCAGCGGGCCGTGCTGGCGGCGCTGCTGCTGCGGGCCGGCCGCCCCGTCACCCTGCACGAGCTCGTCGACGCGCTGTGGGGTGCCGAACCGCCCTCGTCCGCCGTGATGGTCCTGCGCACCTATGCCTGGCGGATCCGCCAGCGGCTGGCCGGCCCTGACGGCGGCGGACGCGACGGTGGCGGCACCAGCACCGGCGTGACCGGCCCCGACGGCGGTGCGCCCGTGGCGCAGCTGCTCAGCTCGGTGGGCGACGGCTACCGGCTGTCCGTACCGCCGGAGTCCGTGGACGTCCACCGGGCCGAGCGGCTGGCCGCCACCGCCGCCCGCGCCTGGCGCAAGGGGCGGCGGAAGGAGTGCGCCACGCTGCTCACCGAGGCGCTCTCCCTGTGGCAGGGGGAACCGCTGGCCGGCGTGCCCGGGCCGCTCGCCGAGGCCGAGCGCTCCCGCCTCGCCGAGCTGCGGCTGACCCTGACCGAGCAGCGCTTCGCCGCCGAGCTCGCCCGCGGCCGGCACCACGCCCTGGTGTCCGACCTCACCGCGTTCGTCCAGCAGCACCCGCTGCGCGAGCAGAGCTACGGCTTCCTGATGCAGAGCCTGTACGCCGCCGGCCGACAGGCGGACGCGCTCGCCGTCTTCGCCCGGGCCCGGCGCACGCTGGGCGAGGAGCTGGGGATCGACCCCGGCCCGGAGCTGTGCGGGCTGCACGGCCGGATCCTGGCCGGTGACCCGGACCTGCTGGCACCCGCCCCGGCGGCGGTCCTCACCCCGGCGCCGGAGGGCGTCGTCCGCCCGGCCCAACTACCGCCGGACATCTCCGACTTCAGCGGCCGCACCGAGGCCGTCCGGCAGCTCGCCGAAGGCCTGACCGGAGCCGACCGGTCCGTCCTCGGCGTGGCCTCGATCAGCGGCATGGGCGGCATCGGCAAGAGCACGCTGGCCGTCCGGGTCGCCCACCAGGTCCGCGACCACTACCCCGACGGCCAGTTCTACGCCGACCTGCGCGGCACCAGCGGCGAACCGGCCGACGCCGCCGCCGTCCTGGGCAGCTTCCTCGGCGCACTCGGCGTCGCCGCCGCCGACCTGCCGCGCGGCGTCGAGGACCGCTCCCGGCTGCTGCGCAGCCTGCTCGACGGCCGCCGGGTCCTGCTCCTGCTCGACGACGCCCGCGACCTCGCCCAGCTGCGCCCCCTGCTGCCCGGCTCCGGCGACTGCGCGGTGATCGTCACCGGCCGCACCCGGGTCCCCGGCCTGTCCTCCCGTGCCCACCTCGACCTCGACGTGTTCGCCGTCGACGAGGCCCTGGACCTGCTGCGGCAGGTCATCGGCGGCCCGCGGGTGGCGGCCGAGCCCGCCGCCGCCGACGAGGTGGTCGGCCTCTGCGGCCGGCTGCCGCTCGCCGTGCGGATCGTCGCCGCCCGGCTGGCGGCCCGGCCCCACTGGGCGCTGGACCGGCTGGTCACCGCGCTCACCGACGAACGCCACCGGCTCGACCAGCTGCGCGTCGGCGGCCTCGCCGTGACCACCGTGTTCGAGCTCGGCTACCGGCAGCTCAACGGCGTCCAGGCGTACGCCTTCCGCACCCTCGCCCCCTTCACCCGGCCGACGATCGCCCTGGATGCGGCGGCGGCCGCGCTCGGCCTGGGCCCGGAGGACGCCGAGGAGGTATTGGAGTCCCTGGTGGACGCGGCCCTGCTGGAGTCGCCGCAGCCCGGCCGGTACCGCTACCACGAACTGCTGCGCAACTACGCCGAGCAGCGGCTGCTCCCGCACGAACGGCCGCCGGTGGCCGCCCGGCTGCTGCGCTTCCTGCTGGCGGGCGCCGTCGCGGCGTTCCAGCGGGCGGTCCCGGGGGATCCGGTCGGCACCACCTTCACCGTCGCGGGCGCCGCCCGCTTCGCCGACCTGGCCGGGGCAAGGGCCTGGGTGGTGCGGGAGTTCGACGGCATCGCCCACGCCGTCGGCGCGGCCGTGCGCTCCGCCCCCGACCCCGCGCTGCTCGACGTCGCCGCCGATCTGCTGGTCGCCTGCAGCGCCTTCGGCCGGGACATCTCCTCAACCCTGCTGGGTTCGGTCGCCCACGAGGCCGCCGAGGCCGCCGAGTCGCTCGGCCACCACCGGGCGGCCGGCCGGGCCCGCTTCGTCTGCGGCAACGTGGCCGTCCAGGCCACCCGGCTCGACGAGGCCCGCGAGCACACCACCCGGGCCGCGGACTCCTGCCGGCGCGCGGAGGACACCGTGATCCTCCGACAGACCTGCAACGACCTCGGCGTCATCGCGCTGTTCCAGCAGCGGAACGCCGACGCGGTGCGCAACTTCGACCAGGCCCTCGCGCTGGCCCGCCTCCTCGGCCACCGCTCCGGGGCGCTCGCCACCGCCCTGAACGCCGCCGTCGCTCGGCTGCGCAGCGGCGCCGCCGAGGAGGCGGTGGCGATCTGCGACGAGGAGCTGCTGGCCCTGCGGGACGTCCCGGACAGCCACGGGGCCGCCCACGCCCTCGGGATCCGCGGCCGCGCACTGCACGAACTCGGCCGCCACGACGAGGCCCTGGCCACCTACCAGGAATGCCTGGAGCTGTGCCGCACGGCCGGTCTGCCCCGCCAGGAGGCGATGGCCCGCTACCGGCGCGCCGACACCCTGCGGGTGACCGGCCGGCCCGCGGAGGCCCTGACGGAGGCCCGGGCGGCAGTGACCCACCTGGAGGGCGCGCGCGACGGCGAACGCGACCTGGCGTACGCCCTCCAGATCCTGGCCCGGACCGAGGCCGGCCTCGGCGACCGCGCGGCGGCCGAGGAGCACGCGGCCCGGGCGTACGCCTCGCTGGCCGCCCTGGGACTGCCGGAGGCGGCGGACGCCCGGGAACTCCTCGACCGGCTGCGCTCCGAGGTCTGAGCGGCGGCCCCCCCGGGGATCCGCCGCGGTCGGGGCCGGGCGGCTCAGAGCTGCCCGCCGGACGGCAGCGGCCTGGAGGCGATGGTGTTCCACTCGTTGGTCTCGTCGATGTGCACCCTGGGGTCACCGTTCACCCCGGCCAGGGCCGCCGCCCCGGGCTGGAGCGTGGCGGCCGCCACCGACGCCGCCAGGGCGGAACCCTCCGCCGCAGCCGGAGCGGCCGGGGCGGCCTGTGCGGCCGTGGCCGCGAGCAGCACGGCGCCGGTGGCGAGGCCCAGCAGGGTTGCGGCGCGCTTGGCGGCGTTCGGAACACGGTTCATGGAGGACTCCAGTTCGTTGCGGAGACAGTTGCGCCGGCCCACCGGAGTGTGTGCCGACTCGGTGAGCTTCGCAGCCGCCGATAGACAAATGATCAACGCACCCCACGCGAGCGTCCCAGAGTGGCCCAGGGTCTGGACGAGTAGTTCCGAGGTTGGGATGCTCTTATGGATGTCAAGCAGCGATGGTGAGCTGCTCGGTGGTGGTGCTCGGTGTGCTGGGCGTGGTCAGGACTCGGTAGATCTCTCGGGC
>NZ_JBIAXC010000068.1:0-38944 GCF_042896295.1 Kitasatospora sp. NPDC001309 | reverse complement strand
TTGCGGGTCCGGGTGCGGGCCGGCTTCTTCTCGGCCGGGGCCTCGGCCGGAGCCTCGGTGACGGCGGCGGCCTCGACGGTCTCCGCGACCTCGGCCGCCTCGGCCTTGGGCTTGCGGGTCCGGGTGCGGGCCGGCTTCTTCTCGGCCGGGGCCTCGGCCGGAGCCTCGGTGACGGCGGCGGCCTCGACGGTCTCCGCGACCTCGGCGACCTCGGCCTTGGGCTTGCGGGTCCGGGTGCGGGCCGGCTTCTTCTCCGCCGGGGCCTCGGCCGGAGCCTCGGTGACGGCGACGGCCTCCACGACCTCGGCGACCTCGGCGACCTCGGCCGCCTCGGCCTTGGGCTTCCGGGTCCGGGTCCGGCGCGGCTTCTCCTCGGCCACCGGGGCCTCCGGGGCCACCGGCTCGGCCGCGACCACGGCGGCCTCGACCACCGCGGCCGCCTCGGCGACGACCTCGGCGGCGGCCACCGGGGTGACCTCGCCCGAGGCGGCGCCACCGCGCGAACGGCGGCGGCGACGGCGCGGCGCGGTCTCGCCCTCGGCACCCTCGACGGCCGGAGCCGCCTCGGTCACCGCCGCGGCGACGGCCGCCTCGCCCTCGCCGAGCTCCGAACCGCGGCGGGTGCGGCGGCGCTCACGGGTACGGCGCGGCTTCTCCTCCGCCGCCGGGGCCTCGACGGCCGGGCGGCCCGAGCCGGCCCGCCCGCCGCGGGCAGCGCCGCGACCGGGGCGGGCGCCGCGCCCGCCGGTCTCGCCGAGGTCCTCGATCTCCTCCGCGCCGAGCCCGGCCCGGGTGCGCTCCGAACGCGGCAGCACACCCTTGGTGCCCGGCGCGATCTTCAGCAGCTCGTACAGGTGCGGCGAGGTGGAGTAGGTCTCCTCCGGCTCGTTGAACGGCAGGTCCAGCGCCTTGTTGATCAGCTGCCAGCGCGGGATGTCGTCCCAGTCGACCAGGGTGACGGCCGTACCGGAGGCGCCGGCCCGGCCGGTGCGGCCGATCCGGTGCAGGTAGGTCTTCTCGTCGTCGGTGCACTGGTAGTTGATGACGTGGGTGACGCCCTCGACGTCGATGCCGCGGGCGGCCACGTCGGTGCAGACCAGCACGTCGACCTTGCCGTTGCGGAAGGCGCGCAGCGCCTGCTCGCGGGCGCCCTGGCCGAGGTCGCCGTGGACGGCGCCGGCCGCGAAGCCGCGCTGGGTCAGCTGGTCGGAGACGTCGGCGGCGGTGCGCTTGGTGCGGCAGAAGATCATCGCCAGTCCGCGGCCGTCGGCCTGGAGGATGCGCGAGACCATCTCGACCTTGTCGAGCGAGTGGGCACGGAAGATGTGCTGCTCGATGTTGGCGACGGTGGCGCCGGTGTCGTCCGGGGCGGCGGCCCGGATGTGGGTCGGCTGGCTCATGTACCGGCGGGCGAGGTTGATGACCTGGCCCGGCATGGTGGCCGAGAACAGCAGGGTCTGCCGCTTGGCCGGCAGCATGGTGATGATCTTCTCGACGTCGGGCAGGAAGCCCAGGTCGAGCATCTCGTCGGCCTCGTCCAGGACCAGCGCGCGGACCTTGGACAGGTTCAGCTTCTTCTGGCCGGCCAGGTCCAGCAGTCGGCCCGGGGTGCCGACCACGATGTCGACGCCCTTGTTGAGCGCCTCGACCTGCGGCTCGTACGCCCGGCCGCCGTAGACCGCGAGCACGCGGACGTTGCGGACCTTGCCGGCGGTCTGCAGGTCGTTGGTGACCTGGGTGCAGAGCTCGCGGGTCGGGACGACGATCAGCGCCTGCGGGAAGTCCGAGAGCTGGTCCTCGGTGGCCCGGCCGGCGTCCACGTCGGCGCGCACCACGGCGCGCTCGATCAGCGGCAGGCCGAAGCCGAGGGTCTTGCCGGTGCCGGTCTTGGCCTGGCCGATGACGTCGTGGCCGGTCAGCGCGACCGGGAGGGTCATCTCCTGGATGGGGAAGGGGTGGACGATGCCGACGGACTCGAGGGCCTCGGCGGTCTCCGGGAGGATCCCCAGGTCCCGGAACGTCGTCTTGATGGGTTCAGCGGTGGTGGACAGGGTGCTGCCTCTTCCGTTTTCGGAGGGGCCGAGAGCGAGCGGCGGGCGGGCAGCCGCGCGGCTGTGTACGGGCCTGGCGGCCCCGAGTACAGCTGAGCGGACGCACTACCGCGCCGGTCCCTGCGGCCGGCCGGTGCGCGCGGCCCGTTGGCGGGGCGCGTCGCCGGCGGCGTCGGGGAGAGTTCCCGTGAGGGACCTGCGCGGGACCTCCGCCAGGTGGGCGTGGTCTCGGCGGCCCTCGCTCGGCCACTGATGCGGTGCCAAGGCTTGAAGTCCAAGCCATGGTCGGAGCCGATCGGCTCTCCGACCGGGCATCCGCGTACGTGAGTACCCGTGCCTCCGGTGCGGACACGTCCGGGGGACGCGCTGCCGCTACGGAGCGGGCTCGTGCGGGCCACCGAGACGGCGGTGGCACCGTGCGAGCACGACGGGGCTCCGTACCACCATACAGTCAGGCGACGACTCGAACACGTGATGCGTCTGACACCGACCCCGCCGACGGGGGCGCCGGGAGCCGATCCGGCAGGTCACCGGGGTGCGTCCGGTGGTGGGGCGCGGGCGGGGGCGGGACTAAGGTGGCGGGTCATGGAGACCCATGGTGAGACGCAGGACGGCGCGCCCGGCTCGATCGGCGACTGGGCCACGTGCTCGGCCGAACCGGGCTACCGCGCGGCGGTGCTCGACCTGCTCGGCGCGCTCGCGTACGGCGAGCTGAGCGCCTTCGAGCGGCTCGCCGAGGACGCCAAGCTGGCGCCCGGCCTCGCCGACAAGGCGGCCCTGGCCCGGATGGCCTCCGCCGAGTTCCAGCACTACCAGCGGCTGCACGACCGGCTCGCCGAGATCGGCGCCGACCCGCAGGAGGCGATGCGCCCCTTCGTCGAGCCGCTGGAGCTGTTCCACCGGATGACGGCGCCCTCGGACTGGCTGGAGGGCCTGGTCAAGGCCTACGTCGGCGACGCCATCGCCACCGACTTCTACCGCGAGGTGGCCGTCCGGCTGGACGACGACACCCGCGACCTGGTCCTCAGCGTCATGTCCGACACCGGCCACGGACAGTTCGCGGTCGACAAGGTCCGCCAGGCCATCGAGGCCGACCCGCGGGCCGGCGGCCGGCTCGCCCTGTGGGGCCGGCGGCTGATGGGCGAGGCGCTCAGCCAGGCCCAGCGGGTCGTCGCCGAGCGGGACGCGCTCTCCAACCTGCTGGTCGGCGGCGTCCAGGTGCAGGGCTTCGACCTGGTCGAGGTCGGCAAGATGTTCAACCGGATCACCGAGGCGCACACCCGGCGGATGGCCGCCCTCGGCCTGGCCTCGTAACGGGCCCCGTCACGGGCCCCGTCGTGCGCCCCGCCACGGGCCTCAGGCCGGCCGGTGCCGCCGCGGCGCGCGGTGGGCGCCGGCCCGGTGCGGGTGGTGCCGGTGCGCCGGGGCCCGCCCGGCGGCGAGGTCCGGCCGGGCCAGCAGCGAGGTGACCACCCCCGCGGCCAGCGCCGAGAACACCACCGCGGCCACCGGCAGGCGACCGTCCAGGCAGAAGTGCGCGACCACCCCGCCGAGCAGCGCCGAGGCCAGGGCCGTCCCCACCACCAGCGGGCGGGGGGCCCGGTAGTACCCCGGCAGGCCCAGCAGCGCGGCCGCGGCCGCGGCCAGGCCGACCAGCACGAAGACGAGCGATTCGACCAGCACGGCGGCCTCCCCGGGGGAACGGGCGTGCGGCACCGGTGCCGCACCTGTCGCCGTACCCAGGCCGACCTGCCCGTACACGCGACGGTGCCCCGTTCCCTCGGGAGGGAACGGGGCACCGGACGGACCTGCTCGGCGGCGGCTCAGGTGGTGCCGAAGCCCACCTTGCGGGCCGCCGACTCGCCGATCTCCACGTACGCCAGGCGCTCGGCCGGGACGATGACGCGACGGCCGTGCTCATCGGTGAGCGAGAAGAGCTTGGTGGAGCCCTCCAGCGCCTTCGCGACCGCGCTCTCGACCTCATCGGCAGTCTGCGAGCTCTCGATCACGATTTCGCGCGGCGCGTTCTGCACGCCGATCTTGACCTCCACGGCTTCCGTCCCTCCGGTTCTGCAGTCTCCACGCGCGGCGACGGACCGCCTGGGACAAGCGATCACGGCGACCGCGCCGTACGGCTTCACCATAGAGCACCCGATCACCGCCCAGGCGAAGGTCAGCGGATCGTCACTGCTGGGCGGAGCCCTCCGGCGCGAGGTCGCCCGGGTGCATCGGGAAGCCCTTGAGCCCCCGCCACGCCAGGCTGGCGACCAGCCGCACCGCCTCGTCGCGCGGGATGTCCAGACCCTGCGACAGCCAGTACCGGGCGGTGATCTGGGCCAGGCCGCAGACCCCGGCCGCCAGCAGCTTGGACTCCGCCTCCGGCAGGTCGGTGTCCTCCTGGATCACCTGGCTGACCAGCGTCGCGCTCGCCTCGGAGGCCCGCTCCACCCGCTCGCGCACGGCCGGCTCGTTGGTCAGGTCCGACTCGAAGACCAGCCGGAACGCGCCGGACTCGCTGGAGACGTAGTTGAAGTACGCCTCCATCGTCGCGGCCACCCGCAGCTTGTTGTCGGTGGTGGTGCCCAGCGCGTCCCGGGTCGACTCGACCAGGGCGTCGCAGTGCTTGTCCAGCAGCGCCAGGTAGAGGTCCAGCTTCCCGGGGAAGTGCTGGTAGAGCACCGGCTTGCTCACCCCGGCACGGTCGGCGATGTCGTCCATGGCGGCCGCGTGGTAACCCTGGGCGACGAACACCTCCTGGGCGGCACCGAGCAGTTGTTCACGGCGGGCGCTTCGCGGCAGGCGGGCACCGCGCGGGCGCTCCTGCGCCTCCTGGATGGCCGTCACGGCGCTCCTCACTTCGGGGTTCTTCGGGGCTGGCAAGAGGGCCGAGTCTACTTTTCGGTAACCGCGCCCGCCCCTGGCGAAGGCGAGAAAAGCAGTCCGGCCGCTTGTCAGGAGCCCACAATACGGCGCTGACCTCGGCGTCGGCAGTGGTGCGACGAGGGATGGGGCGGGCGAGGGGACGGGCGGACGGGACGGGGGCCGGGAAGGCCGGACCACCCCCGCCGCCCCCGACCGGCCCTCACTACCATCGTCCACCATGAGCAGCGCTGAGCAGCAGGTACGTACGGTCGAGGTCCCCGGCGCGGTGCTCGCGGTGCACCGGCCCGCCGGAGCGGGCGGCACCGACGGCCGCGAGCCCGGACTCTTCGTGCACGGCCTGGGCGGCTCGGCCGGCAACTGGAGCGCGCTGATGGACCGGCTCTCCGGCCTCGTCGACGGCGAGGCCCTCGACCTGCCCGGCTTCGGCCGCTCCGGCCCGCCCGCCGACGGCAACCTCAGCCTCTCCGGCCACGTCCGCGCCGTCATCGGCTACCTGGAGGCCGCCGGCCGCGGCCCCGTCCACCTCTTCGGCAACTCGCTCGGCGGCGCCGTCTCCGTCCGGCTCGCCGCGCTGCGCCCCGACCTGGTCCGCAGCCTCACCCTCGTCTCGCCCGCGCTGCCCGAACTGCCCCCGCAGCGCTCCGCCTGGCCCACCGGCCTGCTCGCCCTGCCCGGACTGCCCGCCCTGCTGCGCCGGCTGCCGGCCGGGCGGCGCGACGCCGAGGCGGCCACCGAGGACCTGCTGCGCCTGGTCTACGGCGACCCGGCCGGCCTGAGCCCCACCGCCCGCGCCGAGGCGGTGGCCGAGTACCGGCACCGGCTGGCGCAGCCGCACGCGATGCCGGCCCTGATCGGCTCGGCCCGCGGCATCGTCTCCGCCTACACCGAGCGCGGCGACCAGGCGCTGTGGCGGCAGGCCGAGCAGGTCGCGGCGCCGGTGCTGCTGGTGTACGGGCTGCGCGACAGGCTGGTCGCCTACCGCTCCGCCCGGCGGGCCTGCGCGGCCTTCGCCGACGCCCGGCTGCTGGTGCTGCCCGAGTCCGGGCACGTGGCGATGATGGAGCACCCCGACGCGGTCGCCCGGGCCGTGCGCGAGCTGATCGCGGACACCGCCCGCTGAGCGGCGGGCGGGGCCGGAGCGGCACCGGAGCGGTACCGCCCCGGCGCCGGAGCGGCGTATAGCGCCCGCTAACGGCCCGGTCCCGGGCGAGGTCACGGCAGTTCACTCGTTCAGGTGGCAGCCAGGCATGTGACCGATGGATCGCCCCGGGCCGGTCCTACCTTTCTGCTGCCGGACCGAACAGGTGTGGGGGAGGACCGCTGACGCCGGAGCACGCGGCGCACGGCCCGAGCAAGCGTCCCGGCGTACGGCCCCGCGGCTCCCGTGGCCCCCGCCCAGGGGGCGTCCCAGGGGTGCGGGGGGCGGTCGGCCCTGACCGGGGCTGCCGTCACCGCCCCCGTCCCGAGGCAGAAGGAGGACTCCCGTGCGCGTCGCGCTGCTCACCGAGGGTGCCCGTCCGCATCCCGACCGTGGTGCCGGGGCCTGGTGCGAGCGGCTGGCCGAGGGCCTGCCGGAGCACGAGTTCGAGCGGTACCTGCTCACCGGCCCGGACGACCCCGGCGCCCGGCGCCCGCCCGCCCGGCCCGGCACCCACCACCTCGTGCTGTGGGGCCGCCGGCCGCGCGGCCGCGCCCCCGGGGCGCTGCGCAGACGCCAGTACGCCCGGGCGTACGAGGACCTGGTGCGGGCACTGGTGCTGCCCGGGGAGCGGGCCGGCTTCGGGGCCGGGCTGTACCGGCTGGCGGCGTCGGCCCGGGAGGACGAGGGCACCCTGCCCGCCTTCCTCGCCTCCGCCCACGCCCGCCAGGTGCTGGAGCGGACCTGGCGGCTGCCCGGCGCGGACACCTCGGCCGGACAGCCGCTGGTCCGCGACGTGCTGGTCGCCGCGGACCTGCTGGAGCAGTGCCTGCGCCCGCTCTCCGCGCCCTGGTACGGCACCGGGCCCGGCGGCCTCGGCGCCGTCGACCTGTGCCACGTGGTCGGCGGCGGCCCGGCCGCGCTCCCCGCCCTGGTTGCCCGGCAGCTGCACGGGGTGCCCTTCGTGGTCACCGAGCACGGCCTGCACCTGCGCGAGCAGTACCTGGGTTACCCGCCCCGAGCCGAAGGGCGCGCCGGTGCCGAAAGCGAGGAGCGACAAGCGAGGGACGAGCGCCGGAGCGACGACCGTCGGCACCGGGTCCGAGCGCCCGGAGGCGAGCGGGCGAGTCACGCGGCGCCGTACCGATGGCCGGTCCGGGCGCTGCTGCTGTCCTTCTTCCGGGCGCTCACCGAGGAGACCTACCGGCAGGCCGCGATACTCACCCCGGGCAGCGCCCACGACCAGCAGTGGCAGCGCCGCTGCGGGGCCGATCCGGCGCGCACCCGGGTCGTCCACGAGGGCACCCCGGCGGTGGACCGCCCGGCGGCCGGGCCCGAGCCCGAGCGGCCCACCCTGGTCTGGGCGGGCCCGCTGGAGCCGGGGCGGGACACCGAACTGGTGCTGCACGCCTTCGCCCGGGTCCGCGCCGAACTGCCGGCGGCCCGCCTGGTGCTGCACGGCGAGGAGGCCGCCCCCGGCTACCGGGCGCACTGCGCGGCCGTCGCCGAACGGCTCGGGGTGACCGCGGCGGTGGAGTTCGCCGGCCGGCCCGGCTCGCTCGCCGAGGCCTGGCAGGGCGGCACGGTGGCGGTCTTCTCCGCGCTCTCCCAGCGCAGCCCCCGGCTGCTCGTCGACGCCATGCTCAGCGGCCGCGCGGTGGTCTCCACCGACGTCGGGGTGGCCCGCGAGGTGGTCGGCCCGACCGGGCTGCTGGTGCCCGCCCGCGACCCGCGGGCCCTGGCCGGGGCCTGCCTGGCACTGCTGCGCGACGAGGAGCGGCGCTCCCGGCTCGGCCTGGCGGGGCGGCTGCGGGCGCAGGAACGCTTCGCCGTCGAGCCGGTGACCGGCGCCTTCCGGGAGATCTACCTGGAACTGGTCTCGCAGTACCCCGCCTTCCCCGAGGGCGGCGGGGCGGGCCACGGCGGCCGGGCACCGCGCCCGTTCGCGCGCCCCGCCGAGTACTGGCTCAACGACGGCCCGGCCGGCGGCCGCGACGAGGAGGCGGACGGGGCGCCCGCGCCGCGCCGCCGGGCCGGGCAGGCCGGGCAGCTCGCCGCCCTGGCGGTGCGCACCGACCCGACCCGCACCGACCCGACCCGCCCCGACCCGGCCCGCCCCGTCGGCCCCGCCCTCGCGGAGGCCGTCTGATGTCCGGCCCCGTGGCCAGCGCCGACCCGGTGCGCGAGCTGATGGCCGAGCACCGGGACCTGTGCGAGCGCGCCGTCGACCCGCTGGAGATCGCCGCCGGGCTGGAGGAGGCCGGGCTCGGCCCGGACGCCGCGGCGCGCTGCCGGCACGCCGACCTGTTCTCGCTGGCCGAGGAGCTGTACGCCCGGGTGCCCCGACGGCCGTCGCCGCCCGAGCCGCCCGAACCGCGCCGCTGCGCGGCCGCGGCCCGGGCGGCGCTGACCGCCGCCGCGCTGGCCGCGCCGCCCTGCGCCGCGGTGGCCGCGCTCGGCGCCCGCTGGCCGGTGCTGCTGCCCGCCGCCGTCCCGCTGGTGCTGCTGCCCGCGCTGACCGCGACCGCCCCGGCCGAGCCCGCCCCGCCGCCGTGCCGCCCGCCCTGCCCGGCGGAGCTCGGCCCGGTCCGCACCCCGCCCCCGCCGGCCGGCTCCCGGCTGCGCCCCGCCGCGCTCGGCCACGGGCTGGGCCTGGCCGCGCTGCTGCTGCTCCCGCTGGCGGCGCCGGGCCGGGACCGGCCGCTGGCCGCCGCCCTGGTGCTGGCCGCGGCGGTGTCGGCGGGCTCGGCGGAGCGGGCGGCCCGCTGGTACCGGCAGGTCGGCCGGGGGCACCTGGGGGCCGCCCGCACCCTGGCCGAGTTCCGGGCCCGGATGCGCCCGGTGCTGCCGGTCGCGGTCGCGCTGCACCTGGCCGTGCTCGCGGTGCTCAGCTACGCCGCGCTGGCGGTCCTCGCGGTGGTCGCGCCGCGCCCCGGGCCCGGCCACGGCGGCGGCCTGCTGCACCTGGCCGCCGAGCGGGCCGGCCCCGCGGCGTGGGCGGCGCAGGGCGTGCTGGGCCTGCTGCTGGTGCTGCCCGCGCTGCTGGCGCGCTGCGGCCGGACGACGGCCGCCGCGGTGGGTGCGCTGGCCGGGCCCGTCGCGACGGCGGTGCCGCTCGCCCTGGGCCGCCCCTGGCCGTCGGCCGTCCTGCTGGGCGGCGGCGCGGTCGCGGTGGTGCTGCTGGCCCACGGCTGGGCGCTGCTCGGCCGGGCCGGCGCGCACCGCTGACCCTCCGGTCGGAGCTTCCAGCTCTTCCGGACCTTTCAGACTTCTCAGACCCGTCAGATCTCGTTCGCTGTATTTCAGTCCGCCAGGTCGTCCCCGACCTCGCTTCGTGGAAGGACGCCCCCGATGAGGGTGCTGCTGCTGGGCGCCGACGGCTTCATCGGCCGCCGGGTGACCGATCGTCTGCTGATGGACCAGGAGTTGCAGGTGACGGTGCTCGGCCGGCGCGACTCGGCCGACATCCGCTTCGACCTGACCGCCGGGAGCCCGGGCGCCCTGGCCCGCTTCCTGGACGCGGTCGCGCCGCAGGTGGTGATCAACTGCGCGGGTGCCACCTACGGCAGCTCGCGGACCCTGATCCGGTCGAACACGCTGGCCGTCGCGACCGTCTGCGAGGCGATCCGGCGCAGCCGGGAGCCGGCCCGGCTGGTGCACGTCGGCTCGGCCGCCGAGTACGGGCCGGTGCCCGGCGGGGTGCCGGTGTCCGAGCAGGCCGAGCCGCGGCCGGTCGGCCCGTACGGGGTCTCCAAGCTGGCCGGGACGGAGCTGGTGCTGGCCTCCGGGCTGGACGCGGCGGTGCTGCGGGTGTTCGACGTGGTGGGCCCGGGGGCGCCGACCGCCTCGCTGTTCGGGCGCCTCGCCGAGGGGCTGCGGCGGGCGCTGGAGCGGGACGAGAACCAGGTGCGGATGCCGGACCTGTCCGGATACCGGGATTTCGTGGACGTGCGGGACGTCGCCCGGGCGATCCAGGCGGCGGCGGTCTCGGCCGCCACCGGGGTGATCAACGTGGGCAGCGGGCACGCCGTGCGGGCCCGGGACGCGGCCCAGCTGCTGGTCCGGGCCTCGGGCTTCGAGGGGTCGATCGTGGAGGAGAACCGGCAGGTCCTGCTGCCCGCGCAGGCCGCCGGCCCTGCCGGCGACCACCTGCCGGGGCACGGCCACCACGCGTCCGGGCCGTACCTGCCGGGCCATCGGGCGGAGGGGCACCGGACGGAGGGCCGACCCGCCCCGGGGGAGCCGGTGCCGTGGCGGCAGGCGGACGTGCGGACCGCCCGGGACCGTCTCGGCTGGCGGACACAGGTGCCGCTGGAGGAGTCGCTGGGGGACGTCTGGCTGGAGACGGCCTGCCGGGTGTGAGGGGACGCGGGGGCGCCCCGGGCCCGCAACCACGGGCCCGGGGCGCCCCGGGGGCGTCCGGCGGGCGGTTCCACGATCCGGCGCGGCCCGTCTCGCCCATCGGACGAGCTGTCTCGGAATACCGGTGGGGCATGACACTGTTGGCCTAGAGAGCCACCTGAGTGGCGGTGCAACAACCCCGTCCGAGGCTGGCCCCGGCCGCCTGAACAAGAGACCCATCGGAGTCCCCGTGTCGTTGCCACCCCTGGTAGAGCCGGCCGACGAGCTCACCGTCGACGAGGTCCGCAGGTACTCCCGCCACCTGATCATCCCGGACGTCGGGATGGCCGGGCAGAAGCGGTTGAAGAACGCCAAGGTGCTCTGCGTCGGCGCCGGCGGCCTCGGTTCGCCCGCGCTGATGTACCTGGCCGCCGCCGGTGTCGGCACGCTGGGAATCGTCGAGTTCGACGTGGTCGACGAGTCGAACCTGCAGCGCCAGATCATCCACGGCCAGGCCGACATCGGGCGCTCCAAGGCGGAGTCCGCGCGCGACTCGGTGCAGCAGATCAACCCGTACGTCGAGGTGGTCCTGCACGAGGAGCGCCTGGACAACTCCAACGTGATGGAGATCTTCTCCGGCTACGACCTGATCGTGGACGGCACGGACAACTTCGCCACCCGCTACCTGGTGAACGACGCCGCGGTGCTGCTCGGCAAGCCGTACGTGTGGGGCTCGATCTACCGCTTCGACGGCCAGGCCAGCGTGTTCTGGGCCGAGCACGGCCCCTGCTACCGCTGCCTCTACCCGGAGGCCCCGCCGGCGGGCATGGTCCCGTCCTGCGCCGAGGGCGGCGTGCTGGGCGTGCTCTGCGCGTCCATCGGCTCGATCCAGGTGAACGAGGCGATCAAGCTGCTGGCCGGGATCGGCGACCCGCTGGTCGGCCGGCTGATGATCTACGACGCCCTGGAGATGAACTACCGCCAGGTGAAGGTCCGCAAGGACCCGGACTGCGCGGTCTGCGGCGAGAACCCGACGGTCACCGAGCTGATCGACTACGAGGCCTTCTGCGGCGTCGTGTCGGAGGAGGCGCAGGCCGCCGCCGCCGGTTCGACCATCACCTCGAAGCAGCTCAAGCAGTGGCAGGACGACGCGGAGGACATCTACCTCATCGACGTCCGCGAGCCCGGTGAGTACGAGATCGTCAACATCCCCGGCGCGGTGCTGATCCCGAAGAACGAGTTCCTCATGGGCGACGCCCTGGAGAAGCTGCCGCAGGACCGGAAGATCGTGCTGCACTGCAAGTCGGGCGTGCGCTCGGCCGAGGTGTTGGCCGTGGTCAAGGCCGCGGGCTTCGCCAACGCCGTCCACCTGGGCGGCGGCGTGCTCGGCTGGGTGAACCAGGTCGAGCCGCACAAGCCGGTCTACTAGGCCGCCGGCCGGACTGACGCGTCAGGGGCCCCACCGCTCGGCGGTGGGGCCCCTGACGCGTCCGCGGGTGCCCCGCTCAGAGCGCGTGCCGGCGCTGCAGCACGTTGTAGGCGATCCAGCCCGGCAGCACCGGCAGCCAGAAGGTGAGCGCCCGGAAGAGGAACACCGCCGGGGTGGCGACCGCGGGGGAGACGTCCGCGACGGTCAGGGCGCCGATCAGGGCCACCTCGACCGGGCCGATGCCGCCCGGGGTGGGGATCGCCGAGCCGGCCGCGTTGGCGGTCAGGAAGACCACCGCGACGGCCGAGAAGCTGACGTCGCCGCCGAAGGCCTGCACCGAGAAGTCCAGGCAGGCGGTGAAGGACAGGGTCAGCAGCAGGATGCCGCCGAAGCCGGTGATCAGCTTGCTGGGCGTCTGCATCAGGTCGAGCATCCGCGGCACCACGCCGAAGAACAGCGAGCGCAGCCGGCCCAGCACGAAGCGGCGCAGCGGCGCCACCGCGGCCACCACCAGGGCGAGCACGGCGGCGGTCAGCACCCCGATGATCACCGCCCGGGAGGCGGAGAGGTCGCCGTTGGTCTGGCTGCCGGTGATCAGGCCGAAGCTGAACAGCAGCAGCAGGTGCCCGGCCAGGCCCGCCAGCTGGGAGGCGCCGACCGAGGCGACCGCCTGGCCCGGGCGGATCCCGGCCTTCTGCAGGTAGCGGGTGTTGAGCGCGATGCCGCCGATCGCGGCGGGGGCGACCAGCTTCACGAAGGAGCCGGCCAGCTGGGCCGCGACGGTGCGCCGGAACGGCAGCCGCTCGGGGACGAAGCCGGTCAGGCTCATCGCGGCGGCGACGTAGCTGAACGCGGCCGCCAGCAGGGCCGCCGCCGCCCACGCCCAGTTCATCTGGGAGAGCTTGAGCTGGGCCGGCTTGATGGTGGTCAGCGCCAGGTAGGCGGCGAAGGTGAGCGCGATCACCATGATCAGGCTCTTCGGCTTGAGCCGCTCCAGCTTGGCGGGCTCCATCGGCGCCTCAGG
Organism: Kitasatospora sp. NPDC001309; assembly: GCF_042896295.1. NCBI lineage: Bacteria > Bacillati > Actinomycetota > Actinomycetes > Kitasatosporales > Streptomycetaceae > Kitasatospora > Kitasatospora sp. NPDC001309. The sequence goes on along the minus strand of NZ_JBIAXC010000068.1, from coordinate 26,078 downwards.
GGCGATCTGCAGGATCTGGCCGCGGATGCGGCTGAGCAGGTCCTCGCCGGCCGCCGCGATGTCCTCCTCGGCCTGTTCCTGGGTGCGCTCGCCGGCCGCGACCTGCTCCAGGGCCCTGGCCCGGGCGGCGGTCTTGCGCTCCTTGGTGAGCTTGGCGAGGTCGACCCGGGTGGAGCGGCTCATCCCGACCGGCTGGAGCAGCGGCAGGGCCTGGGCGACCCGGTCCGCGCCGAGCACCGCGTTGGCGGTGGCGACGGCCCGCTCGGGGCCGATCCGCAGCGCGAAGGTGGTGAGCAGCTGGGCGACGTCGATGCGCAGGGTCAGGTCGGTGGCGGCGATGTCGCCGCCGGACAGGTTGACCAGGCAGGCCGTCTCGTCGTCGACGACCAGCAGCGACTCGCCGGTCAGCCGGCGGTGGGCGATCCGGCGCTCGTGCAGGGCCGCCACCGACTGCCACAGCGAGGCCATCACCCGGTCGGTGACCTCCGCGTCGGCGAGCTCGTCCAGGGTGCGGCCCTCGACGTTCTCGTACACCAGGATCGCGGCGTCCGGGCCCAGCTCGGAGGTGGCCACCAGCTGCGGAGCGCGGGCGCCCGAGGCGGCCGCCGCGTACGCGATCAGGGCCTCCTGCTCCAGCGCCTGGCGCAGCGACTGGGGGCTGCGGCGCACCGCCACCGAGCGCAGCCGCAGCCGGCGCCAGGCCCGGTAGAAGAAGCCGGAGGCCTGCTGCTCGCGGTCGATGATGTGGACGTCCAGCGGCGGGCCGTCCTGCTGGGTGACGTAGTAGCGGCGGGTGCCGCCGGGGGCGTCCGGGGCGCGGTGGGCGCCGTCCGGGGTGAAGCCGACCTTGCGCAGGCCGATCATCAGGTGCTGGCCGGTGGGCCGGATGTTGGGGGAGCCGATCGCGTACAGCGTGCCGTAGGCGACGGACCAGCCGATCAGCACGGTGAGCATCAGCGACAGCGGGGTGGTGTAGCCGCCGAGCAGCTCGGTGACCCCGCTGAAGACCACCACCACCCACAGCGCCACCCGCCAGCGCGGTCGGCTCGACATGCCGACGGCGGTCATGTAGGCGATCACCGGGGCGAGGTAGCCGTGCACCGGGTCGGTGAGGCTGCCGTTGCTGTCCAGCGGCAGCCGGGTCAGCGCCGTGCGGATGTGCTCGGAGGCGCCCTCGGCCACCCACCAGTCGATGCCCAGCGAGACGCCGTACGCGAGCACCGAGGCGAGCACGCCGTCGGCGACCCGCAGGCCGTCGCGTTTGATCAGCCGCTCGACCGCGAAGGCCAGCGGCACGGCGAGCACCGCGACGCTGGAGACCAGGCCGGTGATGGTGGACAGCACCGCGGAGAAGTGCGGCGCGTTGGTGGCGATGTCCTGCTCGATGCCGGTGGTCGTCGAGGTGGCGATGCCGGCCAGGACGAAGACGGCGACTATCCCGAAGACCCCGGCCAGGAAGCGGATCAGGTCGGACGGGCGGTGCGCGCGGGCGGCGAGCAGCGGCTCGTCGACGTCCAGGTGCGGGGCGTCGTCCAGCGGGTCGTGGTACTCGGTCCGCGCGGCCGGGGCGGGGACGGGCGCGGCGGGCGCGGGTGCGGGCGGCTCCGCCGGGGCCCCGGGGGCCTTCTCGGGCGTGGGGGTCTTGATCGTCAGGTCCTTGATCAGGGAGACTTCCGGGGTCGGCCCGCTCCCGGGCCGCCCTTCGGACTCGTCACCGGGCGCCGGGGGCACGACGGATCCGGACTCGTCGGAGTCCTTGTCCACGCCCACGTCAGCCGTCCCGGTCATCTGGTCTTGTCCTCGTATCACCACTCACCGCCCCGAAGATGGTGGCATGCCCCGGCCCCCCGTGCTGGACAGGGGCCGGATCGGGCGCGGCGGGTCGTTCGTACGGGGCCGCGCGCGCGTCCCCATGAGGAAGAATGCCGCAGGTGACGGACGTAACAGACGACGGCGTCCCGGACGCCCTACCACCGTTCGCCGAACTGGTGCTCGACCTGACCGAGCGGATTCCACCCGGCCGGGTGATGACCTACGGCGACGTCGCCGAGTACCTCGGCCAGGGCGGCCCCCGGCAGGTCGGCCGGGTGATGGCCCTGTACGGCGGCTCGGTGCCCTGGTGGCGGGTGATCCGCGCGGACGGCCGCCTGCTGCCCGGCCACGAGCACCGCGCCCTCGCCCACTACGGCGAGGAGGGCACCCCGCTGCGCCCACTCGCCGACCCGCCCCGGGTCGACCTCGGGCAGGCCCGCTGGGACGGCGGGGAGACTTCACCGAATCCCGAGCGCGGACGGGATTGACGGGGCAGGATCGTAGGCTCGATGCGGGCGGGCCCGCGCGGCCCGCCCCGGCCATGACTCTCCGTACAACCCCCAGGACCCGTTCGTGAGTTCGCCCTACCGGCTCGTGCGCAACCCGCTCGTCCAGCCCGACCCGCCCGTGCTGGACGCCTACCAGCGCGCCGTGGTCGAGCACGCCGGCGGCCCGCTGCTCGTCCTCGCCGGACCGGGCACGGGCAAGACCACCACCCTGGTCGAGGCGGTCGCCCGGCGGATCCAGGACGGCACCGACCCCGAGAAGATCCTCGTCCTCACCTTCAGCCGCAAGGCCGCCGTCGAACTGCGCGACCGGATGTCCGGCCGGCTCGGCTCCACCGCCGCCACCCCGCAGGCCACCACCTTCCACTCCTTCTGCTACGCCCTGCTGCGCGCCCACCAGGACCCGGAGGACTACGCCGAACCACTGCGGCTGCTCTCCGGCCCCGAACAGGACGTCATGGTCCGCGAACTGCTGGCCGGCGGCGCCGAGGACGCCCGCGACGGCCGCGGCCGGATCGCCTGGCCGCTCGACCTGCGCGCCTGCCTGACCACCCGCGGCTTCGCCGACGAAGTCCGCGCCGTGCTCGCCCGCAGCCGCGAGCTCGGCCTCGGCGAGGCCGAACTCGAACGCTTCGCCCAGGGCGTCCAGCGCCCCGACTGGGCCGCCGCCGCGCACTTCCTCGCCGACTACCTCGACGTGCTCGACCTGCGCGGCGTCCTCGACTACGCCGAACTCGTCCACCGCGCCGTCCTGCTCGCCGAACGCCCCGAGATCGGCGAGGAACTGCGCCGCCGCTACGACGTCGTCCTCGTCGACGAGTACCAGGACACCGACCCCTCCCAGGTCCGGCTGCTGCGCCGGCTCGCCGGCGGCGGCCGCGACCTGATCGCCGTCGGCGACCCCGACCAGTCGATCTACGCCTTCCGCGGCGCCGACATCAACGGCATCCTCGACTTCCCCCAGGCCTTCCGCCGCCCCGACGGCACCCCCGCCGAGGTCAAGGTGCTGCGGGTCTCCCGCCGCTCCGGCGCCCTGCTGCTCGCCGCCTCCCGCGAACTCGCCCGCCGGATGCCGATGGGCCGGCTGCCCGCCGACAAACTCGCCCAGCACCGCGCCCTGCTGCCCTCCCGCGAGGGCGGCCGGGTCGAGGTGTACACCTACCCCACCCCCGGCGCCGAACTCGACTCGATCGCCGACCTGCTGCGCCGCGCCCACCTGGAGGACGGCGTGCCCTGGGGCGAGATGGCCGTCCTGGTCCGGGCCGGCGCCCGCTCCATCCCCGGCGTACGGCGGGCCCTCGGCGCGGCCGGCGTCCCGCTGGAGATCGACGGCGACGACCTGCCGCTGCGCGAGGAACCCGCCGTCGCCCAGCTGCTGCTCGCCCTGCGGGTCTGCGCCGAGCAGGCCGCCCGCGACAAGCGGGCCCTCCTCGACACCCCCGGCCCGCACACCCCCGACCCGCTCACCGAGGAGCTGGCCCACACCCTGCTCACCGGCCCGCTCGGCGGCCTCGACGGCTCCGACCTGCGCCGCCTCGGCCGCGCCCTGCGCGAGGAGGAACGCGCCGCCCTGCGCGCCGCCGCGCGCGCCGACGCCGGTCCCGACGGCGGCTCCGACGGCCGTCCCGACGGCGTCCCCGCCGCCCCGCGTCCGGCCGGCGAACTGATCCGCGAGGCCCTCGCCGAACCCGAGCGGCTGATCGCCCTCGACCCGGCCACCGCCCGCCGCGCCCGCGACCTCGGCACCCTGCTGCGCAAGGTCCGCGAACTGCTGGCCGGCGGCTGCACCGCCGAGGACGCCCTGTGGGAGCTGTGGGACGGCAGCCGCCGCTGGCGCGAACGCCTGGAGCGCGCCGCCCTGCGCGGCGGCGCCGCCGGCCGCAACGCCGACCGCGACCTGGACGCGCTGTGCGCCCTGTTCGAGACCGCCGCCCGCGCCGAGGAGCAGGTCACCGGCCACCGCAGCGCCCTCGACCTGCTCGCCGAACTCGAAGCCCAGGACATCGCCGCCGACACCCTCACCGTCCGCACCGTCCGCCCCGAGGCGGTGCGGCTGATGACCGCCCACCGCTCCAAGGGCCTGGAGTGGCGCCTGGTCGTGGTCGCCGGCGTCCAGGACGGCCTCTGGCCCGACCTGCGCCGCCGCGGCTCCCTCCTGGAGGCCGACCGGATCGGCCGCGACGGCCTCGCCGAACCGCTCTCCCCGGCCGCCCTGCTCGGCGAGGAGCGCCGGCTCTTCTACGTCGCCGCCACCCGCGCCAAGGAACGGCTGATCGTCACCGCCGTCAAGGCGCCCGCCGACGACGGCGACGAACCCTCCCGCTTCCTGCGCGAGCTCTACCGCGAGGACGTCGACCCCCGCACCGGCAAGGTGGTGCGCCGCACCCCGCCGGTCACCGTCGAGGACGTCACCCACCGCCCGCGCCGCCCGCTCTCGGTGGCCGCCCTGGTCGCCGAACTGCGCGCCGTCACCGTCGACCCCGCCCGCTCGCCCGAACTGCGCCGCGCCGCCGCCGAACGCCTCGCCACCCTGGCCGCCGCCACCGACGAGGACGGGCTGCCGCTGGTGCCCGCCGCCCACCCCGACCGCTGGTGGGGCCTGGACGACGCCACCACCGCCCCCGAGCCGCTGCGCAGCGCCGACGCGCCCGTCCGGCTGTCCGGCAGCGGCCTGGAACAGCTGGAGAACTGCTCGCTGCAGTGGTTCCTCGACAAGGAGGTCAAGGCCCGCGCCCCCGGCACCGCCGCCCAGGGCTTCGGCAACGTGGTGCACGCCCTCGCCGACGAGGTCGGCTCCGGCCGCACCCCCGCCGACCTCTCCGTCCTGATGGCCCGCCTGGACACCGTCTGGGACGCCCTCGCCTTCGACGCCCCCTGGAAGTCCCAGCAGGAGAAGGGCGAGGCCCGCACCGCCCTGGAGCGCTTCCTCAACTGGCACGTCCTGGAGCGCGGCCGCGACCTGGTCGCCACCGAGCACGGCTTCGACGTCACCCTCGACGTCGGCGGCGTCTCGGTGCGCATCCGCGGCTCGATGGACCGGGTCGAGAAGGACCACGCCGGACGCGCCTACGTGGTCGACTTCAAGACCGGCAAGCAGATCCCCACCGACAAGTCGCTGCCCGAGCACAAGCAGCTCGCCGTCTACCAGCTGGCCGTCCGGGCCGGCGCCCTCAACGAGCTGCCCGGCTTCACCGAGCACCCCCCGGCCACCGGCGGCGCGGAACTCGTCCACCTGCGCGAGGCCGCCGCCAAGGCCGACCCGGACGCCCCCAAGGTGCAGCGGCAGGAGCCGCCCGAGGGCGAGCCGTGGATCGAGAACCTGCTCGCCGAGGCCGCCGGCAAGGTCCTCGCCGAACGCTTCGTCCCGCAGACCGGCGGCGGCTGCGACCGCTGCTCCTTCCGCCGCAGCTGCTCCGCCCAGCGCGACGGCGCCCAGCTGGTCGAGTAGCCGGTCGAGTAGCCGGGGTCACGTTCGCCGGGTGTCCGGAGTGTCGTCGGTGCCCGTTACGGTTGCGGGGTGACCGCCGTGCTCAGCCATCCCGACCAGCTCAAGGAGCTGCTGGGCATCCCGTTCAACCGGGAACAGATGGCGGCCATCGGCGCCCCCCTCGCCCCGGCCGTGATCGTGGCCGGCGCCGGCTCCGGCAAGACCACCGTGATGGCCGCCCGGGTCGTCTGGCTGGTCGGCTCCGGCGCCGTCCGGCCCGAGGAGGTGCTCGGCCTCACCTTCACCAACAAGGCCGCCGGCGAGCTCGCCGAACGCGTCCGCACCGCCCTGCTCCGGGCCGGGGTGGCCGACCGGGACGAGGGCGAGCCGCTCGGCGAACCCGAGATCTCCACCTACCACGCCTTCGCCGGCCGCCTGCTCAAGGAGCACGGCCTGCGGATCGGCATCGAGCCGGACGTGCGGCTGCTCGCCGACGCGACCCGCTTCCAGCTCGCCGCCAAGGTGCTGCGCACCGCCCGCGGCCCCTTCCCCGCCCTCACCGGCACCTTCGCCAACCTGGTCGCCGACCTCACCGCCCTGGACGGCGAACTCGCCGAGCACCTGGTCGAGCCCGCCGCCCTGCGCGCCCACGACGAGCAGCTGCTCGACACCCTCGCCACCGTCAAGCTCGGCAACGACGACCTGCGGGCCGTCCCCGTCACCGCCCGCGCCCGGCTGGAACTGCTGCGCCTGGTCGAGGAGTACCGCCGCCGCAAGCGGGGCGCCGGGCTGATGGACTTCGGCGACCAGATAGCCGCCGCCGCCCGCCTCGCCCAGCAGCGCCCCGAGGTCGGCGAGCTGCTCCGCGGCCAGTACCGGGTCGTCCTGCTGGACGAGTACCAGGACACCTCCGTCGCCCAGCGCCTGATGCTCGCCGGCCTGTTCGGCGCGGGCCCCGAGCACACCGGGGGCGGCCACCCGGTGACCGCCGTCGGCGACCCCTGCCAGGCCATCTACGGCTGGCGCGGCGCCTCCGTCGCCAACCTCGACGACTTCCCCCGGCACTTCCCGAAGGCCGACGGACGCCCCGCCGACCGCTACGCGCTCAGCGAGAACCGCCGCAGCGGCGGCCGGCTGCTCGCCTTCGCCAACGAGCTCGCCGCCCCGCTGCGCGCCCTGCACGAGGGCGTCGAGGCGCTGCGCCCGGCACCCGGCGCCGAACAGGACGGCTACGTGCGGGCCGCGCTGCTGCCCACCCACGCCGAGGAGGTCGACTGGCTCGCCGACTCGATCGCCCACCTGGTGCGCACCGGCACCGCGCCCGGCCGGATCGCCGTGCTCTGCCGGGGCGGCGCGGCCTTCCCCGACATCCACGCCGCGCTCGTCGCCCGCGAGGTCCCGGTCGAGGTGGTGGGACTCGGCGGGCTGCTGCAACTGCCCGAGGTGGCCGACCTGGTGGCGGTCTGCGAGGTGCTCCAGGACCCGACCGCCAACGCCGCCCTGGTGCGCCTGCTGATCGGCCCGCGCTGGCGGATCGGCCCGCGCGACCTCGCCCTGCTCGGCCGCCGGGCCGCCGAACTGGTGCGCACCGAGCGGCCCGAGGGCGTGGAGGCGCTGGCCGCGGCCGTCGCCGAGGCCGACCCCACCGAGGTGGTCTCGCTGGCCGACGCGGTCGAGACCTTCCTCTCTCCCGGCGGGGAGGGCGACCAGCCCGACGACCTGCCGTTCTCCGCCGAGGCCAGGGTGCGCTTCGCCCGGCTCGCCGCCGAACTGCGCGAGCTGCGCCGCTCGCTGGCCGACCCGCTGATGGACGTGCTGCACCGGGTGCTGACCGTCACCGGCCTGGAGGTCGAGCTGTCCGCCTCCCCGCAGGCGCTGGCCGCCCGCCGACGGGAGACCCTGCACGCCTTCCTGGACGTCGCCGCCTCCTTCGCCGACCTGGACGGCGACCCGGGCCTGGCCGCGTTCCTCGGCTTCCTGCGCGCCGCCCAGGAGCACGACCGCGGCCTGGACAGCAGCCTGCCCGGCGGCGAGGACACCGTGAAGGTGCTCACCGCGCACAAGTCCAAGGGCCTGGAGTGGGACGTGGTGGCCGTCCCCGGCCTGGTGAAGGGCGCGTTCCCGTCCGGCAGCCCGCGCGAACGCTGGACCAGCACCAAGCGCGTGCTCCCGCACGCCCTGCGCGGCGACCGCGCGACCCTGCCCGACGTGCGCGGCGGCTGGACGTCCAAGTCGATGGCCGCGTTCAAGAAGGAGCTGGCCGAGCACTCCGGCACCGAGGAACTGCGCCTGGGCTACGTCGCGTTCACCCGCCCCCGCGCCCTGCTGCTGGCCTCCGGGCACTGGTGGGGGCCCAGCCAGAAGACCGTCCGCGGCCCGTCCGCCTTCCTGGAGCAGCTGCGCGCCCACTGCGAGCGGCCCGGCGCCGGCGAGGTCGAGCACTGGGCCGAGCAGCCGGAGAAGGACGCCCGGAACCCGGCGCTGGCCGACGCCGTCGAGCGCCCCTGGCCGCTGCCGCTGGACCCGGCCGCCCAGCACGCCCGCCGCCGGGTCGCCGAGGTGGTGCGCACCCGCCTGGCCGGAGGGCCCGCGGGGGAGGCGGAACCCATGGCCGTCGAGGACCAGCGCCAGGTCGCCTCCTGGGACCGCGACCTGACCGCGCTGCTGGGCGAGTTGGAGCGCTCCCGGCGCACCGCCCGCGAGGTCCCGCTGCCGCCCGCGCTGTCCGCCACCCAGCTGCTGCGCCTGGCCGCCGACCCGGACGGCTTCGCGCACGAGCTGGCCCGCCCGATGCCGCGCCCCCCGCAGCCCGCCGCCCGGCGCGGCACCCGCTTCCACGCCTGGGTGCAGTCCCGGATCGAGCCGCTGCTGCTGATCGAGCCCGGCGCGCTGCCCGGCGCCGACGACGACGGCATCGAGGACGAGCGGGACCTGGAGCAGCTCAAGGAGGCGTTCCTGCGCACCCCGTATGCCCGGCGCCGGCCGTACCGGGTGGAGGCCCCGTTCCACCTGGTGCTCGCGGGGCGGGTGGTGCGCGGCCGGATCGACGCGGTCTACCGGGACGGTGACGGGGTGTCGGAATCCAGTGGTGCGTCACGCTACGAAGTGGTGGACTGGAAGACCCACCGGGAGGAGACCGCCGACCCGCTGCAGCTCGCCGTCTACCGGCTGGCCTGGGCGGAGCAGGCGGGCGTTGATCCCGAGCAGGTCACGGCGTCGTTCCTGTACGTCCGCAGCGGACGGATCGTACGTCCGGAGCGACTTCCCGACCGAAAAGAGTTGGAACGGCTCCTGATCGGGAACAGTGACTAATGAGTCACGCAGAGCACCCGAGTCATCGCGCCGACGTCCGAAACCTGTGCGTCGTGCACGTTTCGCGCCTATTGTGGGGTCGGTAACCGGTCAACCCCCGTACTCCGGCCGCCGGCGAGGCCCGCATTCCCTAACCCTCAGTCATCGCCGCAGGTGCCCACGGGCATCGGCGTCTTCTGCTGGAGAGACCGAAGTTGAGCGCGACCGGATGGATCAGAGAGCGGTTCACCGGGCCGACCCCGGGACCCGCACCGGGCACGACCGGCACCTGGCCGAGGACGGCGCTCGCGCTGCCCCTCCTCGGCATGGCGCTGATCGTCGCCCTCGACTACCTCAGCGGCACCGAGGTGACGGTCGAACCCGCCCTCACCGCCGTACCCGCGCTGGCCGCCGTGGTCAGCCGCCGCACCTGGTACCCGCTCGTCATCGGCCTGGGCACCGAGGCGGCGGCCTTCCTGATGGCCCTGCGCAGCGACGCGCTCGGCGAGTCCGTGCACGCCGCCAGCGTCATCGCGATCCTGCTGGTCGCCACGATCGGCTGGGTCAGCGCCACCCTGCGACTGCGCCAGGAACGCGCCCTGGCCGACGCCCAGTTGGTCGCCTCGATCGCTCGCCGGGTGCTGCTGCGGCCCGTCCCCGAACGGGTCGGCAGCGTGCGCGCCGCCGTCCACTACGAGGCCGCCGCCGCCCACGCCCGGATCGGCGGCGACCTGTACGAGGTCGTCAACACCCGGCACGGGGTGCGGGCCGTGGTCGGCGACGTCCGCGGCAAGGGCCTCGGCGCGGTCGAGACCGCCGCCGCCGTCCTCGGCGCCTTCCGCGAGGCCGCCCACCAGGAGCCCGCCCTCGACCGGGTGGCCGGCTGGCTGGCCGTCAGCCTCGACCGCGCCCTGCACGAGAACGACCACCCCGGCGTGGAGGAGGAGTTCGTCACCCTGGTCCTGATCGGGGTCGGACCGGACGGCACCGCCGAACTCGTCAACTGCGGCCACCCCGCGCCGCTGCTGCTCCGCGGCGGCCTGGTCCACCCGCTCGAACTCGCCGAGACCGTACCGCCGTTGGGCGTGCTCGACCCGGCCGACGTCCGCCCCCCGGTGCACCGGGTACCGCTGCTGGCCGGCGACCGGGTGCTGCTGTTCACCGACGGGATGATCGAGGCCCGCGACCGCTCCGGCACCTTCTACCCGCTCGCCGAGCGCTTCCCGCGCTGCGCCGACGGCCACCCCGCGGACGTCCTGCAGCGCCTGCACGAGGACGTGGTGCGCCACGTCGGGCGCCAGCTCGGCGACGACGCGGCCATGCTGCTCCTGCAGTACGACCCGACCCCGCCCGCTCTCGCCCACCTGCCCCAGCAGGCCGGCCTCCTGATCAAGCGATAGCCGGAACGCCCTACAGCGACACCCGGACCAGCAGCGGCCGGTGGTCCGACACCCCGGCGTGCGGCGCCGCCGCCGGGCCCACCACGGCCCGCGGCACGCCGACCGCCAGCACGTGGTCGAACTGCACCGCCGGCCGGTGCGCCGGGTAGGTCGGCGTGCGCGCCAGGTCGTACCAGCCCTGCAGCCGGGCCCGCGGCTCGCGCACCCGCCGCCGGCGCGCGGTGCCCAGCCCGGCGCCCAGCGCCGGCCGGGCCCGGCGGGCCGCCCGCAGCTCCCGCACCCGTGCCCGCGGCGCGGTGCGCTCCAGCGCCGTCGCCCCGCCCAGCACCGTGCGCGGCACCGCGCCGATCAGGTTGAAGTCCCCCAGCACCAGGTACGGCTGGGGCAGGTCGGCGATCCAGCGCCGGATCCCGGCCAGCTGCGCCATGTTCCAGCCCGGCACGAAGGACAGGTGCGCGGCCACCACCGTGAACGGGCCGCGCTCGCCCTCCAGCACGGCCGCCAGCGCGGCCCGGGGCTCGTCCGGCACCGGGGTCAGCCCGCGCCGCCCGGCCACCCGCAGCGGCAGTCCGAACGGTGCCGGGGCGAACCGGCGGGCCCGCCAGTGCCGCACCGGCAGCCTGGTCAGCAGCGCCGTGCCGTACGAGGGCGGTGCGCCGTCGCCGACCTCGGCCGGTCCGTACACCCGCAGCCCGGCGGGCCCGGACGGCTCCGGCACCCAGCCGGCCACCGGCGCCGGGCGCCCGTGCAGCGCGGCGGCGAAGCGCCAGTCGCCGGCGCCCATCGCGGCGGCCGCCACCGCCGCCTGGTCGGTGCCGCCCGAGCGCGCCTGGTGCCGGTCCACCTCCTGGAGGGCCAGGACGTCGGCGTCCAGCGCGGCCACCGCCTGCGCCAACGGGGCGCCCGCGTCGGCCGGGTAGGGCAGCGGGGTGCCGTCCGGGGCGAGGGGCTGGCCGTGCAACAGGTTGAAGGTGGCGATGCGCAACTGGCTCACACCGCACGACGGTACCGGAGGGGGCGCGGCTTGAGGCCGCAGGGCATACCGGGTATACATACTGAGTATGTCCATCCGCCACGGTCTGCTCGCCCTGCTCGACCAGGGCCCCCGCTACGGCTACCAACTGCGCACCGAGTTCGAGGCGCGCACCGGCGCCACCTGGCCGCTCAACGTCGGGCAGGTCTACACCACCCTGTCCCGCCTGGAACGCGACGGCCTGGTCGAGGCCGCCGGGGAGGACGAGGAGGGCCACCAGTTCTACGCCGTCACCGACGCCGGCCGCGCCGAACTGCGGGCCTGGTTCGACACCCCGGTGCCCCGCACCAGCCCCCCGCGCGACGAACTGGCCATCAAGCTCGCGATGGCCGTGACCGTCCCCGGGGTGGACGTCTCCGCCGTCGTCCAGGGCCAGCGCCGGCACAGCATCAAGGCCCTCCAGGACTACACCCGGCTCAAGGGCCGCGCCCTCGCGGGCGAGACCAGACCCGGCGCCGTCCCCTCCGAGAGCAACGAACTCGCCTGGCTGCTCGTCCTCGACCAGCTGATCTTCCAGACCGAGGCCGAGATCCGCTGGCTCGACCACTGCGAGACCAGGCTCGCCCAGCAGGCCGAACTCCGGCAGGCCAAGGCCGCCGAAGCCGCCCGCGACGGCGCCGCGAAACCCAAGCGGCTCGGCCGCCGCACCCGCGCCTGAGACGCACCCGCAAGCCGTACCCGCGCCCGAGCGGCGCCCGGCCACCCGACACCCGGCCGGCGCCCCGGCGGCGCCCCACCCGTACCCAGCCGTACCCAGCACAAGGGGGGAACCGTGTCCCACACCCAACAGCCCCGGCCGACACCGGTGCTGCACCTGGAGAACGTCACCCGCGTCCACGGCCAGGGCGCCGCCGAGGTCCAGGCCCTGCGCGGCGTCGACCTCAAGGTCCACCCCGGCGAGTTCGTCGCCGTCATGGGCCCCTCCGGCTCCGGCAAGTCCACCCTGCTCACCCTGGCCGGCGGCCTCGACAGCCCGACCACCGGCCAGGTCCTGGTCGAGGGCGTCTCCCTCGGCGGGCTCACCCGCAAGAAGCTCGCCCAGGTCCGCCGCCGCTCCATCGGCTACGTCTTCCAGGACTACAACCTGATACCGGCCCTCACCGCCGCCGAGAACATCTCGCTGCCGCGCGAACTCGACGGCGTCTCCGCCCGCGCCGCCCGCCGCGAAGCCCTCGCCGCCCTGGAGGAGCTCGGCATCCCCGAACTCGCCGACCGCTTCCCCGACGACATGTCCGGCGGCCAGCAGCAGCGCGTCGCCATCGCCCGCGCCCTGATCGGCGACCGCCGCCTCGTCCTCGCCGACGAACCCACCGGCGCCCTCGACTCCACCACCGGCGAAGCCGTCCTCGCCGTGCTGCGCGCCCGCTGCGACGCCGGCGCCGCCGCCATGATGGTCACCCACGAGGCCCGGCACGCCGCCTGGGCCGACCGCGTCGTCTTCCTGCGCGACGGCCGCATGGTCGACGAGTCCGTCAGCCAGGACGCCGCCAGCCTGCTCGTCAGCGCCGCCGCCAACAGCCAGGCCGCCGGCAGCAAGCAGGTGGACGAGTGAAGCCCAGCGCCTGGCGGCTCGCCCTGCGCATCGCCCGCCGCGACGCCCTGCGCGCCAAGGGCCGCAGCGCCCTGGTCGTCGCCATGGTCGCGCTGCCCGTCCTCGGCGTCACCGGCGCCGACGTGTTCTTCCGCAGCGCCACCCTGGAACCCTCCGAACGCGTCGTGCGCACCATGGGCCGCGCCGACGCCCACCTGGAGATGCCCGACCGCGGCGCCTCCATCCTGCAGGCCCCCGACCCGGGCGACCAGTCCTACCGCGTCCTCAGCCCCAAGTACGAGACCAAGGACGGCGCCGCCCCCCAGTACACCCCCGCCCAGCAGCGCGCCCGCGACACCGAACCCGCCCGGCTCGCCCAGCAGTTGCTGCCGCCCGGCAGCACCCTGGTGCCGCACGTCGAAGGCCCGCAGACCGCCGCCAGCAGCACCGAGGGCCTGCTCACCACCCGCACCGGCGAGGCCGACCTGACCGACCCGGTCTGGCGCGGCCTGGTCGACGTGGTCGAGGGCAGCGCCCCCGTGAACGACCATCAGGCGGCCGTCACCCGCGAGTTCCTCAACCGCTCCGGCCTGCGGATCGGCGACCGCACCACCGTCCGCGGCCTGGAGTCCAGCCCCTTCACCATCACCGCCGTCGTCGAGTACCCCGGCGACCTCAAGAGCACCGAGATCCTCGCCCGCCCCGGCACCCTGGTCGGCAAGCTCCCGAACGCCAACCCGAACATGGGCTCCGACTCCAACCCCGTCGACCGCTGGCTGGTCAAGCTCCCGGCCGGCGCCGTCCTCGACTGGGCCAAGGTCACCGAACTCAACGGCTACGGCTTCCTCGTGGCCTCCCGCACCGTCGTGCTCGACCCGCCCCCGCGCGCCCAGGTGCCCTACTACACCGAGCTGGACCGGATCCGCGGCGCCAGCGGCACCGCCCTGCTCGACCGCACCTCCGTCGTCATCCTCGGCACCGTCGTCGGCATGGCCCTGCTGGAGATCGTCCTCCTCGCGGGCCCCGCCTTCGCCGTCGGGGCCCGACGCTCGCGCCGGCAGCTCGGGCTGCTCGCGGCCGCGGGCGGTGACCGCGCCAACGTCCGCGCGGTCGTCCTCGGCGGCGGCATCGTCCTCGGCCTCACCGGCGCCGCCGTCGGCCTCGGCCTCGGCATCGGCCTGGTCGCCCTGCTGCGCACCCAGGCCGAGGAGTACTCCGGCGCCCGCTTCGGCCACTTCAACCTCCAGCCGCTCGACCTGCTCGGCGTCCTCCTGGTCGGCCTGGTCACCGGACTGCTCGCCGCCATCGTGCCCGCCGTCCAGGCCTCCCGGCAGGACGTCGTCTCCGCGCTCACCGGCCGCGACTCGCTCAAGCCCCCCAGCCGCAAACTGGCCCTGCTCGGCCTGCTGATGCTCGCCGGCGGCGCCGCCCTCGCCCTGGTCGGCGCGACCAGCGGCTTCTCCAGCCGCACCCTCGCCGTCCTCGGCGGCTCGCTCATCGCCGAACTCGGCATGGTCGCCCTCACCCCGTACCTGGTCGGCCTGTTCGGCAAGCTCGGCCACTGGCTCTCGCTCGGCCCCCGGCTCGCCCTGCGCGACTCCGTCCGCCACCGCGGCCGCACCGCACCCGCCGTCGCCGCCGTGATGGCCGCCGTCGCCGGCTCCGTCGCCGTCAACGTCTTCCTCGCCAGCTACGACGAGCAGTACCGCCGCGAGTACGCCGCCGCCGGCCCGGCCGGCGCCGTCATCCTCAACAGCGGCTTCGGCAACACCACCGAGGCCAAGCTGCTCCCGCAGATGCGCGACACCGTGGAACGCTCCATCCCCGGCCTCGGCCCGCGCGCCGACGTCTCCCACGTCGACCTCAAGGGCGACTGCCAGTCCGGCTCCTACTGCGGCTACATCCAGGTCATGCCGCCCAAGGAGCGACGCTGCCCGGTCTTCGACCGCGACAGCCCGGCCGGACCGGACGAGATCAAGCGGGTGATGAACACCGACCCGCGCTGCCAGATCCACGAACGCGGCGGCAGCCAGTACGGCGACCTCGCCGCCGGCGACGCCACCCTGCTGCGCAACCTCTACGGCGTCACCGACCCGGCGGCCGTTCAGGCCCTCGCCGCCGGCAAGGCCGTGGTCTTCGACCCGCGCTACTACAAGGACGGCAAGGTCGCCCTGCGGTACACCGAACCGGTCGCCGCGAGCGCCGACGGCTCCGCCCCCAAGCCCAAGGAGACCGAGACCGAGGTCGACGCCGTCCTCGCCCCCTCCGTACTGCCGGCCCCCGGCCAGATCGTCATCACCCCGGACACCGCCACCCGCCTCGGTTTCAGCACCAGGCCGGCCGGCTCGGTCTGGCTCCCCGCGGCCGCACCCTCCGACGGCGACCAGCAGAAGGCCGACGGCGCACTCGCCAAGCTCACCGACCGCACCGTGCTCGACGTCGAACGCGGCTACCAGTCCAAGGCCGGACTCATCGGCCTCGGCCTGGCCGGCTTCGCCGCCCTCGTCGCCCTCGGCGCCGCCGGCATCGCCACCGGACTGGCCGCCGCCGACTCCCAGCGCGACCTGACCACCCTCGCAGCGGTCGGCGCCGAACCGCGCATCCGGCGCACGCTGTCCGGCTTCCAGTGCGGAGTGATCGCTGCCATGGGCACCCTGCTCGGCGTCATCAGCGGCGTCGTCCCGGCCGTCGCCCTGCGCAAGGTCCAGGGACTCGCGGCCGGCTACCCCGGGATCAGCCCGGAGGAGCTCGCCAACAAGGGGGCCGTGGTCTTCCCCTGGGCCACCATCGGCACCACCGTCGTGGTGCTGCCGCTGCTCGCGGCCGGCCTGGCCGCGCTGCTCACCCGCTCGCGGATCTCGCTGCTGCGCCGCACCGGCTGAGGCCCGCCGCCCGGGTGGGACCGGTGCCCGGCCCCGGCCGCCCCCGACCGCCGCGCCCGGCCCCGGCCGCCCCCGACCGCCACCCCTTTGCCACCCCCGTCGCCCCTCCCGGCGGCGGGGGTGACGGAGGTTACAGGCCCGACGGCGTCCGGCACCCGGAGGGCCGGGGCGGGCACCCGCACGGGCGAACTACAGTCGTCGGTATGACGAGTACCCCGGACAGCGCCGTCCGCTCCTACATCGACCAGCACCAGGCCGCCTTCCTCGCCGACCTCTCCGAGTGGCTGGCGATCCCCTCCGTCTCCGCCGACCCGGAGCGCGCCGGCGACGTGCGCCGCTCCGCGGACTGGCTGGCCGCCAAGCTGCGCGGGACCGGCTTCCCGGTGGCCGAGGTGTGGGAGACCGACGGGCTGCCGGCCGTGTTCGCCGAGTGGCCGTCCGGGGACCCGTCCGCGCCGACCGTCCTGGTCTACGGGCACCACGACGTGCAGCCCGCGGCGAAGGAGGACGGCTGGGACACCGAGCCGTTCACCCCGACCGTGGTCGGCAACCGGCTGTACGCGCGCGGCGCCGCCGACGACAAGGGCCAGGTGTTCTTCCACACCCTGGGCGTGCGCGCCCACCTGGCCGCCACCGGCCGCACCGCGCCGGCCGTCAACCTCAAGCTGCTGATCGAGGGCGAGGAGGAGTCCGGCTCGCCGCACTTCGCCGACCTGGTCCGGCGCGAGGCCGGCCGGCTGGCCGCCGACGTGGTGGTCATCTCCGACACCGGGATGTGGTCCGAGACCACCCCGACCGTCTGCACCGGCATGCGCGGCCTCGCCGACGCCCAGCTCGACCTGTACGGCCCGGACACCGACATCCACTCCGGCTCCTTCGGCGGCGCCGTGCCCAACCCGGCCGAGGTCGCGGCCGAGCTGACCGCCGCCCTGCACGACGCCGACCGGAAGGTCGCGATCCCGGGCTTCTACGACGGGGTCGTCGAGCTGACCGAGCGCGAGCGCGAGCTGTTCGCCGAACTGCCCTTCGACGAGGCGCAGTGGCTGCGCGTTGCCAAGTCGTACGGCACCCGCGGCGAGGCCGGGTACTCCACCCTGGAGCGGGTCTGGGCCCGGCCCACCGCCGAGGTCAACGGCATCTGGGGCGGCTACACCGGCCCCGGCGGCAAGACCATCGTGCCGTCCTCGGCGCACCTCAAGCTGTCCTTCCGGCTGGTCGCCGGGCAGGAGGTGGAGAAGGTCCGCGAGGCCGTCCGGTCCTGGGTCGCCGAGCAGGTCCCCGAGGGCATCCGGTACGAGCTGGTCTTCCCCGGTGCGACCCGGCCCTGCCTGACCCCGCTGGACCACCCGGCGCTGCAGTCCACCGTCCGCGCGATGGGCCGCGCCTTCGGGCAGAAGATCCTCTTCACCCGCGAGGGCGGCTCCGGCCCCGCCGCCGACCTCCAGGACGTGCTGGGCGCACCGGTGCTGTTCCTCGGCATCTCGGTGCCCTCGGACGGCTGGCACTCGGTCAACGAGAAGGTCGAGCTGGACCTGCTGGCCAAGGGCGTCGAGACCGCCGCCTACCTGTGGGGCGACCTGGCCGAGAACTTCCGGCCCGGCGCGTGAGCCGCCGCGCCCGCGGAACAGCAGTCAGATCACTCATCCGGATGATTCACCACGTGGGGATGGAACGACGTGAGCACCGAGCCTGAGACCGAGCGCCCGCGAGCCCTGGCCCTGGCCAGGGCCGGGGTGGAGCGGGCCGCCGAGCACCGGTTCGACGAGCCCTGGCTGGCCGCGGCCTGGAGCCACCCCGCCACCCGGGTGCTGCCGATCGCCGGCGGCGAGGCCTTCGTCGTGGACACCGCCGAGGGCACCGAACTCGTCCTGCTGCCCTCCTTCGAGGCGCCGCAGACCGGGGACCGCTACTTCCTCGGCACCGACCGGGACGGCGTCTCGTACTTCGCGCTGGCCGGCGAGAGCCTGCCCGGCCGGCTGGACGGCGACGCCCGCCCCGCCGGGCTGCGCGAGGTCGGCGCGATGCTGTCCGACCGGGACTCCGGGCTGCTGGTGCACGCCGTCGCCCTGGAGCACTGGCACCGGCTGCACAGCTTCTGCTCGCGCTGCGGCCACCCCACTGAGAAGGCGGGCGCCGGGCACGTGCGGCGCTGCACCTCCTGCGCGGCCGAGCACTACCCGCGCACCGACCCGGCGGTGATCATGGTGATCACCGACGAGCAGGACCGCTGCCTGCTCGGCCGCCAGGCGCTCTGGCCGGAGGGCCGCTGGTCCACGCTGGCCGGGTTCGTCGAGCCGGGGGAGTCGATCGAGCAGGCGGTCGCCCGCGAGGTGCACGAGGAGGCGGGGGTGCGGGTCGGCGAGGTCCGCTACGTCGCCAGCCAGCCCTGGCCGTTCCCGTCCAGTCTGATGCTCGGCTTCACCGGCAAGGCGCTGCCCGGCGGCACCGAGATCACCGTGGACGGCGAGGAACTGGCCGAGGCGCGCTGGTTCTCCCGCGAGGAACTGCGGGCCGGGATGGAGGCCGGGGAGATCCTGCCGCCCTCCGGCATCTCGATCGCCCGCCACCTGGTCGAGCTCTGGTACGGCGAGCCGCTGCCCTCGGCGGCGCGCTGGTAGTCCCGGTATTCGGCCGTCCGGTCGTCCGGTTGTCCCGTCATCCGGTTGTCCCGTCGTCCGGTCATCGGGCGATCCGGTCATCCGGTACGGATTTCCGGGACGCCCGAGGAGAAGGGGGCGCGTGGCTCTTGCCGCGCGCCCCCTATTTCCTTTTCGAGCTCTTCCCGAACCCGCCACGATCGTCTGTTCGTAACCGGACGGGCCAGTTCTGCTACCGCGGGGCACTCCGGCGCCCCCACCGTCAACCCGCGCGGACGACATTGCCGGAAACGGCTGAAACCGCGTCACCGCGCTCGCTACATTCACTCGGGTGACAATCCCCCGGGGCTCCGCCCAATCCCCCAAATACCAGCGCCTCGCCGCCGACCTGCGCCGCCGGATCGCCGAAGGCGAGTTCACCGCAGCCGCCGCCCTCCCGGTCGAGAGCGAACTGGAACGCCAGTACGGCGTCGCCCGCAACACCGTCCGCCTCGCCGTCGACGTCCTGGTCAACGAAGGCCGGCTGGTCCGCCTCCAGGGCAAGGGCACCTACCTGCGCGAACACCCCGTGCTCGACCACCGCGCCTACGGCCCCACCCTGACCCCCGCACCGCGCGACTGCCTCGCCGCCCCCTCCACCGTCTACCTCGGCGAGGCCGCCGAAGCCGGGCGCGAACTCAGCACCGACTTCGAGATGATGATCGTCCGGGCCCGCGTCGACATCGCCGAACGCCTCGGACTGCGCCCCGGCGAGGCCATCGTCGTCCGCCGCCAGCTGCGCCTGCTCGACCGCGAGCCGTACTCCATCGAGGAGAGCCACTACCGGGCCGGACTCGCCGCCGGCACCCCGCTGATGGAACCCGACCCCGTCGAAGGCGGCGACGAAGCCGTCCTCGCCACCCTCGGCCGCACCGAGATCGGCGCCGTCGACCACCTCGTCGCCCGGATGCCCGGCCCCGAGGAGGCCCAGTGGTTCCAGGGCGGCCCCGGCGTCCCGCTGATGGTCCAGACCCGCGTCACCTACGACCGGCGCGGCCCCGTCCGGGTCATCGAGACCCGCTACTCCGCCGACCGCAGCCGACTCGTCTACGGCATCGGCGACCTCGGCGCGCGCACCAGCCTGCCCGCCCCCGCCGCCCCCGTCGACCCCGCCCGGGCCGACGCGCAGTGACGCGCGCCGACCCCGGCGGACCCGGCGACCCAGAGTGGACCGGGGCGGATCCCGGCGGACCCGGGCGGACCGTGGCGGGTCAGGCCGCGAGGGCCTTCTTGACCTGGATCAGGCTCGGGTTCGTCATCACGACCTGCTCCCCGCCGCCCACCGGCTGCACCAGCACCGTCGGCACCGTCTGGTTGCCGCCGTTCACCGACTCGACGAACGTCGCCGACGCCGGGTCCTCCTCGATGTTGATCTCGGTGTAGCCGATGCCCTCGCGGTCCAGCTGGCTCTTGAGCCGGTTGCAGTAACCACACCAGGTCGTGCTGTACATCGTCACGCTGCCGGACATCGAGGGGGCTCCTTCGAAAGAGGGGTTCGTACGTTCTGACAGCCGCAACGTCCACCGGGTGGCAGTCATTCCGGCCCCAGGACGCACGGAGCAGAGCGATCATCCTGCGATCGCACCGGGCCTGTGGACAACCCCGCCCCCGTTGTCCCAGCGGGCTGAGAGGATGGAACGCATGCAGGAAGACCTCTTGAGCGGCAGCCCCTACGACGGCCCCCACGGCTCCCCCTGGGCCGACCCCGGCACCGCCACGGGCCCCGACGCCGTCCTCGCCGGGCTCGACCCCGAACAGCGCGCCGTCGCCACCGCCCTGCACGGCCCCGTCTGCGTCCTCGCCGGCGCCGGCACCGGCAAGACCCGCGCCATCACCCACCGGATCGCCTACGGCGTGCGCAGCGGCGTCTACCAGCCCCAGCAGGTCCTCGCCGTCACCTTCACCGCCCGCGCCGCCGGCGAGATGCGCGGCCGACTGCGCCAGCTCGGCGCCGACGGCGTCCAGGCCCGCACCTTCCACGCCGCCGCCCTGCGCCAGCTCCAGTACTTCTGGCCCCGCGCCGTCGGCGGCCCGGTGCCCCAGCTGCTCGAACGCAAGGTCCAGCTCGTCGCCGAGGCCGCCGGCCGCTGCGGACTGCGCGTCCAGCGCACCGAACTGCGCGACCTCACCGCCGAGATCGAATGGGCCAAGGTCACCCAGACCGCCCCCGAGGACTACCCCGCCGCCGTCGCCAAGTCCGGCCGCGAAGCCCCCCGCGACCCGGCCGAGACCGCCCAGGTCTACCGCGTCTACGAGGAGACCAAGACCCGCCGCGGCAACATCGACTTCGAGGACGTCCTGCTCCTCACCGCCGCCATCCTGGAGGACCGGCCCGACATCGCCGACCAGGTCCGCAGCCAGTACCGGCACTTCACCGTCGACGAGTACCAGGACGTCTCCCCGCTCCAGCAGCGCCTGCTCGACCGGTGGACCGGCGACGGCGGCGGCGCCAGCCTGTGCGTGGTCGGCGACGCCAGCCAGACCATCTACTCCTTCACCGGCGCCACCCCCGACTACCTGCTCAACTTCCGCGGCCGCCACCCCGAGGCCACCGTCGTCAAACTCGTCCGCGACTACCGCTCCACCCCCCAGGTCGTCCACCTCGCCAACGGACTGCTCTCCCAGGCCCGCGGCGAGGCCGCCCGCCACCGCCTCGAACTCGTCTCCCAGCGCGAGGCCGGCCCCGAACCCGTCTACACCGAGTACGAGGACGAACCCACCGAGGCCGAGACCACCGCCCGCCGGATCAAGGACCTCATCGCCGCCGGCGTGCGCGCCAGCGAGATCGCCGTCCTGTTCCGCACCAACGGCCAGTCCGAGGTCTACGAGCAGGCCCTCGCCGACCTCGGCGTCCCGTACCAGCTCAAGGGCGCCGAACGCTTCTTCGAGCGCCCCGAGGTCCGCGACGCCGGCGTCCTGCTGCGCGGCGCCGCCCGCGCCGCCGCCGACCCCCTCACCGCCGGCGCCCCCGACCTGGCCGGCCAGGTCCGCGCCGTCCTCGCCAGCCGCGGCTTCACCCCCGAACCGCCCGCCGGCTCCGGCGCCGTCCGCGACCGCTGGGAGTCCCTCGCCGCCCTCGTCCGGCTCGCCGAGGAGTTCGAGCGCACCCGCACCGCCGAAGGCCTGGACACCGACCTCGCCGCCTACGTCGCCGAACTCGACGCCCGCGCCGCCGCCCAGCACGCCCCGGCCGTCGAAGGCGTCACCCTCGCCTCCCTGCACGCCGCCAAGGGCCTCGAATGGGACGCCGTCTTCCTCGTCGGCCTCACCGAGGGCACCCTGCCGATCATCTACGCCAAGACCGACGAACAGGTCGAAGAGGAACGCCGCCTCCTCTACGTCGGCGTCACCCGCGCCCGCAAGCACCTCAGCCTCTCCTGGGCCCTCTCCCGCTCCCCGGGCGGCCGTGCCTCCCGCAAGCCCAGCCGCTTCATGGACGGGCTGCGCCCCGGCTCCACCGCCCCGGGCGCGCGCACCGGCGCGCGGGGCGGGCGGGGGGGCGTCGAGCCCGGCGAGCGCTCCGCCGCCCGGCGGGTCCGCGGCCCGGTCAAGTGCCGGGTCTGCGACAAGGCGCTCACCGACGCCGTCGAACGCAAGCTGCGCCGCTGCGAGGACTGCCCGTCCACGATGGACGAGGCGCTCTACGAACGCCTGCGCGACTGGCGGGCCGCGCAGGCCAAGGGGCAGGGCGTCCCGGCGTACGTGGTGTTCACCGACGCGACGCTGATGGCGATCGCCGAGGACGTGCCCGCGAACCGGCAGGAACTGGCCCTGATCTCGGGGGTCGGCGCCATGAAGCTGGACAAGTACGGGGCCGCCGTGCTCTCGTTGTGTGCGGGGGAGGAGCCCGAGGAGGATTCGGACGGCGTCGAGGACGACGGTCCGGTCGATCCGGCGTGAGCCGGCACGGGCGCGGTCCAGGGGACTGCTCGGGGGACTTCGCAACCGCCGCGGAACGTCGCGCGGACCGTGCCGTCGATGGCGCCGCGTGAACTCGCGTGAAAAATAGTTTGCGCGGCATACCGGGAGCGCAATAGCCTGCCGGAGCGGTCAAGGGGACGCGGTCGCACGGGGTGAGACCTGTGCCGATTCCCCACGCCACACAGCTTCACCCGCTTCACGCTTCACCCGCTTCACGCTTCACCAGCTTCACCGAGACAGACATCCGAACATTCGGAGCCAGGGAAACCAGGCTCCGCGAGACGCCGAGAGGAGGCGAAGACAGTGGGAAACATCATGATCACCAAAATGACTGGCCAGACCGTTGTCGCTGCCTCCCTGCGTGCCGCCCGTCTGCGGGCGCTCGCCGAGCTCGGTGGAACCGGTCTGGGTCTCGACACCACCGGTGTCTCCGTCGCCTCCGCTGTCAGTGGTCTTGGACACACTGATCTGTGCCCCACGGGCGGCAGGAGTGTCGAAGGCATCGTCGTCGAGACCGGTCTGTCCCGTGGCTGGGCGCAGGTCGGCACGTCGCGCCCCGAGTGCGACCAGCGACCGCTCCAGGCACCGAAGTCAGTCGTAATCGCCGCGATGCATGGCGACTATGCGCAGGCCGTCGGTGCCGGAAACGCCCAGAAGCAGAACGAGCAGCAGATCAACCAGGCCAAGGCCGCCTTTATCGGCGCCGAGGCCGTCCGGATGCGGGCCTTCCGCGGGCCTGAACCCTGGAGAGAACGAACCTGAGTCAGCCTCAGGTCGGCACCTCCAGGGCCGCGGAACCCGTCACACCGGGATCCGCGGCCCTTCTGTTTTGTCCGGTACGCAAGACCACCCAGGCCCTCCGGGGCCTCCGGCCCAGCACCACCAGTTCCCTGGGCCGGAACCACTGAGAAGACGAGGAAGACGCCCACAGTGTCCACGGTCATCACGCCGCCCATCCCGTCCGTACCGCCGACAAGCCAGATCACCAAGGCCGACCAGGCCGACCCTCCGGAGGTTCCGTTCATGCAGCTCAACTCGATCGAGCAGGCCGAGGCGCTCGGTTTCCCCATCCCCTGCCGCGCCTTCGACCCCGAGGTCTTCTTCGCCGAGACGCCCGCCGACGTCGAGTACGCGAAGTCCCTCTGCGGCACCTGCCCGGTGAAGGAGGCCTGCCTCGCGGGCGCCCTGGAGCGGCGCGAGCCGTGGGGCGTCTGGGGCGGCGAACTGTTCGTCCAGGGTGTCGTCGTGGCCCGCAAGCGGCCGCGTGGGCGTCCGCGCAAGACCGAGGTCATGGCGTGAACCCCGCCCACGACGCCAGGGCAGTCCGCCGGGGAGAGCAGCCCCCGCTGGACAGCGCCCTCCGCCGGTCCGTACGGATCGCCGCCGCCAAGGCCGACGCAGCAGCCCGCACCGTCCCATTTCCGAGCACGCACCACGAGCAGGACCACCACATGACCCCCGCCGCCATCGATCCGACCGTCCGCGCTGAGCAGACCACCGAACTTCAGATCCAGAACAGGACCCTCGAAATGCAACTCCTGCATGAATCCCTGGCCCGTGCCCATATGCAAGACAGGCTCCACGAGGCCGAGGAACAACGCCTCGTCAGCCGGGTCGTCCGGGCCCGCAAGCTCCGGCAGCGGGCCGAGCGGGCCTCGCTGCGCGCCCGCAAGGCGCTCGCCGTCGCGCTGATGTAGCGCCGGCACAGGAGGTTCGCCGCCGATCCGCTTGACCCCCGTCGTGCCGCAGGCCGCCCCCCGTACCCGGGGAGCGGCCTGCGGCCGTTGTGCTTGTGCGGCGCCCGTCCTCGGGGGGTCGGCTCAGTCGCGGGCGGGCTTGGCGGCCTTGGGCGGCTTCGCGGACTTGGTGGGCTTGCCGGGCGGGGCGGACGCGGGGCGCTTCGCGGGCTCGGCCGGGCCGCCCGCCCCGGCGGGCTTCGCGGGGCGCTCACCGGAGAACTCGGGCAGCCACTCCAGCATCTCGGCGCGGAACGGCGCCTTGGCGCCCAGCTGGCACAGCACCCCGATGGTGCTCAGCGTCACTCGGTGGATCAGCAGGTACGAGGGCGGCAGGTTCAGCTGCTTGCCCAGGTCGTAGGCGGGCGAGCGCGGATCGGCGATCCGGGCCGCCTGGGCCCGCATCCAGACCCGGGTGAAGTGGAAGCTGTCCACCGCCGCCGGCTCGATGATCGGCAGCAGGTAGTCCAGCACCGCGTCCGGGTCCAGCTCGATCGAGGGCTTCACGAAGCCCTCCTCGCGCAGCATCGTCAGCACGCCCGCCGCGTCGCCGTCCAGGGCCATCCGCAGCGAGGCCCCGATCGGCGCCGGCAGCCCGCCCGGCACACGGTCCACGGTGCCGAAGTCCAGCACGCCCAGCCGCCAGCCCCCGATCGGGCCGTCGTCCTTCAACAGCCGGAAATTGCCCGGGTGCGGGTCCGCGTGCAGCAGCCCCGTCCGTGACGGGCCCGCGAACAGGAACCGGGCCAGCAGCTGCCCGGCGCGGTCGCGCTCCTCCTGGGTGCCGTTCGCGATCACCTCGGACAGCGGAGTGCCATCCATCCACTCGGTGATCAGCACCTGGTCGGCCTGCGCCACCACGACCGGCACCACGATGTCCGGGTCACCCGCGAACTCCTCGGCGTGCCGACGCTGGGCCTGGGCCTCCAGCTCGTAGTCCAGCTCCTCCGAGACGCGCTCGCGCAGCTCGGTGATCAGCGGCTTGATGTCCAGCCCGGGGATCAGCGGGCCGAGCAGCCAGGCCACCCGGGACAGCTGGGAGAGATCGGCGAGCAGGGCCTCGCCCGCACCCGGGTACTGCACCTTGACGGCGACCCGTCTGCCGTCGTGCCAGACCGCGCGGTGCACCTGGCCGATCGAGGCGGCCGCCGCCGGACGGTCGTCGAACTCCAGGAACAGCTCGCGCCAGCCCTCCCCGAGCCGCTCGGCCAGGGCGGTGTGCACCTTGGCGGCGGGCATCGGGGGAGCGGCGTCCTGCAGCTTGGTGAGCGCCGCCCGGTACGGACCGGCGACCTCCTCGGGCAGCGCGGCCTCGAAGACGGACAGCACCTGCCCGAACTTCATCGCCCCGCCCTTGAGCTCGCCCAGCACCTTGAACAGCTGGTCGGCGGTGGCCTGCTGGAGCTCGGCCGTCACCACCTCGGCGGACCGGCCGCCGATGCGCCTGCCCAGTCCGAGCGTGGCGCGACCGGCTATGCCCAGCGGCAGGGCGGCGAGCCGTGCCGTTCGGGTCACTGCCTTGCGCGGAAGATCGCTCACCCGGGCCTCCAATCCCCTGGCCCCCCGACGCCGGACGGGCCACCGTCACTAGGCCATTGTGCCCGGTTCGCGGGCTGGGTCCGGTGGTATTTCGTGGGGGGCTTTCGGGGCTTCGCTCCGTCGACACTCCGGGGGCCCGCCCCCTCCCCCCCCGCCCCCCACCCTCCTCCTCCCACCTCACCCGCCGCCCGCCCACCCCTCCACATCGCGCGCTCACCCCGTCCCTCGGAACAGCGGCTCCCGCTCTCACCCGGCCCGGGGGGGGGGCCCCCCCCCGCGCGGGGGGGGGGGGGCCCCCCGCCGGGGGGGGGCCGGGGGGGGGGCCGGGGCGGGGGGGGGCCCCGCCGCGGGCCGGGGGGGGGTG
>NZ_JBIAXC010000067.1:0-42821 GCF_042896295.1 Kitasatospora sp. NPDC001309 | reverse complement strand
GCGCCCCCGGGGCCCCCCCCCCGGGGGGGGGGCGGGGGCGGGGCGGCCCCCCCCCCCGCCCCCCGGGGGGGGGGGGCGGCCGGGGGGGTTGGGGGGGGGGGGGGCGCCCGCCCCCCCCCCCCCCCGGCCCCCGACCCGAACTCTCGAAGGAGCCCCGCGATGACGTCCAGAAGAGCGCCGCGCCCCCGACCGCCACCCGCATGCTCACCCCTCTGGAACCCCGATGCCCTCCTCGACGCCCGACGCCCCCGCGTCCGTCAAGTTCCCCCACCGCAGCCGACGCGGCATCCTGCTTGGCCTGAGCGCGCCTCAGCTGATCACCTGCGCCACCACCGGCCTGCTGCTGCTCGCCGTCCTCACCGCCCGGGGCGTCATCGGCGCCCTGCAGCTCATACCTCTGTGGGCTGCGGTCGCCGCCCTGGTGTTCATCCGCTACCGGGGCCGCACCCTCGCCGACTGGGCACCAATCGCCGCCCGCTACGGCCTGCGGCGCCTGCGCGGACAGCTGGTCTGGCTCGTGCGCCCCTCCTCCCGCCCGGTGCGCGAGGGTCTGCTCCACCTGCCCGGCAGCGCGGCCAGCCTGCGCGTGGTCACCGCCCCAGACCGTCGCTACGGCGCCGTCCACGACCCGCACGCCGGCACTCTCACCGCGATCGTCAAGGTCAGCAGCCGCGCCTATGCCCTCCTGGACCCCGGTACCCAGAGCGCCAACGTCAACGGCTGGGGGCGTGCGCTCGCGGCGCTCGCCCGCACCGGCCAGGTCGCCCGCATCCAGGTGGTGGAGCGGACCGTTCCCGACACCGGCGACGCGCTTCGCCGCTACTGGGAGGAGCACGGCCACCCCGACGCGCCGCTCGCCGGAGCCCTCTACGGCGAGCTGATCCGCGGCGCGGGACCGGCCGCCGCCCCGCACGAGGCGTACGTCGCCATCGCCCTGGACTTCAAGGCTGCACGGCGGCTGATCAACCAGGCCGGAGGCGGCCTGACCGGCGCCTTCGCGGTCCTCGCCCAGCTGACCAGCTCCTTCGAGCAGTCCGCTCGCACCGCCGGCCTCAACCCGACCGGCTGGCTCAACGCCAACGAGATCGCCGCCGTCGCCCGCACCGCCTACGACCCGAAGTCCCGTGCGGCGCTGGACCGCTGGTCCGAGGACGGGCGCCCGGCCGCCGACCTCGCCGCCGCCGGTCCGGTGGTCGTGGTGGAGAAGGCCGACCACATCTCGACCGACTCCGCCCATCACACCACCTACTGGGTGGAGAACTGGCCGAGGACACAGGTCAACCCCGGTTTCCTGCACCAGCTCATGTTCGCCTCGGGTGTACGCCGCACCGTCTCCCTGGCCTACGAGCCGAAGGACCTGGACTCGGCGATGCGCGATGTCCGCCGCAAGAAGGCCAGTGTCATCGCCGACTCGGCCGAGCGCGCCCGCAAGGGCCAGGTGGCCAGCGAGGCCGACTCGGTGGAGTACCAGGACATCCAGGACCGTGAGCGGCAGCTGATCGCCGGCCATGCCGACGTCGCCCTCACCGGGCTGCTGACCGTCTCCGCCGACACCGAGGACGAGCTGCGGTCCGCCTGCGCCGTGGTGGAGACCGCTGCCGTTGGCGCCCAGCTCGACCTTCGCCCGCTCACCTGGCAGCAGGCCGAGGCGTTCACCGCTTCCGCGCTGCCGTTCGCCCTCGCCGCCTGATGCCGGCCCGCCCTCCTTCTGAAAGAGCACCCCAGATGCCGGCCACCACCGCAACCGCGCAGGACTTCGTCCCGTACGCGACCGCCGCGATCGACTTCCACCGCGCGCTCAACGTCCCGACCGGCCCGCTGGTCGCCTCCCGCGCCGAACTCGACTGCCTGCACGAGCACTTGGTATCGCTGCACGGCCTTCTCGACGCCCACGCCCAGCGCACCTCCCCGCTGCTGCCCGCCGAGGGCGACCATCTCAGGGCCGCCCGAACCCGCCTGTGGCAGGCCGCCGACCACCTCCACGCCGCCTACCACGCCTCACCCCGGCCCGGCAGTGGTGAGGTTCCCGGCCCCGAAGCGTGCCGCGCCCGTCTTCCCGAGGGCGCGCCGGAGCTGAGCATCTGCCGCCGCCACCAGGAAACCGCGCAGCTGGTGCGCCGCCGCACCACCCCCGCCGACCTGCACGCCCCGTTCACCGGCCTCGTCCGCCGCTGACCCTGCACCCCGGAATCCGTGATCATGCCCAGGAACCGCGCCACCGCCTCCCACCTGTTCGTCCCGCGCAAGACCAGCCGAGCCGACCGGCGCTCCGCCCGTGCAGGGTTCGCCGAAGCCCGTACCAAGGCCCGCCTCGCCACCCTGCCCACCGTGCGACGCGAGCGCGAGGGCACCGACCCCGAACTCCGGCCCGTCTACCCGGCCTCCGGCCGCCCCGGGCCCGCTTCCGCACGTGGCGGAAAGCTCCGCCTTCCGCAGCACCGCATGACCACCGCCGTCGCAGGCGGGGCCTACCCCTTCCTCGCGGAGGCCGGCCTCGGCGCCGAGGGGATCTTCATCGGCCGAGACCTGCACGCCGAGGGCTCGTTCTGCTACGACCCCTTCGCCCTGTACAACTCCGGCCGAATAGAGGGGTTCACGAACCCGAACGGGATCTTGTGCGGCATCATCGGCATGGGCAAGAGCGCGCTCGCCAAGTCCATCGCGACCCGCGCCATCGCCCACGGATACAAGATCTACATCCCGTCCGATCCGAAGGGCGAGTGGTCGGGTCTGGCCGAGGCCCTCGGCGGGCAGACCATCGCCCTGGGGCCCGGCCTGCCGGGGAAGCTGAACCCGTTGGACGCGCCGCAGCGTCCGGCTGGGGTGAGCGAGGAGGACTGGACCAGCGAGGTCCGCAAGCGCAGGCTCCTGCTGCTGGCGAGCCTGGCGGCGACCGTGCTCAAGCGCGATCTGCTGCCGATGGAGCACACCGGCCTGGATGTCGCGCTCGACCTGGCCGTCGCCGATGCCGTGGCGGACGGCACGGTGCCTCTCCTCGGCGATATCGCCCAGGCTCTCGGCCGACCCGAGCGCCTCGACGCTGCCCTCGGCGACCAGGCTGGCAGCCTCGGCCACGCCACCGATGACCTCGCGCATGCCCTGCGCCGCCTGGTCCACGGCGACCTCAGCGGCATGTTCGACGCGCCGTCCACCGTGACGTTCGACCCGGACGCACCGATGCTCTCGATCGACCTCTCCCGGCTCGGCAGC
This sequence comes from Kitasatospora sp. NPDC001309, assembly GCF_042896295.1. Lineage (NCBI taxonomy): Bacteria > Bacillati > Actinomycetota > Actinomycetes > Kitasatosporales > Streptomycetaceae > Kitasatospora > Kitasatospora sp. NPDC001309. The sequence goes on along the minus strand of NZ_JBIAXC010000067.1, from coordinate 39,611 downwards.
AGCGGCGACGACACGGCCCTGGTGCTGGCCATGACGTGCGCGAGCGCGTGGATGGAGTCCGCCCTCGCGGACCCCGCCGGCGGTCGCCGATGGGTGATCTACGACGAGGCGTGGCGGATCATGCGGCACGTCGGCCTGCTGGAGCGGATGCAGCAGCAGTGGAAGCTCAGCCGAGGCTTGGGAATCGCCAACCTGCTGATCCTGCACCGGCTTTCCGACCTGCTGAGCGCGGGCGACGCCGGATCACGTGGTCGCGTGCTCGCCGAGGGCCTGCTCGCCGACTGCAGCACCCGGATCATCTACCGCCAGGAGCCAGACCAGATCCCCGCCGCCATGGCCCTGCTCGGTCTCACCGGCGTCGAAGCCCAGGCCATCGCCGCCCTCACTCGCGGCCGGGGCCTGTGGAAGGTCGCCAGCCTGAGCTTCATCGTGCAGCACCTCCTCCACAGCCGGGAGAAGCAGCTGTACGACACCGACTTCCGCATGGCCGCCTGACCGGCCCGACTTCAGGATTCCCGAACCAGAGTGTCTACCAACGACGTTGAGTCCTACCTCGACCACTCCCACCTCACGGCGGCCGACTTCACGGAGTTCGAGCAGCTGGTCGCCGCCCGCCCCGACCAGCGCCCCGCCCTTCACACCAACTGGCACCCCGTCCTGACCTCCACCCACCGCGACGGCGCACAGTGGGTGTCCTCCTCCGCCGTGTTCAAGCCCTGCGACACCCGCGCCGAGCCCGGCGAGGAGACGTACGTGCGGGTGTACTTCGACGAGGACAGCCGGGCACTGCCCGACCGGCCCCACCGCCCCGTGCCCGTGCCTGCGCTCGCTGCCGAGCTGGCCGAGCACCTGCCCGGATGGTCCGTCCAGCCCTGTCCCCTCAACCCCGGCCGGGACCTCGTCGAACTGCGCGAGCGTCTCTGGGGTGGAGGTCCAGCGCCCTGGGACAGCGTCTCGGCTCCGCACACCGCCCTGCTCCTCGCGGGCCCCGGCGGTGAGCGGTTCCTCGCCGTGAGGCCACGTCCCGGCCACGAGCTGGTGGTCCGCTCGGCCCTGCCCGATGACGATCCCGACAGCCTTCTCGGCGGCGTGAAGCCCCCGGCCCGCATCGTGTTCTCCGCCGACGCGACGCCGGCCACGGTGGCGGCCGATGTCCGGGACCGCCTCGCGCCCGGCTACCGACAGGCCGCCTGGCAGGCGCGGACGAACTCCTTCGCCTTCGCCGCCGAGGGCCTGCAGCAACTGAGCACCGCCTACATCCCCGGAACCGGCTTGCCTTGGAGTCGCCGTGGGGAGGCCGGCTCCTTCGAGTCCGAGGCTGGCCGCAACCGGGCCGCCTGGCACTACATCACCACGCTCACCGACCAGGGCCCGCACCTCGCAACCGGAATCCGGGCATTTGCCAGCGTCGAGGACCACCTCGACCCCGTCACCGGGCCCGCCCTGCGACGGCTCGGCGAATCCGAGAGGGCGCTCGGGCGGCTCCGGGAGATCCGTGAGGGCTGGCAGGACGCCATGGACTGCATCCTCCCCGGGCACCCCAAGGCCCAGCAGGTCCGGGACCGCGCCGTGGACCTGCGCAACCAGGAGGCGTGGGAGGCCGCCGCACCTCTCAGGGACGGCCCGTTTCCCGCGCTCGCCGCGCACGTCGCACCCAGGGTCGCCCTGCCCGTGCCGGACCGCGGGCAGCAGGTCAAGGCCGCGCTCGCCCGCACCGGCCATCCTCGAGGCGACTTCGCGGTGGCGCCTGCTCCGCCCCTCCCGCCGGTTCTCGGCACACCCCGCCGCACGCGGTGACCGCCTACCACCGCTTCGCAGCCGGACCAAGTCCCGGGTCCCCGGCATCATCAGCGCCCCGCCCCCAACGCCTCGGGGCGCGCACCCCCAGGAGCACGCCATGCAACCCGCTGATCTGACCGTCCTGTTCATGGAGAACGCCTTCGGTGTCAGCGCCCACGTCTACGGTCCGGACACCCTGACCGACCGTAACGCCACCGGTCCGGCCCGACGCTATCTCCCTGTCACCCGTCCTCTCGCGCAGCGGGGCCTTGAGACCGGAGTCGACTTCGGGGCGGACGACTACATCGTCGACGCGGGCCTGCCTGACGGCAGCCGCCTAGTGATCTCGCCGGAGCAGTCCGGCCATGCGGACGACGCCCCGCCGGACTGGCTGGCGACTCATCACTCCAGCCCCGACGACCCTGAGCTGTTCGAAGTCGTCTACGACAGCAGGCTGGACGGGCCCGACTCCCGCAACGGGGGGAGCGTGCCCAAGCTGCTCGCCGCCGTCGACGAGCACCTCGACGGCCTCGGCGTACCGTCCCGTCAGCAGGTCCAGGCCGTACGCGAAGGCGCCGAGTCCGCCCTCCACCGCGCCGGGTTCATCCCCGTCGTCCGGGTACACGAGACCCACCACCGGCTTCCCCCCGCCATGGTCGACCCCGGCGAGCGCCGGGTCGCCGTCACACGGGCCGTCGACTACCTGCGCGCCGGGGGCTACCGCTTCACCTGCCCGGCGGACCTGATCGACCACAGCCTTCCGCCGGCGCTGCCCCCGGCCCGGTCGCTGGCTCAGGTCAGCAAGACCATCGCAGAGGCCGGCCACACCCGGGATGCGGTCGACGCGCTGAGCGAGCTGACCGCACCCGGTGACGGCGTCCTCGACCAGGTCGTCGGTGCACTCCACCAGACCGCCTCCTGGTGGGAGGGGCTGGGCGGTGCCTCCGATCCGCACTACGCGGCGCGCCTGCGCTACATCGCGGACAAGGCGGACGGCTACGTGCGGGAGATCCGGGCGATGCGCGGCGACCTCGCCGACCGGCACACCGCCCACCCCGGCCGCCCCCAACCCACAGCCCGGGTCACGGCCGGTGGCCCCGACGCCCGGGTGCTCGCCGCGCTCGCCACCTCCCCCGCCTCCACGCGCACCCTCACCGGCCACCCGGCCGAAGCCGTCCTCGCCGCCCCGGTCGCCGCCGTCCGCGCCGCCGGGCCGCGCCGCTGAACCCCCGTCCCGGAAGGAAGACCGCTGTGCCCCGCCGCTGCAGACCGCGCCCCGACCACCGGTCCACCGTCCGAACCAGCAACGCGGAGCCCCATCGTGCCTACCGTCGTACCCACCCAGCTTCCCGACGTCGCCATCGGGCACCACCCGACCCACGGCATCGTCGCCTCCCTGCCCACCCAGAACGCCGCCGCCCACTGGTTCCTGGAGCGCCTCGACTTCCAGCAACTACCCGGCAACCCGAAGCTCTTCACGCTCACCAACCAGCACCGCGAACCCCGCGAGCGCGCCGCCTGGGCCGCCAAGCTCCTCACCGGCGCCGGCTACCGCGTCGACACCGACATGGCACTCGCCCCCAGTGAGAACACCGAAGCGCAGGAGCAGGCCCGCTCCCGGCTGCCCGCGACCGAACCGGCGCCGGACAGCGGTCCGGACGTCGCCTTCGCCGAGCATCCGCAGCTCGGTGTCGTCGCTGCCACTGACGACACAGTCAACGCGGTCGAGCGCGGTGGTCAGATCCTCGAGGCCCACGGCTGGCGGTTCAACCACGTGCTCGACGTCTACACACTGCCGGTCACCGTCGAGCGAGGCGAGGCACTGGAGCGCATGGCCTCCGCCACCACCGCCATGCACCGCGCAGGCGACCTGCAAGTCGCGGTCCAGCCGCGTCTGGCCGAGGACCTCGCCGCCCGCCGCGCACCGGCCCAGCAGGCGTTCACCACGCACAAGTTCCGCGCCAACGAGGCTTCGCTCAAGGCAACCACCGCCGTGTCGACCGCTGTCGCCGTGATCCCGCCGCCGGCGGCGGCCGACCCGCGCATCGCCGTCGCCCGAGCCCGCTGACCACCCCAACCCACCCAAGGAGCAGAGCACATGGCTGTGAAGAAGGTCTGGCAGATCACCCACTCGTGCGGGCACGAAAGCGAGAGGGACCTCGGCGACCGCCCGGCTGACCGCCGGGCCGGCTTCGCCGACTGGCTCGCCAAGCAGGAGTGCACCGACTGCTGGCGCGCCGCGAAGGACGGCGACGAGGCCGAGAAGGCGGCGTGGCTTCAGGCCAAGCGGGCCGCCGAGCAGGCCGAGTCCGACGCCTGGTCCGAGCAGTTCCGGATGCCGCCGCTGGAGGGCACCGAGAAGGGGATCGCCTGGGGCGTGCGCTGCCGCCACCAGGTCCTCGCCGCCGCGTACGCCGCGCTCGTCCTCGACTCCGGCATGCCGGAGCCCGAGTGGGAGCGGATCGAGGACCGGGCCCGCAGGATCACCCGCGCCGGCTGGTGGATCGACCAGCGCACCTCCGAACCGGGCGACCTGGAGGAGCTGCTGGAGGCCGCCGTGGACACCGACCGGCCGACCGAGAACCCCTTCATGTGACATGTCGGCGCGCTGCCCGGCGCAGGACACCGGCCCCAACTCCCGCCACCGCACCACGATTCGGAACACACCTCCATGGCTACCTACCCGCTGCAGTGCACCGTCCGGCGCACCGAGAGCACCCTCGACCTGCTGAACGCGTTGGACACGCTCAACGACGACCCCGACTTCGAGCCGAGCCTGTTCGCTACGTGGTCGCCCGGTCCGCCCGATCAGGAGGTCTACGACCTGCGGGACCTGGCGGCCCTGCTGGACGAACCTCGGGCGCTTCGCAAGCCCCGCACCGGCCACACCCCCTCCCAGCGCCTGACCTGGCACTGCTCGATACGCAGCACCACCCAGTCCGGCCTCAGCGACGATCACTGGTGGGACCTGCTGCTGCAGGTGCTCAATGCCACCGGCATCCAGCCGCAGAACGATCCCAACTCCTGCCGCTGGCTGGCTGTGCGCTCCGCCGCCGACAGGCTCGACATCGTCGCCACCGTCATCCGCCAGGACGGCAGCTGGGCCAGGCTGCACAACGACGAGCGCTTCGCCCAGTACGCCTGCGAGCGCTTCGCTGCGGAGCACAAGCTCAACTCGCCGAAGCGGCTCGGCTAGGAGTGCTGGACGGCCCGGCCGGAGCGCGGCTTCTACCACCGATCTCCGGCCGGGCCAAACCTCCGATCCTGCGGATTCTGTCCTCGTCAGCCCGCTCGCCGGGCCCCGCCGCCCGTCCGAGAAGGGGACACCGTGATCGCCCACCTGCAGCGCGCCACCACCACGGCCGCGCTGATTCCCGCCCTGTACGGCCTGGACGAGCCTGGCGACCGGCTGCGTCCCCGGCTGATCGGCGCCGACTACCGAGGCGCGGACAAGCAACTGCCGCTGTTCGGTGACCCGCAGGAGGTCCTCGGCGGCGGCGTGCTGGACGCCCCCGCTCTGCGGATCGGCTCCCGGGCGCCTGCGCGCCCCGTGTGGATGTGCTCGGTGCGCTCCGACCCGCGCCACCCGGACCTGAGCGACGCCCAGTGGGCCGATGTCGCCCGGCGTCTGGTCTCCGCGACCGGGCTCGCGCCCGCCGGCGACCCGGACGGCTGCCGGTGGGCGGCGATCCGCAACGGCGACCGGTCGGTGCACGTCGTCGCCACCGTCGTGCGCGAGGACGGATACATCCACAACACCTACCGCGACCCCTTCCACGTGCAGGCCGAGTGCACCCGCATCGCTGCGGAACTCGGTCACCTCACCCGTACCGTCACCACCGCCAAGGACCACCGGATGCCCGTCATCACCATCAGCGCCGAGCCCAGCGGCAGCGTCGTCGCCGCCGGCGCCAGCGACGACCTGTCGGCCACCCTGCTCCGTCACGCAGGCTTCAAGCAGATCGACGACTGGCACGGCCGCCGCCACCGGCTGCCCACCACCACCGCCCCCGCCGACCGGGCCGCCGTCGCCACCCACGCCACCGAGATGCTGCGCGCAGCCCGATACACCGTCGACCTCGACCCCAAGCTCGACGCCGAGCCGCTCAGCACCGCTGGTCAGCAGATCCTGAATCTCACCGACGAGCTGCGCGGCGCCACGGACTTCGCAGAACTCGCGGGGGTGCTCGACGAGCTGCTCGACCCGGACGACGGGATGCTGGTGCGCCTCCAGGAGGCTCTCGAGATCGCCTCCGAGCAGATCACCGAACTCGACCCCGACCAGTTCGCCCTCTCCGACCGGTTCGGCTTCGCGTCCGACCAGTTGGTCACCGCCCAGGCCGAACTGGCCGGGGCCGTCGACGAGGTGCAGCGCGCCATGTCCGACACGGCAAACCGTGCCGACGACCTGCGCACCCGCGCCGCTCTTGCCCGCAGCACCACCGCCTCGGCCGCCGCCAACGCCCCGGACCTGCCCGCCGGCTGGCGGACGCCCGTACCGGCCGTAGCGGCAGTTCCCGCCGGCCGCACCCGCTGAAACGTTCCTGCACGTCACTACTTCCTGGGAGCCCTGGTGCCCGAGCACTACTCGTCGATCGGAGAAGCGGTCGGCGCCGCCATGCAGCACAACATCCGCCTGGCCCACAGCGGTCGGCCGCCCGCAGCCGACCAGCCGCTTCAGGTCCGCTACATCCCGCCGCCTGCCGCCGACCCCCGCTCCCTGCCGGGCATGGTCGTCCGGCTCGAAGAGGACGCGAGCCCCGGTGACGTGGCGGCGATCTTCGAGGAGACGACCAGCGCCCTGGTCGGCCCGCTGACGCAGCTGACCGAGCTGGTCGCGGCCGGGGCCGACTGGGCCCGCGCCAGGGTGGACTTCGCCTCCCCCGGCTACAACCTGGCCTACGACACGTGGGCACGGCTGGCCACCGCGCACCAGGCACTCCTCACCGTCCGGGAGGACCTTGAGACCGCCACCGCGAGGATCCCCGACTGCCCCGCCGAGCCGAGCCGCTCAGGCCACTCGGAGAGCATCCCGGTGCTGCGGACCCGCGAACTGCTGCACGACGTCATGGGCAGCGTGCCGCCGCCAACGTCGGAAGCCCAACGCCGTCAGGCAGCCGTCGCCGGCCCTCCGCGGCGCGTGCCTCAGCCGTCCACCACCCCCGAACCCACCGCCACGCCAATCACGACCCCGGTCGCGCAACCGCGCCGTACCCGCTGACAGCAGCACCGAGAGGACCAACCACCATGGGAAACCTCGCCGACACCTACGGGACCGACGTCGAGATCTACCGCGGCGGCGACGGCCGGATCTGGGCCGACTGCCGCACCGACGCCCCCGGTCTCATCAACCGCACCCTGCGCCAGTTCGGCTTCACCGCACCGACCGAGCCGGGCAACCCCGCCTCCTACAGCCTCCCGCCGGAGCGGCCAAGCGCGGACCAGCTGACCGCCGCGTCCGGCGCGGCCTACCTGCTGAGCGTCCAGCAGCACCGAGTCGCCATCGAGCCGCAGTTGGTCGTCTCCCTCCACGGCAGGGACGACCCCGCCGAGCTGCGGCGTGCGGCGGCCCTCGCCACCTCCGCCGCGACGCGCGTGAATGCCACCGTGCAGCAGCCGCCAGCCCCGCCGAAGGCGGCGGCGGAGCGACCGAGCAGCCGCACCCGCTGAAGCGTTCCTTCACCCTCGCCCCGATAGAGAGCAGCCCCGTGACGATCCGTTCGAGAGCCGAGCGCGCCCCGCCCCCCGCCCGCTCGCACCCACCTGGACTCTCCCTTGCCTGCCCCGCGCACCGGCGCGCCGTCGACCTCCACCGGCACGGACGCGCTCCTCTATCTCCTGTTCGCCGTCGTCGGCGCTGCCATCGCCTTCGGCTCCCTCGCCTGGCTGACCGGCAACCTCACCAACTACTTCGTCGGGTCCGGCCCGTGGGCGCCGTTCCACGTCGCCGACGCCCTCCTTCACCCCGACCGGCTGTGGCCCCACCTCGACCAGACCTCCGTCCTGGTCGGCGCCCGCATCGTCCCCGGCGCCCTCACCGTCGCCGCCACCGTCACCGTCCTGGTGCTGTGGCTGCGTCACCGCGCTGGCGCGAAGAGTGGCATGGCCCGCAAGGCGGACATAGCGCCGCTCCTGAACAAGGAGATCACCGCCAAGGCCCGCAGCCTGCGCCCGAGCCTGAACGACCGGGAGCGTAAGGAGGTCGCGCCGAACGACCGGGGCATCCTGATCGGCACGCTCTCCCCCGGCCGGGCCGAGGTCCGCGCCTCGTGGGAGGACGTGATGGTCGCCATCATGGCGCCCCGCTCCGGCAAGACGAGCGGCATCGCGATCCCCGCGATCCTCGCCGCCCCAGGGCCCGTCCTGCTCACCTCGAACAAAGCGGCGAACGACGCCTTCACCGCCTGCGCCGACGCCCGCGCGAAGGTCGGCACGGTCTGGACCATGGACCCGCAGCAGATCGCGCACCACCCGCGCGAGATGTGGTGGGACATCCTCGCCGACGCCCGCGACCTCGCCGGCGCCAAGCGCCTGGCCGGGCACTTCGTCACCGCGAGCGTGGACGAGTCCAGCGGCTCCGACTTCTGGTCGACCGCGGCGAGCAACACCCTCGGGTCGCTCTTCCTCGCCGCTGCAAGCCACCGCCGCCCGATCACCGACGTGCTGGCCTGGCTCGCCTCCCCCTCCGACCGCACCCCCGTCGACCTGCTCACCGACGCCGGCCACCACGCGGTCGCCGCCCAGCTCCAGGGCACCGTCACCGGCGCCACCGAGACCAGGGACGGCATCTACGAAACGGCGAGGCAGTACGCCAGCTGCCTGCTGGACCCGGAGATCGCCGCCTGGGTCACCCCCACGCCCGGCCTGGCGGAGTTCAAGCCCTTCGACTTCGCCTCCTCCCGCGACACGCTGTTCCTGCTGTCCAAGGACGGCGGCGGCTCCGCCAGCGCGATCATCGCGGCTGCGGCCGACGCGGTGATGCGCGCGGCCGTCATCGTCGCCGAACGATCCGGCGGACGCCTCGACCCGCCCGCGCTGTGCGTCCTCGACGAGGCCGCGAACGTGTGCCGCATCTCGGACTTGCCGGACCTCTACTCCCACCTGGGCAGCCGGGGAGTCATCCCGATCACCATCCTTCAGTCCTACCGCCAGGGTCAGCGCTGCTGGGGCGAGGCCGGCATGGACGCTCTCTGGTCGGCAGCCACCACCAAGATCATCGGCAGCGGTATCGACGACGCCGACTTCGCGGACCGGCTCTCCCGGCAGATCGGCGAACACGAGGTGCAGACCGTCTCTGTGTCCGATTCCGGCAGCGGCAAGTCGACGTCGGTGTCGATGCGCACCGAGCGCATCCTGCCACCCGACGAGATCCGCGCCCTCCCCAAGGGCAAGATCCTGCTCTTCGCGACCGGCATGCGAGTGGCGATGCTCGACCTCAAGCCTTGGTACAAGGAGCGCTCCGCAAAGGAGATCGGCCCGGCCTCCGCCCGCGCCACCAAGGCCATCACCGAACGCGCCATCGCCAAGGCCACCACCGACCGCGACGACTTCACCCTCTCGGCCTGACGTACCCCCCCCCGGCGGCGCCGACCGGGAACCCGCCGCTTCTCCGGCCGGTGCCGCCCCAGCTCTTCCACTCCTCCGCCTCGACTTCGGAAGGTCTCTCCATGTCCGACGCCAACTCGCCTGCTGCCCAGCACCGTTCGGCTCCGCTGGCCGGTGCGCCGGTCGTCCGCCGGGGCGGCCAGTGGTGGCTGATCACCGGCACCGGCTCGATTCTGGCCACCGACCCCGTCTTCACCGGTGAGCTGGACCGCTTCGCCGCCGCGATGGCCGCCGCCGACCGCGAGGTCGCCCTGCTGCGGGACAAGCAGGCCGGCACCCGGAAGAAGCGGAAGGGGAAGCGGCGGTGATGGACGCACTGCTCAAGGGCGAGCAAGCCCTTCTCGGCGCGGTCCTCCTCGACCCGGCCCAGCTCGACACGCTGGCCTGGCTGACACCCGCCGACTTTTACCGTCCGGCTCACCGAGCCCTGTTCGCCGCGATGCGGACCCTGAGCAACGATCAGCGTCCGGTGCGGGAGGCTGACGGGACAGTACCGCTCTCGTGGGTGACCGACACGGTCGCCGAGGCGAGCCGCCAGGTGCGCGGGTTGAACGCCTCGTACCCGTTCACCCTGATCGCCGCGTGCCCGCGCCCGCAGAACGCCCCGGTGTACGGCCGCATGGTGCTCGAAGGGTCCATCCACCGCACGGTGCTTGAGCACGCCGTCCGCCTGGAACACGTCGCCCGCATCGATGCCGAGCAGCACCAGGTCGAGGGCGTCCTGCATCACGCCGATGCCTTCACCGGCGTGCTCGGCGACCTCGCCCGCCGCTGGGGCACCGAGCCCCGTCCCATCCCGCCGCCCGGACCGGGCGCGAGCGCGGTGCCCTCACCGGTCAGGCTAGAGGAGACCGAGGACGAGCGGTTCCTCCTGGCCGTCCTCGTCAACCAGCCCGAAGCGATGGCCGAGGTATACGACTGGCTGCGGCCCGGCGACTTCGTCGATGCCGGCCACGGCCAGGTCTACCGCTGCCTCGGCTCCCTCCACCACCGGGGCGAGCCGATCGACGAGGTGACCGCCCTGTGGGAGGTCCAGCGGCGCGGTCTGCTGGCCGATGGCACCCTCTCGCGCGAACAGATCGACACTCTCTTGGGCGGACCGGGGGCGGGTTCGGCCGAGTGGCTGGGTGACCAGGTCATCCGCTCCTCCCTCGTGCGCACCGCCGCCGGAGCCGCCACCACGATCAAAGCGCTGGCCGAGGGCAGCTCCATGGCGCCCGGCCGACTCATCGGGCAGGCCCTGCACGCCCTCGGCCCGCTCGACGAGGTGCGCGCCCGCTGGCGCACGGCGAACCAACTCCCCTCCCCGGCTGCCGAGAAGGCCGCCACCGAGGCACGCTCCAATCCTGCGGCTCGGGTCCGCGCAGCGCTGGCCCGAAGCCCTCAGCAGCAGTCCGTTCCGCGGGACGCACCTCCCGTTCCCGCCCTGTCCAGGTCGGGCGTCACGGCCACGGCGCCCGCCCACGCCTCGTCCTCCCGCCACCTCCGGAGTACCCCGTGAACAGCCCGATATCGGAAGCATTGCTGCTGCACGCCACGGCGTCCGGGCTCGACGCCCAGCGCGCCAAACTGCCCCAGGTCAGTGCCCCCTTCCGTCTTCCCGATCCCATCGGCGTGGCCGGCCAAATCACCGAACTCGGCCGATCCATCACCGAGATGGGCGACGAGTACCTGTTCCGTGCGGGCGCAGCCGCACCGCAGGAGCACACGGCGCACACGGCCGAGGCGCTCGCCAGCGCCATCGGCGGCGTCGCCCAGGCCGCGTCCGCCCTCGGCACGGTCGCCCAGCAGATCGCCTTCGTCGCCCGAACGGCTGGCAAGCGCGGTGATGCCGGCTACGAGGATGCCCACACCGTCGCCGGGCAGATGATCGAGTTCGCCGTTGAGACAGCACGCGACGACCTCGCCGAGGCTGCCCAGACCCTCCGGACCGCCGCCTCGGCCGTCTCCCCACCGGCCGTGAAGCTCCAGCGGGCCGCCCTCGCCCGCTCCCCCGGCGCTGCGACAACAGCCCCGGCTCTGACAGCATCCGCCGCGCCTGCCAGCGCAGCGGTCCAGCGCGTCCCTGCCCGCTCGCGCTGAACCAATCCCCGTCCCCTCCACCACCGGAACCCGCCACCATGGACTTCATCCCCTACCGCCTCGAGCGTGAGCAGCTCCACGCGCTCGCCGACCAACTCGCCGACGCCGCCCGGCACCTGGCCCGGCTGAACCCGACCAGCCGCCTACCCGCCCCCGAAGCAACCTCCGACGTCCTGGCCGCTCTCGCGGGCCTGCAGCAGTACGTCCTCTCCTGCGCCGGCGACGTCAACGAGACCGGCGCTCTGGAGCCCGATCAGGCACGAGCCCACCATCGCGCCGTACTCGGCGACGCCTTGGTCGCACCCGTGATCGCACACGCGATCACCGTGGCCTCGTCCGCGCTCATCACCACCGGCCACAAGATCGCCCGGACCCGCCCGGTCCATCTGCCCACCGATGGCATGAGCGTCTACCTCGACCTCCTCGACGCCCAGACCACCCTGGTCTCCGCCGCAGGTGCGTTGCGCCAGCTCGCCGATCAGCTCACCCACGACCAGCCCGCCGCCCTGGACGAACTCGCTGCCCTCCTCGCCTCGCCACCGCGCCTGCGCCACCAGGCCGCACTCGCCCCCGGCACCACCAAGCCGGAAACCCTGCGCGTCCGGGGCCGCTGACATGCACCCGCTCCCCGTCCTGCCACCGGTCGGGCAGGCCCCGCCTGCCCTCACCACCCCCGTCCTCTGCTTCAGGAACCAGCCATGAACGCACCCCTCGACGAGTCGCTCGCCCTGCGCGCTGACCCCGGCCCGCTGATCGGGAGCTTGTGCAGCGGGTACGGCGGCCTCGACCTCGGCGTCCGGGCCGCGCTCGGCGGCCGTCTGGCCTGGCACGCCGAGACCGAGCCCGGCCCGGCCGCGATCCTCGCCCGTCACTGGCCCGGCGTGCCGAACCTGGGCGACATCACCACCATCGACTGGTCCACCGTCCCGAGGGTGTGCGTCCTCACGGCGGGGTTCCCCTGTCAAAGACGTCTCGGTCGCCGGCCGCCGCGCCGGACTCAACTCCGAAACCCGATCCGGTCTTTGGCTGCACGTGGCTCGCGCGGTCGAGGCCATGCGCCCGCACCTCCTGGTGGTCGAGAATGTACGAGGACTGCTCACCTCCCCCGCTGTCGCCAGCTCCGCTGGCGACGTGGAACGCTGCCCGTGGTGTCTGGGAGACGACCCAACCCAGCCTGATCTGCGGGCACTTGGCGCCGTACTGGGCAGCCTGGCCGAGCTTCGGTACGACGCGAAGTGGCTCGTTCTTCGCGCCTCCGACGTCGGTGCACCCCACCACCGAGCCAGGGTCTTCCTCACCGCCTGGCCCACCGACCACAGCGTTGCTCAAGACCCCCACGAGCAACATCGGCTCCAACGGCGGGAGCCAGCACCCGGAGAAGAGGAAGCGCGGCGGCCACGGCCCGAACCTGGCGGACGAGGTGGAGTGGCTGCTGCCCACTCCGAAGGCGTCGGACGGGATCAAGGGCTCGCCGAATCAGCGGCACGGTGGCGGGGACCTGACCCTGCCCTCGGCAGCAGCCTCGCTCCGTCCCTCCTCGCCCCGGAACCCGGCCTCACGCTCCTCCCGGCGCCGGGCCTCGATGGCGGTGGCGCTGCCGCTGTGGCCGCAGGACGGCTCGACCCCGGACGGTGGGGACCGTACGCCGGAGCCGTCGCCCGATGGGAGACGCTCACCCGCCCGGCGCCGGCGGCCACCGACGAGGGCGGCAAGCTCCGGGCGGAGTTCGTCGAGTGGATGCAAGGGCTTGAGGCGGGCTGGGTGACAGCCACCCCCGGGCTCGGCCGCCCGGCCCAGCTCACCGCGCTCGGCAACGGCGTCGTTCCCCAACAGGCTAAGCGGGCATTGGAGTTGCTGGCTCCTCCTTTCCGGCGCTGTGCCCGCTGCCGTGCCGAGTGAGGGGCTTCTACCTCTTTTTCCCGGCCGTACCAAATCCCGGAATCCGCGGACTCTTCTCCCCGCAGCCGCACCGACCCGAGGGGGCTGTCATGCCTGCGCATGCCCCGGCCCGGCGCGCCCGCGCGCCACCGGCCGTACGACCGAAGGACCTCCTCCTTGAGCACCACCACCGCCTGCGGCCCCACCCAGGACAGCGGATACCGCGCTGTCCTGGGTACGCCGTACGTCGCCCGCCTGCTCGGCGGCACCCTGATCGGACGCCTGCCCACCGGCATGGCGCCGATCGCGATCCTGCTGCTGGTGCGCGCCGAGCACGGCCCGCTCGCCCTGGCCGGGCTGCTCGGCGCCCTGTACGGACTCGCCTGCGCGCTCGGGCAGCCGCTGCTCGGGCGCCTGGTCGACCGCCACGGCCAGGCCCGGATCCTCGTCCCCGCCACGATCGCCGCCAGCACGGCGTTCCTGCTGCTGCCGTGCACCGGCCCGGTGCGCCACCCGGTGCTCGCCGCGCTCACCGTGCTGGTGGCGGGGCTGTCGACGCCGCCGCTGGAGGCCGGCCTTCGCTCCCTGTGGCCGGTGCTGCTGCCCGACGCCGGACGCCAGCACACCGCGCTCTCGCTGGACAGCAGTACCCAGGGCCTGGTGTTCGTCGCAGGGCCCCTGCTGGCCACCGGCTTCGCGGCCGGTGCCGGAGCGACCACCGCGCTGGTGGCGACCGCGGCGCTCGGCCTGCTCGGCACCGGCCTGGTCGTCACCTCCCACCCCTCCCGCGCCTGGACTCCGTCCGAGTTCACCGAAGCGGTGCACTGGACGGGCCCGCTGCGCGTGCCGGGGCTTCGGGTGCTGTTCGCCGCGCTGATCGGCACCGGTGTCGCGCTCGGCGCCGTCAACGTCCTGGCACTGTCCGCCACCGAGCGCCACCACGCCGGGTGGCTGGCCGGAGTGATGCCGGCCGCGCTGTCCATCGGCAGCATGCTCGGCGGCCTCGCCTACGGCCGACACGCCTGGCCCGGCTCCCCCGCCCGGCACCTGGTCGCCGCCTCGGTCGGCTTCGCGGCCGGTTGGCTGCCGCTGCTGCCCGACCCCGCCCCGGCCGTCGCGGTCCTGGGCGCCGTGCTGCCCGGCACCTTCCTCGCACCGCTGCTGACCGCCGCGTTCCTCACCGTCGACCGCCTCGCCCCCGAAGGCGAATCGACCGAGGCGTTCGCCTGGCTGATCGCCTGCATCGGCGTCGGCCAAGCCGCCGGCACCGCCCTTGCCTCCCTCGCCTCCGTCCCGCTGCTCGTCGCCGCCGTCCCGCTCGCCGGGGCCGCCTTCGCGCTGTGGCTGCTCCACCGCTTCAACGACCGCCTCTCCGCCTGACCACCTCGAAGGAACCGCCGTGAACACCGCCCTCTTCGCCACCGCAACTCCCGCCACCCGCATGCACGTTGTGTGGGACTGGAACGGAACGATCAAGGACGACCTCGACGACCACGTCTCCGCCCTGAACGCGACCCTGCCCGCCCTCGGCGGCGACGCGGTCGGCCGGGAGACCTACCGAGCCAAGCACACCGTGCCGATCCCGAACTTCTACGCCCGCCTGCTCGGCCGCACGATCACCGAGCAGGAGTGGATCTCCAGCGACAACGCCTTCCTGGACCACCTGCGCGCCCAGCCGGTGCGCGTGCGCGAGGGCGCCGCCGAGCTGATGGCCGCGCTGCGCGAGGCCGGACACACCCAGTCGCTGCTCTCCCTGTGCCCGCACGACACCCTCGTGCGCGAGGTCGAGGAAGCCGGCATCGGCCACTTCTTCACCCGGATCGAGGGCCGCACCGGGCCCTCCGGCGGCACCAAGGCCGCCCCGCTCGCCGCCCACCTCGAAGCCCTCGGCCTCACCGAGCAGGCGCACCGGGTGCTGCTGGTCGGCGACGCCGTCGACGACGCGGATGCGGCCCACGCGAACGGCGCGCACGCGGTGCTGCACACCGGCGGGCTGCACCACCCCGCCAAGCTCGCCGCCGCCGGCCACCCGCTGACCGACACCCTCAGCGACGCCGTCGCCCTCGGCCTGCGCCTCGTCCAGAACCACGGCGCCCAACTGGCCTGCGCCTAGCACGGATCGGCGGCCGAACCAAACCGCCGATCCTGCGGACCATCTCCCTCAACGACCGCTTCCCCGGAGCCCTGCCATGACCCGAAGAAGACCTTCCGGCCCCGCCCTCCCCGTCCGTCCGAACCCCCTGGATGTGCCATGTCCGAGTCCGACCCGATGCCGGGCGCCCCCGAGCCCGAGCCGATCCGTATCCCCGACGAGGACCTCGACGACCTCGTCAGCGCGCTGAACCGCACCATGGCCGAGGTCCGCCAGCACGGCGTGATCCTCGACCGACTCGGCTCCGAAGCCGACGACGAGACCGGGTCCGGAGCGGCCGGGCCGGAGTCCGCATCCGAGGGTGAACCCGGCGGCGCCCCCTCGCTGTTCATCCTCGCGATGGGCGGCGCCCAGTACGCCGCCGAGCTGGCCGAACTCTCCTTCTGGGTCACCCACATCCTGCTGCCCGTCTACGGCCGGGAGATCGGCTCCACCCGACCGTGGTGCGCGAAGTGGCACGAGCACCCGGAGGCCGTCGCCCGCCTCCACGCGCTCTGGCTCGCGTGGCAGCAGCTGACCGCCGCCGAGGCCGGCCAGAGCGGGCCCTCGACCTGGCACCGCGACCACCTGGACCACGCCCTGCTCCAGCTCCGCGCTCCGGACGGCCCGTTCGCCGCCTGCACCACCAGCCCCTCCCGGCTGGCCCACCGCGTCCTAACCACCCCCGACCAGCTGGGACTCGCCGCATGAACACCCTCGACTTCCGCCTAGACGGCCTCAAGCCCGCCGACGAGTCCCCCGGCCATGCGTACAACTACCCCTGGGAGAAGGACTTCCAGCTCATCTCCCACCACGACGTTGGCGAGCGCAGCTTCATCATCGCCTTCGACAAGACGGCGACCTGGGACTACCCCAACAAGGCCAACATCGTCTCCTTCGACGTCGACCGCGACAGCAGCCGAGGCATGTTCAGCATGCACCGGGACGGGCACGCCACCTTCGCGTTCGCGCAGAGCTGGCTGGTCAACCGCGGCTGCCCGCCGGACAAGCTCGCGCCGATCTTCGACGTCCCCCGCCCCGCCGACGCGCTGTCCGTCCGGGTCGAGGACCGCATCCGGCTCGCGGGCGAGAGCCTCAAGGTCGCCGACTACCAGGTGATCGATGACTCCGACACCGAGGGCTGGAGCGTCGCCGTCGACAGCCAGGCCGAGGAGCTGCCCGTCCGCGTGTTCCTGGAGACGCTTCAGCCCGACCAGTTCACCTACACGGTGCGCGAGGGGGCCTTCGCCGACCACGCCGCCGCTGATGACTGGCTGGAGCACCGCTCGACCCCGCTGCCCGAGCCGCCCGAGTACCGCCGCGACGCCGAGGCCCTGCGCACCAGCGCCGCGCTCGCCCGCAGCACCACCGCCCCGGCCGTCACCGCCGCCGACGTCCTGGCCGCCGCGCCCGCAGCCGCCGCCGTCACCCAGCCCGATCGGGGGCGGTCGCTGTGAGCCGCGCCAAGTTCGCCTTCTCCGCCCACCCCGACGCCATCGCCGACCTGCGCCAGCTCCCCGAGCCCATCCGCGACCAGGCCCTGCTCCACCTGCAGGACCTCGTCCACGGCGAACGCGTCGCCACCCGCCTGGAAGGCCGGCTGGAGGGCTGCCACAAGATCGTCCTCGGCGCGGGCGGCGAATGGGCTTCACACCGCCTGGTCGTGCAGTTCCGCGACGCCCCCGCCGCCTCCCAGCACCGGCGCGAGGTCCACCTCATCGCCGCAGGCCCTCGGCTCGACTACGCGGTCTACCGCTCCGCCCAGAACCGCCTGGGCCGCACCGGCCTCAACCTGCCGCCCGGCCTGGACCCGGCCCGGGAGGCCCAGATCCGGCAGCAGCAGGAAACCCGCGTCCGCGCCGCCCGCGCCCGATCCGTACGCCCTGCACCGGGAACTGCTGGCGCCCCCGCCTACACAACCGCATCCCCCGGCTTCGCCACCGGTGCTACCACCCGAAAGGCCCGATAATGACCACCCCCACCCCGACGCACACCGACCTCGCCGCGTGGCTCGCCGAGGCCGCCGAGGCCGTCTCCGGCGTCGTCACCGCCGAGCACGCCACGCCGCGCTCGCGCTCACACCTCCACCCCGTCCTCGGGCCGCTCACCACTGGTCCGAAGGTGATCACGTCGCTCGCCGGCCGGATGGAGGACCTTCTGGACGCGAGGCTGCCGGCCACCCCCGCGACCCTGTTCGCCCTCGCCTCGTACGCCTCCGCCCTGGGCTGGCTGACCGAGTCGCTCGCCGACCTCACCCAGGCCGTCGACTGCTTGACCGTCGAGGCCGGCCTGCCGTCCGACGCCACGGCCGCCGCCCCCGGCGAGGTCCCGGACTTCGACCTGTCGGCCTACGCCCCGCAGGACCGGCAGGCCATCACCGCGCTCGCTGCCGAGGCCGCCCTCCCGCCGGGCCTCTACCTGCAGATCCTGGGCCAGGCTCTGCTCGCCTCCACGGAGTTCACGGACGCGTGCACGGAGATCATCAGCGGCCTGACCGAGGACGCTCTCCGCCTCCTGGACGAGGAGGTCAGCTTCGTTCGCCTCGGCGGCGAGGGCCCCGACAGCCTGCCCACCCTGGTCCGCTCCCTCCTCGCCCGGATGGAGGCGGCCTCGTGAACCCGCACGACCCGCTGGTGCACCCCGGGGCCTACCTCGTCCACGAGCGGCTCGGCGTCGACGACCCGTTCAGCCTCCTCGGCGCTCGGTACCAGCACGATGCCCCGCGCGCACAACTGGCCCAGCTCGCGGGCAACGCCGCCTGCGACCTCGACGACATCCACCGCGAACTCACCGACCAGGCAGAAGCCCTGATCGCCCGGCTGCAACCGATCGCACGAGGTGAGCGTCCAGCCCGCCCCGAGGTCGGCACCGACCTGGTGTACGCCGCCGGCCAGCTCGACCAGCTCGGCGCCCGCAAGGACGTCGCCTATCAGCGCCTCACCAGCGTGCTTGACGCCGTCGAACGCATCGGCGGCATCGAGCCGAACGTCCCAGGCCACGCCCAGGACCGCCACCTGGCCGACGTGCACCCCCGCCCCAGCAGCCAGCACCCCCTGCCCGCCCCGGCCACCTGGAACGACGAGCAGGGCTTCGCGCTCGAGGCGCTTCGGGATGTGGAGCGCGGGGACCTGTGGCTGCGCGAGAGCGTGCACGGCGAAAAGTACGTGGTCTGGGGTTCCGGGCTCGGTGCTCCCGTCGAGGCCGAGACCGTCGCGCGGCTGATCGAGGCCGGTCTCGTAGCCGCCGACACCAGCACCCCCGACCCGTGGTTGGGGCACATGCTCTCCCTCACCCCGAAGGGCATAGCGGCCCACGCCGCCGCCCGCAGCGAGCGGGATCGCCAGGCCGCCGCCCTCTACCGCGGCTTCGCCCTCACCACGGCCGGCCCCGCCCACGCAGCGCCCCCGGCAGCAGCGGCCCACCCCTCCCTCTCCTCCCACACCCGTTGAACAAGGAACTCCCGGCCATGTCCATCCAGTCGACCACCCCGATGAGCACCACCGACGCGCAGCGAACCGAGGCCACCCTTCGCCGTCTCACCCCACGGTGGACCACCCACGTCGTGCATACGATCGCCAAGTACGGCCCGGAGATGCGCGTTTCCGACGTCACTCGGCACTTCCCGGAGCTGTCGCAGTCGTACGTCAGCAAGCGGCTGGCCACGATGTCCGCCGCCGGTCTGGTGGTCCGCGACGGTGAGTTCGACCGCACAGCCCCCTATCGGCTCTCGTCGGCGGCCCGCACGCTCGGCCCCGTCTACCGCGCTCTCGCGCAGTGGTCCTCCGACCACATCGACCGCACCCCGCAAGGGCGGTACGACCGGGTCGAGGACGCCCTGCACCGCCTGCAGCTGGCGGACACCACCGAGACCATCCGCCTGCTCTCGGAGCACGGGAGCCTGCGCCTGACCCACCTGGCCGAACGGCTCGACTCCCCACCGCAGTTCGCGACGGTCCGGCTGAACCGCATGCAGGCGGACGGCCTGGTCGCCCGCACCGACAACCGGCACGGCGCCCCGTACATCCTCACCGATGCCGGACGGGCGCTCGGCCCCGTCTACACCGCCCTCCAGCAGTGGGACCACCGGCAAACCGCCGCCACTCCCCGCGCGGTGCCGGCCGCCGAGCGCACTCTGAGCTCCCCCGCGCAGTCTGTACGGACCGCTGCCGCACTGCGACGCAGCCCCGCCCCCTCCGCGCTGTTCAGCCACGCTCCGGTGCCGCAGCCGCGTGTCCCCGCCGGCTTCACGCAGGCCGCCTCCCCCTCGCGCGGCCGGTGAACGCCGTGAACTCCCGACTCAGAACGGCTCCCTGCCCCCAGCGCCCCGGGCCCGCACGCCGCCCCGCCAACGGCGGTGTGCGGGCCCGCTCCCCGCCACGTTCAGGAGCCTCCCCGTGTCCTCCGCCCCCTTCCTTGTTCGGCCGCTTCGTCTCGCCGGTCCCGGCGACCAGCGGCTTGTCACCGGCCAACTGGCCTCGGCACCCGGCTGGAGCCGCGCCCGTACAGCAGACGGGGGTGCCCTCTTCACCAGCCCCTGCCGCACCACCGTCTTCACCAGCTCCGGCCCGCCCGACACCCCGGGCACGTGGAGCGTCCACGGCTACACCACCTCCGGCTCGGAGCCGCTGTGGCGTGCGGTGTTCGGACCCGGCACGCCCGCCGAGATCACCGCTGCCTTCACCGCCGTCCTCGTCGACGGCTTGCGTAGTGGGCACCGCGACTACCTGTTCGGCGGACCACACCACCTCGACTGCACGCCCGCGTCCGTTCTCGCCGACCGCGGCTGGCAGCCCGACCCAGGGTCGAGGGGCTTCCACGACCAGGTCGCGCCGGACGGGACCGCCCTCTACCGGCACCGCGTCGGGCACCAGCCCGACGACGCTGAGATCGCCGGCCTGGTCCCGCCGTCGTGGAGCATGATCGCGGGTGACCCGCAACGACCCTCCTGGCGTGCGGACTTCACCATCGGCGTGCCGTTCTACCCGCTCGTGCACGCCGCCCTCGCCTTCAGCTCCTCCGAACCCGTCGAGCGGCCCCTCGGCGGGATCCCCGCCCGCCACCTGCCCCACGTCACCGCCCGCCGCGCCCCGACCCCGGCCCCCGCCCGACCGCCGCGCGCCCGCACCCCGCAGGGCCCCGCCGTCCCGCCCGCCGCGCTGCCGGTCCCCGGCGGAGCACGTCGGCGCTGACCCACGGAGAACGTCCATGCCGCACACCCCCGAAAAGCCCCGCGAGTACCGCGTCTGGCCGCGCTACCTCGCGGACACCAAGGCCGACGTCACCGAGGCCATCACCCCACTGATCAAGGCCGGGTGGGCCGCCACCAACGACGACCTGGGCAACGCCTACGTCACCGCGCCGGACCTGACCGCCCGCCTGGCGTTCCTTCCCGAGGGCCCGGACTCCACGCTCTGGAAGATCAGCGCCAGTCCGGAGCCGACCGTCCCCCAGTGGCTGGTCACCTTCGACGACCGGGTGCCCACCGAGATCGTCCGGGACTTCACCACCGCCCTGGCCGACGCCTACCCACGCGGACCCGACGCCTACCTCGGCGCCGGCCGACCCGCGCCGCACCGGGCGGCCGGACAGTGGGTGGACCCCGTCGTCCTCCAGAGCCCCGATCAGCTCGTCACCCGCTCGACGCGCCCCGGCTTCCTGCGGCACGCCGAGGAGATGGACGAGACCACCGAACGCTGGCTCTTCGAGGCCGGACCGCCCGATCGCCGCTGGTACGCCAGCGCCTCCTCGCACCTGCCTGCTCCCTTGCTGGAGACGCTCACCGCCGCCACCTTCGACCCGTCCCCGGTCCACCGGTACCTGCGGCGTGACCAGGTTGCACGCCTGCCCGTGAACGCCATCGCAACGCCAACCGCGCCGAGCCCCCTGGAGGTCGCACGCGTCAGGGCAGCCACCTCCCGCTCGCTCTCGGTGCCCCGGGCGGCCACGTCCGTGCTCGCCCACACCACCTCGACCCGTCCTCTCGCACTCCCGAAGCCTGTGCTCGCCGGCCGCGCCCGCTGATCCGCAAGGAGGACCAGGCCCTCACCAAGTCCCCTGAAAGCTAATCGAATTCAGGATCACGTACCGCCCCCGCTCCCCGAAGGAGATTCCGTTGAGCAAGTCCCTGCTCGGCCTGCCCCTCACCCGCACCGAGGCGACCACCCTGCGCTACCTCACCGAGGGCTACACCGTCGCCGAGATCGCCCTCCGGCAGAGCGCCTGCGCCGCCACCGTCCGCTCCCGCGCCGCCCGAGCCCGCCGCAAGCTCGGCGCCGGCAGCAACGACCACGCCGTCCAGCTCTACGCCGAGCAGCAGGCCACCGCCGCCCGCCACCGCTGAGCAAGCCCTCTTGGAGAACATCGTGTCCGATCCGACCGCTCTCGACCACGCCGACTCGATGATCGAGAAAGCCTGGGGCCGGCCGATCGCCGAACTGGAGAAGGCTTCGGTCCGCGTGCCCGTCGAGGACCCACTGCTGCGAACGGCGATGCACACGCGCTCCCACCTCGTCGTGGTCTCCAACGCCGCTGCCGTGCACCAGGAACGGTTGCACGCGCTCACCCGGCCCGGTCACGTCCCGGCCTTCTACGACCTCGACCGGATCACCCAGTCCGCGAGCGCACTGCGCACGGCCTACGCCGAGAGCAACACCGCCCTGCAGGCCATCAGCCACGTCATCGACGCCCGCGAACTCGCCCTCAAAGCCGAAGATGGCCCCGACGCTGCGCGCGTGCGGGCCGCCACCGCCCGCACCTCGCAGGCACCCCGTCCTCTGGGGCTGCCCGCGGACCAGCCCGCCCCGCCGGCCGCCGCCACTGCGGCCAGGTCCGCTGCGAACAGGCGTTAGCCGCCGGTCAGTTCGCCTCCCTGTCATGGCGGGTTCCCGGATCCACGGCGCCCACCACACGGGCCAGCTCCTCCACCGTCAGCTCCACCCGCCGCCCGTCCGCCAGCCGTGCCGCCACCGCGTCGCCCTGCTGCCGCTCGGTCCGGCTCACGGTGCGCACGGCCCACTGGCCCTCACCGATCACCGTGACGTCGCCCATCGTCCAGGCCCGCCCCGCGCTGCGGATCTTGCGCTCCAGCGCCGCCATGTCCCGGCCTCTGCTCGCCACCAACACCGTCGTCCCCCTTCACCCCGTACGGCCTCGCGCCGCAACTCCGGTTCAGCACCCGGGGGCTCCGATCCATTCCCTTCCAGTTCGCCCACGGCAGAGCCCGATCGCGGATAACGACTACGAACTTCGGGACGTCGCATGTCAAAGTACTCACGTCGCCGAAACCGCAGGTCAACGAAGGGACCGTACCTCCGTGAACACCCCCAGCAGCCTCCTGCCCGCCCCCGTCCGCACCGCCGCCCAGGACCGCCCCTGGCTCTCCTCCGACCACTGCGCGGAGCCCGTGCTCGCCCTCCTCAGTGGCCTCGGCTGGCCGATGGTCGACACACCGGAGGCGAACGTCCACTGCACCAGCCCGGACGGTCGGGTGTACGTCGGCTGGCTGCCGGAAGACCCCGGCGCCTGGCAGCGCGGCATCGTCTGGCGCATCCAGGTCCAGCCCACCGGCGCCGACGCCACGCCGTGGACCCAGGAGTTCGGCATCCACACGCCCTCCGAGGCCGTCGCCGGATTCCTCGCCGCGCTCATCGCCAACCCCACCCGCTGACCTCGGCCAACCCCTGCCCCCGGAGGACGTGTTGCCCACACCCCGCCTGAATCACCTCATCGCCAATGGCACCGAGCGCAACGCGCTCGGCTTCGCCCTGGCCGACCCGCACATCGCCTGCGCGGACGGCTTCTGCCTCTCGGTGCTCGCCCCCGACCCCGCCGACGTGCTCCTGCTGCCCGCCCTGACGCTGGAGGTCGGCTTCCCGACCCAGCGCCCCGAACCGTGGGACCGCTGGCGCGAATACCTCGAACACGCCGAGAACGAGGGCGACCCCACCGAATCCGTGTACCTGCACGTCCCGGTCGCCCTGGTGCGCGAGCTGATCGAGACCCACGGCGGCGAGATCCTTCCCAGCCCCCTCCGCATCCCCCGCCAGCGTCCGTAACAGGCCATCCCCGGCGGGCACTGTCCGACCGACCAGCCCACCACAGGAGAGCACGCGTTGACCTTCGTCCGCACCATCGAGTCCGCCCTCACCGACGAACTGCCCCACGGTGAGAGCCCCGTCGCCGGACGTCCGGTCTACCAAACCCTGCGGCAGCGCGGCCTCGCCTTCGAGCTCATCCACACCGGCGGCGGCTACTTCGCCCTGTCCCTGCTGGTCCCCGGTGGGGAAATCCTGGTCACCGACGACGACGGACAGATCGCGCGCCCCGCCGAGTTCCACTCCGCCTGGCTCGCCTGCTTCTACCCCGAGCCGACCTCGCCCTTCGATGCCGACGAGGAGGACGTGGTGGACATCTACGTCGGCGACGGAAGCCTCTCCCTCGCGGACGACTGCGCCGCCTGCGCCGACTCGGTCGCCCTCTGGCTCGCCACCCGCCAGGCCAGCATCTCGACCGGCCCGCGCATCGTCAGTCTCGACACCGAGGCTGCCGCCCCCGCCAGCGGCTCCCTCACCCTGGCCAGCTGACCCCTCGCCTTCAGTACGGCACGGGCCCCGCCGCGCGCCCGCCTCCGGGCACCCGCCGCAGCGGCGGGCCCTTCCCCCGCCTCTCCAGCAACTCCCGTTCCGACGAAGGGAATCCGCACGTGAAGCTCACCATCGACCCCACTCGCATCCCCGGCCCGGCCATCGCCGCGCTCGGAGCACTCAACGCCTTCTCCGTCCAACCAGGCTCCGCCGCCTTCGCCCTCAGCCTCTGCGTGACCGTCAGCGGCCTGCTGAGCGCCTTCGACGACATCCACGAGCTGGGCCTGCGCCGCGACCGGAAGGTCATCGCCCACCTCGCCAAGGTGCCGGACTGCGCCCGCGTGCGCCAGATCGGCAACGCGCTCGACTTGGCCGACCGCACGGTCGCCAGATCGCTCGACCGCCTGGCCGCTGACGGCCTCGTGGTGCGCGAAGCCGAGGGCGAGTCGCTGCCGATGCGCTCGTACCGGCTGGCCGACTGAACCAGCCGCGATCCCGGGCCGGACTGCCCGGGATGAACCGCCGACCAGCAGGGAGAGCCCCGCGAGCACCCACCACGTCGACTTCCACCCGGTGGTCGTCACCGCGACCACCGAGCACCAGGCGAGCCACGGCATCCTCGCCAGCGTTCACCTGCGGACCGTCCGCGCCGACCAAGTCCGCCCCGGCGACCTGATCGTCTCCGCCTTCGAAGCCGCGCAACCCGGACGACTCCACCGGACCGGCTACTTCGCCGCCGGCCCGTACCGGGCTTGCCCGGAGTCCTACGACCCCACCTGCGGCTGCGGCGTCTGCGGCCTCCCCGAAGTCCATGGCCCTGACGGCACCGTCGTCCTCACCACCGGCCATCCCTGGGACACCTGCGACCCATGGCCCGCCGACGACCTCGTCCTGATCCGCCCCCGCCGCGACCTGCACGGCATGGCACTCCCCTCTCCTGAGCTGACCGCCCCACCGACCACGAGGACCTGATGCCCGCCCACCGCGCCCCGCTGACCAACCACCATGCCGACCGCAGTCTCTGCCCGCCCGAGCACAAGCACACCAGCTCCGGCAAGCCGCTCCACCCCGACTGCCCCGGCCGCTCCTACTCCCAGGCTGTCTGCACCTGCGGCGGCTGGGAGTTCAAGGACTCCGGCAAGGGCTACGTCAACGAGTCCCGCAGACGGCACCTCGCCACCCACCCCAAGCCCGCCTCGAACGGCCCCGCCGTCCTGCGCGAACTGCTCCGCCTCGACCTCCCGTGACCGCTGCCCGCGCCCACCGCCCCTTCTCTGCTCGGAGACCCGCCATGCCCCAGCACTTCACCGTCGCCGACCTGATCGCCCGGCTCCAGAACCTCGACCCGACCCTGCAGGTCCGCCTCGCTGTCAACCCCGACTTTTCCTTCGCCCATTACGTCGGCGCGGACGTCGTCGTCCACAACGGCGCTGCCTACATCGGAGAGGACGGCCAGGAGGGCTACCTCCCGCCCGCCGTCCGCGACGAACTCGCCTGGCCCTGAACCACACCCGCCCGAAGGAGACCCGCATCCCCACCACCCGCCGCGTCGCCCGCCCGCAGCCGCTCGACCGCTTCGCGCTGCACCCCATGCCGTCGTGGGCGAGCGGAGCACTCGTCCGCCGCGTCCCCGCCGCCCCCGACCAGCCGGTAGACGTCCTCTGGCTCCCTGCCGCCGCGCCCAGGCTCCCCTTCGGCCGGATCCTGCTGCGGTGGGAGAAGGCGCCCGAGGCCGGCTGGGACGTCACCGCCCGCCTCGGGCTCGCCACCGGCGACGTCCACCTCGCCACCTGGCCCGCCGCCCCCGACGACTGGCCCCGCCTGGTGCGCCCCACGCTGTACGAGGTCACCGGCCTGTGCTCCGCCCTCGCCTTCGCCACCGCCGCCCTCGAACACGCCAACCACCACGCCGACTCCTGAGCACCACCGCACAAGGCCGCCCCGCGCCGAACAGACCGGGGCGGCCTCGCCGTACGCCCTCCCGACCGGCGGCGCGTACGCTCGTCCCCGAAGCACCGAGGAAGGACACACGCATGGCCGACGACCAGCAGCTCTGGGGCTACGCCGAGGTCGCCGCGCACCTGGGCATCAGCGTCGGCGCCGCCCGCAACCGCCGAAACCGCGGCACCCTGCCCGCCCCCGACGACACCAGCATCCCCGACCGGCCCCGCTGGAAGCCCTCCACGTTCCAGAGCTGGAAGCCGATCGGCCAGGGCCACCGAAGCGACCTCCACGACAACCCGGCTACCAACACCAGCAGCTGACGGAGTCCGCCGTGCCCACCTCTGCGATGCCCTCGCCCCCGTTCCCCGCGCCCGATTCCGCCGTGCTCGCCCTGATCGTCGCCAACGCCGTCAACTCCGTGCACTCCGGCGAGGCCAGCATCGAGCAGGCGATCCTGCACGCAGTCGTCCATGGCTGGTACGAGGGGCACATCGAGGGCGAAGACGCCTGCCCTGGCTGCGACTTCCGGGGCCCGATCCAACCGCGCTCGTGACCGGACAAGCCACAGGAGACCACCAACCGGTGACCGATCGCCCGATCCACCGTCCCGGCGCGCTCATCGTCTGCTGCACCGTCGCCGCTCTGGGCGCCGCCGCCGCTGTCCCGGCCGCCCGGGCCGACGCCTACGCAGTGTGCGCCAGTGGCCTGTTCGCCATCGGCGGCGGAACGCTGGCCGCCTACCGCACCGCCCGAGGCACCGAGCACCGTACCGACCACGCCGTCCTCGAGCAGCTCCGGCAGGACCCCGCTCTTGGCCCCGAAGCCCTCGCCGACCAGCTCGGCCTGCGCCCGGCCGCCGTCCGGCTCAGTCTTCGCCGGCTGACCGTCTCCGACCAGCTCCCCCCGTCCGCAGCGCCTCCCGGCTAGGGGTGCTGGCCACCAACGATGAGGACCGCCACCGATACCGGTGGCGGTCCTTACTGCTGTCCGCTCAAAGCTACCGGCGGAGAGTACTCATTCCGGCGTGTTGTATTCCCTCCGCGCTCCCGCTGGCTGGTATCTCAGTCCTCGGTCTCTGAGTCTGCGTCGACGGTCCGTCTGTACTCCCAGTGGTCCTGGTCCATCTGGATACCGAGGTGGATGGGTGCCGGGTAGCGGGTGCGGTAGTTCCAGTGAAGGGCGTGATCGCACAGGCGGGCGGCGGCCACGGCGTAGGCGACAGGGTCATGACCGTCGGGGAGGTGGAGGACGCTGATCTCCGTGGCGGTGTGGCCGTACCAGACTTCTGCCTGTTCCTCTGCCGAGGTACTGGCCCAGCGGGTGTATTTCTCCCCGGCGCGGGCGTGGCGCGAGCCTCCCTTGTACTGCTCAGGCAGGTTGCAGAGGATGAAGTTCCGACTGGTGCCCTTCATACGGAAGATTCCCGTGGAGAGCTTCCGCTCTTGGAATTCGGCCTCCCCTTCGTCCGTCTTCTCGAGTCGCTCGACGAGGGCGGGAGTCGCGACGTGCTCGGTGCCCGCAGTGACGCGGAGAACGGCTCGGGGGCGATGGCCGGGAGGGAGACTGAAACCTGGCAGGGCGGTGCGCTTGTCGAGGGTGCCGTCTGCTTCGGGTGTCCGGCCAAGGTGGCGGTTCGCCAGCAGCGGCCAGATGCTGCGGGCTTCGTCGCCGGAGACATAGAAGTTATAGCCAGCAGCGGCGTTGGCGAACGAGCCGAGTTCCCACAGGGCCTTGTCGATGGAGCGGGGCAGCTGTGCGTCGCGGCGTCGGCCTTCGGGAAGGCGGCGGGCACGGTGAAGGGTGTTGGCAGTGGCGTAGTCGAGCCAGAGCCCTCCGGGAGAATCCGCGTCGGGCAGGTAGGCAAGGGACTGCCACAGTCCGTCAGGACCGGGCACGAGTGCGACCAGGGTCCAGATGAGGCGCGGCTCCTCGGTCGCAGGGCCGCGACGATCACCGAGCTGTTGGCGCAGGTGCAGGCCGACGTGGACGAGCGGTTCCTTGATCCCGTTCGGACCGAAGGTCAGGGCGTCGGTCAGGCGGGGGTGGATCAGGCCGGCTGAGCGGTGGAGGTCGGCGATGGCCATGTGGCCGCGGTGGTCTCCTTCAAGTTCGCGCCCGAGCAGGTCGAGATCGGTGGTGACCTCGCGTTCCTTCTTCCGGGGGTTGCGCCGTCCGGGCTTGTGAGGGGTGAGGAACTGGGTGAGAACTCCGAGGCGGGCGAGTTCACGGACGGCATGCGGCTTGGCGTCAAGCTCGTAGGGGTCGATGACCGTGGAGTCGGTCTTGCGGGATTCGCGGCGCTGGCGGTCCCATACCTTGGCGTCGTACTCGGTCTCGCACAGGGCAAGCAGTCGGGTCCCTTCGGGGGCATCGAGTCCAGCAAGTTGCCGGGCCAGGGTGGGGCGCTGCTTGTGGTGGTCACCGTGTCGGAGGAGGTCGTCTGCGGGTTGCAGGAACGCCTCGACGTGGTCGTTCAGCGGTACTGGCGTTCCCTCGGGCATGCCGGTGGCGGCGAGGTCGGGGCGGTTGTAGTGGTAGGCGAGCAGGCGCTGCGTGCGGGTTCGCTCGTCCTGGTGGCGGTAGAGGACGAGGATCCGCAGGCGTTCGCGGCCGGCGGTGATGAGGATCTCGCCCAGGCGGGGGTCGTCGAGCAGGACGCTGTCGCGGCCTTGGTCGGTGCTGCGGCGGCTGCCGAAGGCGCGTCCGGCGACCTGTTCGGCTTGCAGCAGCGGTTGGTCGAGGGCGGTGCTGGCGTAGCGGGCGAGTTCGCGTCTGGAGTGCATGCCGTCGCCCTTGCCGATGGAGTACGTGCCGGAGAAGGGGATGAGGGCGCGCAGGTCGCCGGGTGGTCCGGTGAGGTCGCAGGAGCTGGGGGCGAGGAAGTCGGTTTCGTCGGCGGCGCGTGGGAAGACGTCTTCGCCGTGCAGGCGGGTCCAGGCGTCCAGGGCGAGGCGTGTGGTGTGATCGACGTGGGTGTGGTCGCCGCGGCCTCCGAAGGCGAGCTTGAGGAGGGGGCCGTCCGCGGCGCGGGGGGCGAACCAGCCGGTGCGGGCGCTGCGGAGGGTGTTGCTCAGACGGGAGACGACCGGCTGGATGGCGGCGACCGGAACGTTCAGCCCAGGGTAGGACTTTACGGCCACCTTCAGGCGTAGGGCTGCGCAGTGGTTGCGGGTCTTCCACGCTGGGGTTTCCTCGCCGGGGCTGTCGGTGTCCTTGTCGCCGTACGCGGCGCCCCAGGTGTTCGTCCACAACAGGTCGGTGTCCCAGACCAGGAGGTTGCGGTCCAGGTCGGGGCGGAAGCGGACGGTCTTGCCGTCGATCTGCCAGGGTTGGGCGGCAAGCTTGCTGGCGACGGCCCAGCTGGCTGCCCTCCAGGCCCATCCGGGGGCGTCGATGCAGCCGCCGGTGGGGGTGAAGTGCCCCCATAGCAGGGTCTCTTCGGGGGCGGTGCCGGCGATCAGGTCAGCGATCTCGCTCTGGTAGGCAAAGGAGAAGCGGTCGCGTTCGGTCTGCAGGAGCGCCTGTTCCCACAGGACGATCGCGTCGTGGAGGTCGTCGCGGTCGATGGGGCGGCTGGTGGCAAGGTATTTCGGTGGGTGTTCCTTGCTCTCGGGGTACAGGGCCGCGCAGGTGTAGCCGGTGGCACGAAGGACGGTGAGCAGTCCCGCGTAGGGCAGGTTTCCCTTGGACCCGGTGATTCCGCGGTACATCTGTCGAAGGGCTGGCCATGCTTTGTCGATCTTGTCGGGCAGCGGGTAGAGGTAGGTAGTACCGAGGAGGTTCTCGTCGGTGTGGGGGGCAAGCAGGGACAGCCGGGTCTGGGTACTCATCAGGGTCTTTCGTACTCGGCCGCGCTGGCGCGAGGCAGGGGGACGTGGACCAGGTGGGGCTGGTCGGTGGAGTGGGCGAGGTCGAGCCAGGCGGTGAGGGTGGAGCCGTAGGTGCGGCGCAGGTGGTGCTGCTGGTGCTCGGTGAGTTGGTCGTAGTAGGCGCGCAGCAGGGAGGGGTAGTCGGTGCCGAAGTGGGTGGCGAAGAAGGCGTTGTCGACGAGGTAGAGCTGTACGGGGGTGCCTCCGCGGCGGGCGCGTCCGGCGAGCTGGATCATGTCGACGAGGATCCCGGCGAGGACTTCGATCTTCAGGAACTTGGGTAGGCGGGACAGCATCGGGCTGGCGCTGAGGAGTTGGTACAGGCGTTTGTGGGCGGCGCGGCTCTGGTCCGCGAGCATGCGGGCGGGGTCGGGGCCCGCTCGGCCGGCGGCGATTCCGGCGGCGCCGATGCTGGCGTACATGGATGTCGGGGAGTGGAGGTCTGCGGGGGGTCGGGTGGCGACCCAAACCGAGGCGAGGGCGGAGCGGTCGGTGCCAGGGACGAGGATGTTCAGGGCGCGGGCGACCAGGCGCATTGGTGCGCAGATCACCTTGACGTTGGGGTGGGTGAAGGGGAGGTCTTCGAGCTGGTCGACGGTGATCATGACCACTCCCTGGGGTGGGGCGACCCCGCCTGGCGGCGTGTTCTTCTTTTTGACCACCACGGCGATCCAGGAGGGATCGGGGATCACGGAGGCGATGCCGGCAGCGAGGACCATGGCCTGGCTGTAGGCGTTGGAGACGACCATCGCGCGGGCCCGGTCACGTTCGTGGTTCTCCAGGTATCTCAGGTGTTCGGAGAGGCGGTCCGTCCACAGGCGGGCACCGAGGTCGAGGAGCCGGGCGGGCTTGCTGGCCTGGTCCTGGCCGCCGATGGCGATGGGGTTCCAGCCGTTGGGGGTTTCGGAGACGTTGCCGGCCCTGGCGGTGACCGACCCGGGTGTCGCGTCGGTCATCACGTAGGCGGGCAGCGTGTGGAGGTGCTCCTTGGCGGCGCCTGGGAAGTACGCGGTCGCGGACAGGGCCAGGATGCTGCGCTCCACGCCGGCGGTGGCCAGGGCGATGGTTCCGCCGAGTTGGACGGTGCTCGTGTGGGGGTCGCCGCTGAGGGCCTGCACGGACAGGCGGCCTCCGCCGTGCTGGTCTTTCTCGACCTTGAAGCCGATCAGCTGGTAGCCCAGCGGGCCGAAGGGCAGTGCAGGATTGCGGTTGAAGGTCCCCAGGGCCTTGGCGAGGTCCCGGCCGGCTGTCATCTGCTCTCGGCGTCCCATGCCGGCCAGGACGGCCTTGAGGTGCCGCAGGGATTGGCGAAGGCTGCCGAGCCAGGCACGCACCAGCAGGGCGTTGGTGATCTCGCGGCGTTCGTGTCCGGGGACGCCCAGTTTGGCCAGCGCCCTGTCGATTTGAGTCTTCACCGGGGGCAGGGCGTCGTGGCTTTCGTCGCGGCTGACGGCCTTCTCCAGCAGCGCGGCCAGGTGGGCGTAGCGGGGCGGAGGAGGGTTCCTCTTCTTTTTCTTCCGGTCGGGGAAGATCTTGCGGAAGTCGCGGTAGACATCGGGGTCGATCGGCTGGGTGATGTCCACGTGCAGCAGCTTGTCGAGCAGCCACCGGTCCCACGCTCCGGGCACGTGCCAGCCGGAGTTCAGCCGGTCGTCGTCATCGTGCTCGGCGGGGTCCAGCCACAGGTCGCCTTCCAGGACGTAGTTGAGGAACTGCTCGCCCAGGCTGCGGGCCTTGAACAGGACGGGGACCAGGCGCCGGTCGCTGGCCGCGTCCAGGACCTCGCGTTGCCGGTCAACCTCCACCAGCAGCGATGATCTGTGGGTTCCCCGACTGGCCAGGGTGAACTCGTCCGTGCCCATCTCGCACCAGCTCTGTTGCATCCGGTCGACTTCGTCGACCAGAAGCACCGGGTACCGGCGCATCACAAACTCCAGGAGGCTGATGCGGTCCAGCACGCCCTTGTCCGTCTCCACAGGCACTGGCACCGACCCGCCCAGCAGGTTGTGATGGTTGGTGACGATCACATCCGCGTCCACGGCCTCGCGGATCAACGCGTACTTGCCGCACACGCCCAATCGCGGGCAGGCGTGCGCAGGGCCGGGTCCCTCGCGGTCGTCCGCGGCATCGGCCGGCCTCAGCGACAGGCACGGTTCAGCGCCGCGCCGCACCGGCTCCCCGTCCGTGAGCCACGTCGACAGGTCGCAGCCGTAGGCCAGTTCCTCGAACCGCTGCTCGCGGCCCTGGACCAGGGCCCGCCCGGCCTGCTCGGCCAGCCGGTAGCCGGAGACCAGCGGCACGACCTTCAGCGTCGGATGAGCGAGAGCGAACTCGGCGGCGGTCTTCCGGACGTGGTCGTCGTCTTGCCGGATCTGTTCGTCGAGGGCATGCCGAGTGAGTTCGCCCTCGGTCTCACGCATGTGCTCGGTGTTGCTCAGGCTCTCGTGGATCTGGCCGACGACGACCGCGACCGGCCCGGCCCGGTTCTGGGCCAGCAGAGGCGCCGCAGCCCTGAGCAGGACGCTCTTCCCCACTCCGGTCGGCGCGTTGACGACCGTGACCTTGCCTGCGGGCATCCGCAGCCGGGTGACCTTGCGGTCGTCCAGGTCCAGCAGCCGTCCGAAGAACCGGCCCATCAAACCGGGCTTCCAGCTGTTGCGCGCGTTCGCGGCCACGTGCCGGCCCACCGCCCGGAGCATCCGGCGGCGCGACAGGACGACCTCCTCGCGGTACGGGGCGGTGCGTACCCGCAGTGGAGTGACTCCGTCCTCGCCTTCCCCATCCGGGATCGTGACGACGGAGTCCTTGCCGAACGCCCACTTTCCGGCGGTGGCAACGGGCTGCGGGCCACGGCTGCGGTAGTAGATCTCCTCCGCCTCGCGCAGCAGGCCCCGCGCGAGCGTCAGCGGTTGCTGCGCGTGGGCGACGAGCAGGTACTGTGCCTTGCTCCGCTCAGTGCCCTCCGGCATCCGGTACAGGCTGTCCGGCTGGCAGGCCCACCAGCACGCAAGCTGATGGAATTCCTTCCGATCAGCCAGCTCTGGAGGCCGAACGTGCCAGTAGTCACCGGCGATCTCCCGTACCCAGCGAGGAAGTTGAGGCCAGCGATCCCACAGATCGGTGCGCGCGGCGGCGAAGACGTGTGCTTGGTCCAGCGGGACAATCCGCCTCCCCTGGGGGTCGACGAACCCGAAGTACTCGTCCGCCAGCGCCAGCGGAATGGCCAGCGCGAGCTTCCGCAGTGCCCACTCGTCCTCGGCCTGGTCCCTCACCGCACACCCCTGGCAGCGCGCTTGACCTGCTCGACGAGGCGGGTGAGCGTGAGCACCTTCGTCCTCCGCCCGGTCAGCCGAGTCTTGAGATACGCCACCTCGTGGCCCTGGTGGTCCGGAAGGACGATGAAGAGCGCGTAGGGCTTCGGCTCGCGTTCCAGCAACGCCTGGGCGAGAGCGGCGGCCGACGCCCAGTCCTTGGCGTCCACCCGCCATGTCCGGACCGGCCGTCCCGGCAGCGCGACCGTGATCCTCAAGTCGTACTCGTCGGGCCGCAGTTCGCCCGGCCACATCTCCACCCATACGTGGGCCTGGTCTTTCAGCCGGTCACGCAGTTCGATCTCCAGCAGGGTGGGCAGTACCCCGTACCGCCACACGGGACGGCTGAGCGCCAGGTGATCCACACTGGCGGGAAGACCGACTACCGGCTCCGACGCCCTGCCCGTACCCACCAGGGCCGGCGCCACCCCACGCCCGCCCCGTTCCAGGGACAGGCGGTAGTGCACCCCCCGAGCCCGGTGCGCCTCACAGCGCACCTCGACCTCCTGACAGGTCTCCACCACTCGCATCGGCCAACGGCACTTCGGGCACGGGTACCACCAGCCCCCCAGCTGACACCACGGCCAGTCGCTGACCGCCTCGAAGAAGTCGAAGCGCATCCACAACCGATCCCACCGCTTGCGCAACACCCGCAGCGGCCCGGCCGGGCACTCCGCCAAAAGGGCTCGCGCCTGCCGGTACTCCTCCGGCTCCAGCCGACGCATCACCTCGAACAGACGCCGCTCCTCCTGCTCCGCCCTCACCCGCGCCCAGGGCCAGTGACGATCCAGCGCCGCCTGCGGAACAAGATGCTCCCGACACAGGTCCTCCAGCGCGTCACGGACCAACCCGGCACCGTCCAACAGCCGCAACTCACCGAACCGGTCATCGACGTCACCCGGCGGCGGCAGGAGCGGGCCAAGCGGGCCGCGTAGGCCCTGGCGGAACTCGCTCATCCCCAACTGCACGGCCCTACCAGGCGGGTGGGCTGCACGCAGCGCGCCGAGACAGTCCATCAGCATTGCTGCCCGCCGTACGGCCTCCAGCCCGGCGTCCGTCTCAGCTGCTACTGCCAGGCAGCAAGCAGTCAATGCCTGCTCCCGACGAATCCGCACGTCATTGCGTTCCGTTAGCGCCACACGCACAAGATGGCGCACAAACAAGGAGCTCTGCGACATAGGCTGCATTCGTGCACGTACATACCACTCGCACAGCCCATCAGCGCCACCAAGCCCGCCCTTCGGCGATCACCAGTGCCCCGTGGCTCTGGGCCGCCGTTGGCGGTGGAGCTTTTCCGAGCAGCATGCCGCCCGCGACACCGCGCGGAAAGTGGCAGTGGTTCCTGCCCGTTCGCACGCTCGATGCGGGCTGGCGACTGGTCGAAAAGGCTGTACATGAAGGCAAGCTGGGGCCAAGCGCCAAGGTCGCCACGCTCGGAAACCCCTTCGACGGAGACCCCACCCGCCGACCGGTGATCATCTTCACCGAAGACTGCAACGACGAAGAGGACATCCGTCGAGTGCTGGTCGCACTGCGAGACCTCGGCGTCAACGACGCGCTCGCCTATAAGACGGATGAAGCGACCAGACTGGGCGAGTACGGCGGCAGGGTCAGCACCTACACCAGCCCCACCGGCACCACAAAGCTCGTGCGCCGCACCCCGCGCTACGCCGCATCTGCCTAATCCATCACGAACCAACCCAGCGCCGGACTTCAGGGCCCCGGGCACCCAGGACTGGTCCGGCATATCCGTTCTGTTGTCTCCAATGCAACATCGTTGCATCGGTTACGCGCCTCGGTCCTGGTGCCGGACGAGGGGGCCGACTCGGAGACTCTGTTGGTTAAGGCTGGCTCTTCTGCGTGACGTTGGCCTTCACCACCCGGTTGTGGGTGGTGGAGGCCAGCGTTGTGTTCGGGGAGGGTGTCGGTGTCGTTGCGTGTGTTGGGGCTGGGGGAGATTCCGGCGGAGACCGCGCGGGTCGCGCGGGTGGTGTGTCCTCGTGGTGCTTTCGCGATGCGGCTGCGGGAGGAGTTCGCCGAGGTCTTCTCGGGGGAGGCGTTCGCCGATCTGTATCCCGAGCGGGGACGCCCCGCTGTCGCGCCGGGCGTGTTGGCCCTGGTCACGGTGTTGCAGTTCGCCGAGGGGCTGTCTGACCGGCAGGCGGCTGACGCCGTGCGCACAAGGATCGACTGGAAGTACGCGATCGGCCTGGAACTGACGGATACCGGGTTCGACTACTCGGTGCTCAGCGAGTTCCGGTCGCGGCTGCTGGAAGGCGGGAAGGCCGGCGAGGTCTTCGATCTCGTCCTGAGGCTGGCCAGGGAACGCGGGCTGCTGAAGACCGCGGGACGGCAGCGGACCGACTCCGCCAGGGTCCTGGGGGCGATCACGGGACTGAACCGGCTGGCACTGGTCGGGGAAAGCCTGCGGGCCGCCCTGAACGCGATCGCGGCAGTGGCGCCGGATTGGCTGGCTGACCGGGTGGACCCGGAATGGTTCGCCCGCTACGGCCACCGGGTCGAGGAGAACCGGTGGCCCAGGAGCAAGGACAAGCAGCGGGCCTGGACGGCTCAGGTCGGCGCGGACGGTGTGCGGCTGATGACCGCGGTCTTCGCCCCCGACACGCCACGCGAGGTGAGAACGCTTGGGCCGGTCGAGGTGCTGCGACAGGTCTGGGTGAAGAACTACCAGGTCAGCGAAGGCGAGGTGCACTGGCGGGAGGAGAAGGACCTCCCGCCGGGGAGACTGCAGCCCTGTTCGCCCTATGACCTGGACGCCCGCCGGGGAGCCAAGGCCGGTTCCGGATGGGCCGGCTACCTGGTCCAGCTGACCGAGACATGCGAGCCGGACGCGCCGAATCTGATCACACACGTCGCCACCACGGACGCGGCGGTCAACGACTCCAAGATGACCCAGGCCATCCAGGCGGACCTGGCCGCCCGCGACATGCTGCCCGCCGTCCACCTGGCCGACGGGAACTACATCGACGCCGACAACATCCTCGCCGCCGAGCGTATGGGCGTTGAACTGCTGGGGCCGATCCAGGGAAACACCACGGTCCAGGCCAAAGGCCGGTTCGCCACCGACGCCTTCGCCGTCGACTGGGACCGTCGGCAGGTGACCTGTCCCAACGGCATCACCACCGATCAGTGGTATCCCCGCACCAACTCCAAAGGCACGGAGGTCGTCCGCGTCCGGTTCCGCCATAGCGAGTGCCGCCCCTGCCCCGACCTGCGTTCATGCGTCGGATCGGCCACCGGCCAGCGCCGGGAGATCATGCTGCGACACCATGACGAGCACCAGGCGATCCGGCAGAACCGCGCCGCGCAGGAAACCCGCGAGTGGCGCGACCGCTACCGGCAGCGCAACGGCATCGAGGCCACCGTCTCCCAAGGAGTCCGTGCCTTTGGCATGCGCCGGTCCCGTTACCGCAGCCAGCCCAAGACCCACTTCCAGCACTTGTTCACCGCTGCGGCGATGAACCTCGTCCGGCTCGATGCCTGGACCAGCGGCACACCCCGGATCGGCACACGCGTCTCCCGCTTCGAGACACTGAGGCCCGTCGCCTGACGGCGACGGGCCTCACGGAGGGACCAGCCTTAACCAACAGAGTCTCGGAGTCGACCCCCTCGGAAAACAGCAGGCCAGTAGCCTGTGCCGGTCATGGTGAGTGTTGCATTCGATGCAACACCGCTCGTTAGTCGAGGTAGATGCCGGCGAAGGTGCCGTCGAAGCCGAGGGCCACCCGCCCGGCACCGGTCGAGGGGTGACGGGTCCAGGTCGGTTCGGCGATCAGGGCGTCGAAGTCCTTGCGCGTGATCTCCGGCTCCAGCCAGTCGTTGCCGCAGCGGCAGCACACCCACACGTCGCGGCGGTGGTTGAGCAGCAACCAGTCCCTGCGGGCCCGGCAGGCAGAGCACGTCACCGGCATGCCGCGCAGCGCCAGTTCGGCCGGGTGCAGGATGCCCCGGACAGCTTCCGGGCCACTGGGAGTCTGGGTCTCGTACTCCAGCTGCCGGAGCGGGTCGGAGCCGACCGGGACCGGGGTGGTGATCGGGGCCGGAGCGGTGGTGGTGTGCTCGGTTCTGGTCACGTGCTCTCCGTTCGCGGTGCTCGGGTACTTGCGTAACACCTGGTGGAACCGGGTGTCGAGGGGTTTCGGGACGGCTGGCCGGAGCGTTTCCCGGGTCAGCGGCGTGGTGCCGGGCGGCGCGGGTCGGTCACGGGCTGGGCCGGTGCCGGCTGGTTGGTGCGCGCCTGTGCCGAGGCGGTCCGGGCCCGGGTGCCAGCGGCCGTACGAGTGCGGGGGCGTTCAGGGTTGGCGGGCAGGTCAGCGAGGCGGCGGATGCGCCAGACGAGGACGTCGGTGGTGTTACGGGCGGTTTCCAGCTCCCGGCGATGGACGGCCTTCTCCAGGAGGGCCTTGGGGTCGTGGCCGGCCTTTTCGGCTTCCGCGAGGACGGCGGCCAGGGCGTCGTGCTCGTGGGCCTGGCCCTGCTGGGTGGCCGTGTCGCCGAGGACGGTGCGGATGGTGGTGCCGTGGCGGCGGCGCTCGCCCTCCGGGAGGGCGCGGCCGATCTCGCGCATGGTGCGCATGGGGGTGGCTGCGGCCTGCTGGTAGGCGGTGCGCAGGTGTTCGGCGGCCTGGCGGGAGGCGGCGGCCTGCTGGGCGTGGCCCCTCGCGGAGTGCCAGCGGGCTGCGGCCAGAGCGACCAGGACGAGCGTGGACAAGACCATAGCGGTTGTGCCGCCGTCCTCTCCACGTCCGAGCGCACTGCCGGCGTGGACGATTCCGCGGGCGGCCGAGCGCAGGGCGCGGATGTCGGCGTTCTCGGCGCGAACGTGGCTGCGGGTGGCGCGTTCGAAGGCGCGGGCGGCGTCTCGCAGTTCGGTGCGGGTGGCGGCTGGGGAGGTCTGGGCGAGGGCGTCGAGGATTTCACCGGCGCCGACGAGGTGGGCGGCGGCTTCGTCGTCGTCCTGGTCGAGGACTGCGGCGGCGCGTTCGGCGGTGCCGGCAGCTTCTCGGCGGCGTCGCGCGGGAGCGGAACGGCCGGAGCGGGTCGGGCGGTTGTCCGGCTCCGGGGTGGCGGTTGCGGGCGCGGTGTCCAGGCGGCGGCGGATGCGCGGGAGGGAGAGGTCGGGGGCCAGGGTGCTGCCGGGGAACCAGATCGGCTCGCCGTCGCGGTTGCGGTCGCCGGGCAGGGCGACGCTGTAGCCGAGGACGTCGCCGGAAGGGGCGTTGCGCAGCTTCACGCGAAGGCCGGCCTCGCGCAGCCGGGTGAAGAACTCCTCCTCGCCGGCGGCTCCGGCGACGGCCTGGCGGACGGCTTCGCGCAGGCTCTCGCGCGGGGTCTCGGTACGGCCGGTGCGCTCGGCCTTCCACTGTTCCTGGCTGGTCGGGTTCTTCGCGGCGGTGCCGTCGCCCGGGTTGAGCTGTCGCAGGCCGTACTCCTTCTCTATGAGGCGGGCCTCGGCCTGGGCCTTGCGCTTGTCGAAGCTCAGGGCGGCCAGGCGGCCGTCCTGGCGGACCAGCGTGGCGGCAATGTGGATGTGGTCGTCGGCGTGGCGGACGGCGACCCAGCGGCAGGCGGCGGTGTCGCCTTCGGGGGCGATGCCGGTGGCGTGGACGATGCGCCGGGCGATGGTGGCCCACTCGGCGTCGTCGAGGTGCCGGTCACCGGGGGCGGTACGCAGTGAGCAGTGCCAGATCTTGTTGTCCGGTGCCCGCTTGCCGAGGGCCTTGACCGGCTGGTCGAGCTGGTTGGCGAGCTTGGCGACCAGGTGCCGCTCCGGGTTGGGGCCCGGGTCGGGCGCGAAATTGTTCCAGGAGGCGACCAGGTGCTGGTTGGTGTGCTCCTCGTGCTTGCCGGGTCCGAAGAGGTAGTCGATGAGGGGGAAGGAGCGGTCGGTGCCGGTGCGGATCTTGGGGATCACCGGCGGACCATCCAGGCGACCGCGTCGTCGACCGCGTCGATGGAGGCTTCGACGCGGGCCAGGAGCTGCCGTAGCTCGGTGCCCGGCTGGCCGCCGGCGTTCACGTAGTGGGCGAGCTGGTTGAGGTTGTTTCCGACCGCGCCGAGCTGGCGGTTGGACTCCATGAGTTCCTGGATGCCGCGCCGGTAGTCGGCGACGGCGGCGCTGGGGTCGGTGCTGGTGGCGGCAGCGAGGGTGGCAGCGGCGGAGAAGCCGCCTGGGGCGAGGTCGGCGTGGTCGGCGGCCTGCTGTACTGCTGCCCACTCCAGTTCACTGAAGCGCAGGCTCACGCAGGTGCGGCGCTGGGTGGCGTGGCGGGGACGGCGGCGGCGCGAGGCGGCGCGAGCGGTTGCTGGCGCGCTCTCCTTCTCTGTCGGCACCCCTGGGCCGACTCCCCGGTCGGGGGGCGGCCCCCCCGGGGGGGCCGCCGCCCCGGGTGACACCCACCCCGTCGGG
>NZ_JBIAXC010000066.1:3744-46682 GCF_042896295.1 Kitasatospora sp. NPDC001309 | reverse complement strand
GCTCTCCGCACCCACCCCCTCCACCGCCCCCTCCCGCAGCGCGTCCCTCTCGCCTGGGTCGGGTGGGGAGGTGGGGGTGGGTGCTGTGGGTGGGTGGGTGGTGGGGAGGGGTTGCTGTCGGTGGGGTGGTGCGGGTGGGGGGACAACTGGGGGTTGTGGGTGGGGGTGGGGGGTTGTTGGACCGGGTGGGGGTGGGCGGGGTGGGGTGGGGGTCTGCCGAGTTGATGGGAGTGCGGGGATGAAGGCGCTGGTGGCGACGGGTGAGGTGGGGGAGCCGGTGCGGTTCGCGGAGGTGGCGCAGCCGCAGCCGGGGCCGGGGGAGGTGCTGGTGAAGGTGGAGGCGTTCTCGGTGAACCGGGGGGAGACCTTCCAGCTGGAGGCGCCGCAGCCGGGGTGGCGGCCGGGGAAGGACGTCGCGGGGCTGGTGGTGCAGGCTGCTGCCGACGGGGCGGGGCCCGCGGTGTGCCGGCGGGTGGTCGCCCATCCTCCGGCGGGTGGGTGGGCCGAGTACGTGTGCGTGCCGGTCGGGTCGGTGGCCGAGTTGCCGGACGGTCTGGACGCGGTGCGGGCGGCGGCGCTGCCGTTGGCGGGGCTGACCGCGCTGCGGTTGCTGCGGGCGGTGGGGGCGGTGGCCGGGCGGCGGGTGCTGATGACCGGGGCTTCCGGTGGGGTCGGGCACTACTTCACCGAGTTGGCCGCCGCGGCCGGGGCCGAGCTGACCGTGGTCACCGCCTCGCCGGAGCGCGGTCGTCGGCTGGTCGAGCTGGGGGCGGCCGAGGTGGTGCACGACCTCGGGGAGGCGCGCGGGCCGTACGACGTGGTGCTGGAGTCGACGGGGGGTGCGAACCTGCCGGTGGCGCTGGCCCGGTTGGCGCGGCGGGGCACCCTGGTCTGGTTCGGGCAGGCCTCGCGGACGCCGGTGACGCTGGACTTCTTCGACTTCTTCAAGGGCCCCGAGTCGGCCACCCTGCGGCACTTCCACTACGCCGACTCCGACGTCCCGTACGGCACGGACCTGGCCACCCTGGTGCGCCTGGCGGCGGCCGGCCGGCTGACCCCGGAGATCGGCCGGACCGCCCCCTGGGCCGACACCGCGGCCACCCTCACCGACCTGCGCGACCGCCGGATCCGCGGCAAGGCCGTCCTGACCCTCGTCTGAACCCTGAACGGAGACAACCCATCGTGTCCTTCTTCGACACCCCCGGTCTGCTGCCCGCGTACGTGGCGGACGCCCGCCCGCGCGCCCACGGGGCCGGTCTCGACCTGTACGAGTACGACCGGGTGACCGCCGGACTGGCCTCGCTGGAGGAGTGGCCGGACGCGTTCGGCGGCACCGGCCGCCGGTACGCCGCCGAGGCCGAGCGGGCCGCGGCCGAGGGGCGGACGGTGACCGCCGGCACCGCCTACCGCCGCGCCGCCCGCTGGTTCCACGCCGCCGGGCTGATGCCGCACCCCGACCGGGCCGCCGCCGCGCGGCTCGCCGACGAGGCCGACGAGGCGATGCGGCGGTCGTTGGCGCTGCTGGAGCCGGACGCCCGGCGGGTCGAGGGCGAGGGCTTCGCGGGCTGGCTGCGCCGGCCGGCGGCGGTGCGGGGCGGGGCCCCGGTGGTGCTGGTGGTGCCGGGCATGGACTCCTCGAAGGAGGAGTTCCACACGCTGGCCGGGGCCCTGCTGGAGCGGGGGGTCGCCGTGCTGGCGATGGACGGGCCGGGGCAGGGCGTGCTGGCGGCCACCAGTGCGCCGGAGCCGGACTACCACCGGGTGGTGGCCCGGGCCCTGGACGCGCTGGCGGACCACGACGGCCTGGACCTCGACCGTACGGCGGTGATCGGCCTCAGCCTGGGCGGCTACTACGCGGCGCGGGCCGCCGCCCACGAGCCCCGGCTGCGCGCGGCCGCGACGGTCAGCGGACCGTACCGGCTGGACTGGGCGGAGCTGCCCCCGTTCGTCACCGACACGCTGGTCCAGCGCTGCGGGAGCCTGGAGGCGGCCCGCGCCTTCGCCGACCGGCTGGACCTGACCGCGCTCGCCCCGACGATCACCCTCCCGCTGCTGGTGGTCGAGGGCGGCGAGGACCGCATCCCGGGCGTCACCAACGCCACCGTCCTCGCCGAGCACGCCCCGAACGCCGAACTGCTGCTCGTCCCGCACGGCAACCACCTGCTCGGCACCGCCCTGCCCGACTGGCTCCAGGCCACCGCCGACTGGCTCGCCACCCAGCTGGCCTGACAACCCGCCGACCGGGCGGGCGAGTTCGGGAAACGCGAGAGGCCCCGGAGAGCGAACTCTCCGGGGCCTCCACTGGCTGTGGCCAGGGCCGGGGTCGAACCGGCGACCTTCCGCTTTTCAGGCCAACCCGGGGCGTCGAGATGCCCCAGTTTGGTTGATTCTGCCGTCCGTGGAGGGCTGCCGTCGGACGCCATCGTTTGGGCCGGTTGGCGTCAGCGTTGGCGTCAACCGGCGCGTGGACGGATCAGTGGTTCGGGAACGGCCAAGGGTAGGCGTGGGTGTTCTGTGAGCCGAGGTAGGGCGCCAGGTTCTGTCGGCTGGGTGGTGGATCGGGCGGCAGGGCCACGCCAGCGATCACAGGGTCGATGCAGTCGGCGTGCGCTTCCGCCCAGCGGAGCCACTCGATGGTCGCGTCGACGGGGGTGCCGGTAGCGCTCTCGCGTACCGCGGTGCAGAGGGCGCGGATCTCGTTGGCCGTCCGCCGGGTTTCCAGCTGCTGTTCGAGCGCCTTGATCCTGTGGTCGCGGATCAGCCTCTTGTGAGCTTCGTCAAGGGCTTCGAGCCAGCGCTGTTTGCGTAGCTTCTCTGCCTGCTCCGCCCGGACGCGTTCTTCTTCGGCCCGTTCAGCCCGCTCCTCGATGGCTACGAGGAGATGGCCCAGGCGGGATTCGAGGGTCCAGCGCGTCCCGTCTGAGCAGTCGTACTGGCGGTATCCGTAGGTCTGGTCATGACCAGGAGCGTCGATCATGAGCCGTCCGTCGGGCACGTGGTCGTACTTCGGGATGCGCTTGCGCATCCACGCCGGCTCGCGCTCGGCGTCGCGCAGCTCTCTGGCCGTCGGCTCATGCGGTTGCTTGGTGGTGCGTTCGCAGATCTCCAGCGGGAACGCATGCCCCTTCACAGTGATCACGACCGCGCTCCTTGGCTCGTCCCGTCGCCGGAATGCCTCTATCGGGCGGGCCTCCACTGTGTAGCCCCGCTGCTCGGCCTCGCTGAGGAGGCCCTGCATGATCCGCAAGGCCCGGTCGACGAGCGGCCTGGAGACATGGATCGGTACGACCCCCTGCTGTCCACGAGTGTCGGCCGTCCCCGTTTGGCGTCGCCCGAGAGCTTTGCGCGTAGCGGTGATCAGGGGGTGTGCACGTGCGAGATCGGCAGGTACCTCGACGACTGGCACCGGCGGGGGCGGTGGAGGCTCCTTCGCGGGGTCGACGAGCCGCAGCTTGAGATCCCCCTTCTCACGACCGGTGAGCCTCAACTTCTGCCCTGGTGGCAGGAGGTCGTTGTTGACCGCGTGGTAGAACGCCCTGGTCCACCGACCCCGGGTCATGACGCCTGGGTCCGGAACGGTGATCTTTCCGCCGGCGACTTCGAGTCGGTGAATCAGCTCGGGCCCGTCGGCCGGGGCATCCTTTGCCGTTTCCGGGTCACGGGCCTTGCGCTGGGCCTCGCGTTCGACCTCCTCCGGGTGCCGTCCGTGCTTCAGGTAGTACTTGCCCTGCTCGGTGACGGCTGCGGTCTGGACTTGGTAGCCCTGCTTCGTGATGGAGAACTTCCGCTTGACGAGCTTCCGCTGTTCGAGGGCCCACAAGGTGTTCGACTTGCGCGACTCGATCTCGGCACCGGGGTTGGCGGCGACCCAGCGCAGCAGTTCGGCCTGGATCTCGGTTGGAGCCAGTGAGGACTTCACGTGCCGCACCATACGGGGGAGCTGGCGGTGGCGGACGACTTCCGACAAGCCCGCGGAGCGAGCCAGGGCCGGACGGTACCGGGGCGGTGCCGGAGGGATGCCTGTGACTTCATCGTGGTTGGGGCCGGCGCGGCTCGGGGGCTGCCGGGTCGGGTCGAGCTCCAGGTTCGAGCGCGAGTCGGCAGAGGGCCTTGCCGAAGCATGGATAGCACGGCTTGAACAGCGCGCGGAGGCTGGCAACCGTTACAGGTTGCCGGCCCCGCGCATTCGTCAATCGACGAGGTAGTGGGCCTCGATGTAGGCGACGGTGGAGTCGTACGGCTCCCCCACCGGCTTCAGCGTGTACCGCCGGAAGACGGCGGCGGTGGCACGGCGGGCGCCCCGGTTGCGTGCGTCGG
The DNA here is from genome assembly GCF_042896295.1 of Kitasatospora sp. NPDC001309. Taxonomy (NCBI): domain Bacteria; kingdom Bacillati; phylum Actinomycetota; class Actinomycetes; order Kitasatosporales; family Streptomycetaceae; genus Kitasatospora; species Kitasatospora sp. NPDC001309. Next base: position 42,365 of record NZ_JBIAXC010000066.1, on the reverse strand, counting down.
CGTTGTCCCACGAACGGGCGAGGGTTTGGGTGACCACCTGGTCGATCTCCTCGGCCAGGTTCCTCTCCGTGATCGTGACACCGGGCGGTGCGTGGTCGTGGATGATCCGGGACAGCACACCCACGCGGTCGTCGTCCAGCACGATGACGGCTTCGTTGGGATGCTTCTCCGCGTCTACGACAGCGCGGGCGACCCGGAGCGCTTCGGCCAGGAAGTCCAGGGCGTCCTGGGCGTTTTGGATGATCCGGTCCCGCAGCTGCCTTATCCGCTCGGCAAGGGCGGTGTACTTCGCCGAGTCCGGTTCGACGCCCTTGTCGAGGGCTTCCTTGATTCGGTCCAGGATCTCCGCCGCGGACGGCGGCTTCTCGGCCTCACCATCGTCGTTCCCAGGCTTGGGGCGGACGAGGGCGAGCAGTTCCTTGAGGATGGCGATGCCCTGGGAGTCCAGGACGAGAGCCTCCTCCTGGGAACGGACCACGGAGAAGGAGTGGACGTGGGCGTTGATGATCTCCAGGACCATCGGCCCCAGCTCGGCCAGTCGCTCCTTCCGCTCGTCGTCGGAAGACTTCTTGAACAACGTCGTGTACACGGACCCGAATAGGCCGAAGCCGTCCCGGTACTTGGCAACCCGCTTGTCAGCGATGATGAGCGGGTATAGGCGGGCCAGAAGCCGGTAGTCCTTGGCGAACACCTCAGCGACATCGGGCCTGGCGTCCAGGTAGTTGTTGGCGGCCCGCACGGACGCGTATCCGTGCTCAGTGAGGTCCAGACCGTCCACGTGTGCGAGGAGGTCTTCGATCCGGGCAAAGACCTTACGGAACTCCTTGACCAGGTCAGACAGGTCGGTGACGAACCCGCCGCCCTTGACTGTGCCCTTGGCGGTGGGGTCGGCGACGGCCCGCTGGACCTCCTCGGCCAGGCTGATGTAGTCCACGATCACGCCGCGGGTCTTCACGAACCCGGTCGGGGAGACCCAGGTGCGGTTCGGGCGGGTGATCGTCTGGAACAGGCTGTGTGCCTTCAGTGGCTTGTCCAGGTAGAGGACACCCTCGTTGGGGGCGTCGAACCCGGTCATCAGCTTTGCGGTCACCACCAGGAAGCACAGCGGGTCGTCCGGGGCGAGGAACTTCCGTTTCTGTTCTTCCTCCTGAGCCTCTGAGAGCTGGAACGGCCGCATGGCGGGGTCTTCGTCCTTGGAGTCAGAGACGGAGATGTTCACTTCCGCGGTGATCCGGGTGTGCCTCCCGACCTTGGCGAGCACTTGCGACGCCTCGTAGCCGGCGAGCAGCTCGTTGATCTTGTCCGTGTAGGCCACGGCCAGCTCGCGGTTGTAGGTGACGACCTGGGCCTTGAGGCCGTTGCGGTAGGCGCTGGCCAGGTAGTGGTCCACGATGTGCTGACAGACCGTGTGGACTCGCTCGGGGTTGGCGAAGACCGAGGTGAGGCGCCCGAATTTGCGAGACAGGGCTTCGCGGTCGGGGTCGTCGAGGTCGAAGGTGTCCGCAAATTCGTCGAACTCGGCCTGCAGTGCCTGGTCGTTCATCTCGAAGGAGACCGGGTACGGGTCCAGCATGACCGGGACGGTCGCCTCGTCCAGCAGGGAGCGGGACACCGAGTATCGGTGCAGCACCCTGTCCGGGTCGGTCTCTTCGCCGAAGAGGGCGAAGGTGTCGGTGGCGAGGTTCCTGACGGGGGTGCCGGTCATGCCGAAGAACTTGGCGTTCGGCAGAGCTGCACGCATCTGCCAGGCCAGGGACTTCTCCTTGGTGGACTGGGTGCGGTGTGCCTCGTCGACCAGCACGATGATGTTGTCCCGGGTGGACAGGTCCTTGCCGGCGTCGGCGAATTTGTGGACGGTCGTGGAGATAACACCGCGCACGTCGTTGGCCAGTAGGGCGCGCAACGCTTGGCCTGTGGCGGGCCGGTGGAAGTAGGAGTCGCCCATAGCGGAGGTATAGGCCCTGGAGGTCTGTCGAACGAGCTGGGTCCGGTCCGAGAGCAGGATGATCGTGGGCGACTCAGCGCGGGAGTCGGCCAGTAGCAGCGAGGCGGCGAACACCATGAGTAGCGTCTTGCCTGAACCCTGGTGATGCCAGATCAGGCCCTTCGAGCCGCCAGCCAGGACCCGCTCGTGGATCAGGTGCGCGGCCTCCATCTGCGGGTAGCGGGGCAGGAACTTCTTGTCCGCCCCGCCCCCGGAGGTGGCGAAGAGGACGAAGTTGGCGAGCATGTCCAGGATGGTGGCCGGCTTCATCAGCAGTTCGACGGACCGCTGCACGTCGGCTTGCCCAGACAGGTTCTCGTCGTCGGAGGTGGACCGGAACGGCTGCCACAGGTTTGTGGGTGCGCCGGCGGCCCCGAACCGCAGCTTCAGCCCATCGGAGGCCACGGAGAAGACGTTGGGGGTGAAGAACCACGGGTACTCGGTGGCGTACACGTCGTTGATCTCGTGTGCGGCGTCGATCCAGCCGGACTTCGCAGTGGGGGATTTCACCTCGACCACGACCAGGGGCAGGCCGTTGACCCAGTACACGAGGTCGAACCGGCGGGAGGTCTTGCCGGGCACGGTGATGGTCACTTCGTCCGACACGATCAACGTGTTGGCGGCCGGGTTCTTGAAGTCGATGACCTTCAGGGCGTGCCACACGCCGTCGGTGTCCCTGAACTCCTTGCGCCCGCGCAGCAGGTGCAGCACCTGCTCGTTGGCCCGGACCAGTCCGCCGTCTACAGCATTGACTGTGGCGATGATTTCCTCGACGACCGTGTCCACGTCGAACCCGTCGATCACCTCGGGGTTGAGCCGGACAATGGCGTCTCGTATCTGTTCGACGATCACCGTCTGGGTCGTCTCACGCGGCAGTAACCTGCCTGCCGTAAAGCCCCAGCCCAACGGGAGGGACCACTGGATCATCAGATTCTGGAACTCGCGCTCCCGTACGCCTTTCGCCACGACTTAGCCCCCCAGCTCAGTAGCACTCGATGTCGATGGTGCGGTCCAACAGTCCGGATACCAGGCTTGTGCGGAGTGTGCGGAGACTGGCTACCTGTTCCCGGAGGGAGTCGATCGTCTCTACCACGGCCCCGAGTCGCCCTGCCCAGCCCTGTTGGACGGACAACGGGACATCCGGGACCGGAAACCTGCTGAGGGTCGCACGGTTGATAGAGGCGATCCCTGTCGTCTGCGTGCCGAAGGTCTCGAACCACTCCCGACCAAAAGTGTTACCCCAGGCCGACACGAAGTATGGATCGAAACGCTGATCGGTGACCCGGACGCGGAAGACATGGTTCTGGTGGATGCAGTTGGGAATCTGATCCTCCCAAACATGCCCCCGGCCGAGTTTATCTTTGTCCCCGCCCTCGTTCATCAGAACGTCCCCGGGCCTCAGTCGAAGCTTTTCCGCCTTGGCTCGGGTGGTCTGGATAGTCGCCACTTCGGACAGATTTAGATGGTGCCGGTGAACGTTCGCCACGCGCAGGTATGGCACCTCGACCAGATCCGCCTGCTCAAGGTCCTTCTTGTTCTTCGTGAGACCTCCTGAGATGTCAGAGAAAGACGCCAGCGGGACCGTTTCCTCGCCTGCGACCGCTGCCATCATCTCCCTGCCCAGCGCCCACCAAAGCTTATCGAGGGCGTCCGCTTCGGTATCGAGTGCGGAGACTTGGTCGTCAACTGCATCGAGTATCTCGACGATACTCGCTTGCACTTCTCGGGGCGGGATCGGGAATTCAATCTGCAGGAGCTGATCTGGGTTGAGGCGCTTGCGCCGTTGTACTGTCCCGCTCACTCGGTTCTTCATTTCCGCCCACAGGCGCGGTGAGCGGCAGACGTGCCTCATCCAGTCAGGCAACAGTTCTGGGCCAAGCGTGAACGTTGGGAATTCGTTGCTGACGACGAATCCGTCGAAATCAGCAGGAACTACGGCGATCGGTCCTTCCCATGCGGTCAGCTTTCGCATGACGACCTGGTCGGCGCGCAGCACATTCATGGCCGCGTATTCTGTGTCTCCGCCGTCGATTTCACCTTTGGAGATTAGCCCCTGTCCGGCGTTCATGACTCCGGCTAGGCGGTAAATGTTTGCGGGAATCATTGGCGTACGCTGGATGTCGAGGTGCATGAGCGATCCGAGCGGGCGGAGCGGGTAGCCGTCACGCATCGAAGCCCTCGATCCCGGCCTTCGCCAGCACTGCGAGCATGTGCTTCTCGGCTCGCTGGCGCTCTGTCCTGGCGAGGTTGTACGCCTTGATGAGGATGTCGAGGTCTTCGTGCTCAGCAGCGGCCTGCTTGATGTAACGACCCATATTGAGGTCGTACTCGTTCGCTGCGATCTCGGCAGTGGGGACGAATCGTACCGCGAGCCCGTCGATGTCCACCGGAATGTTGTCCGCGTCGATTTTCGAGCGGTAGGCGGCCATGACGTCGGCGATGTCGGTGGCAGTGAGGATATTTCGGTTCTTGGCCTTAGCGAACCGCCTAGAGGCATCGATGAACAGCACGCCGTTCTGGCGCTCTTTGATCTTAGTTTCGCGAGCGCGGAACACGAGGATGCAAGTCGGAATGTCAGTCGAGTAGAAGAGGTTCGCTGGCAGGCCGATCACGGCTTCCAGGAGGTCATCGTCCAGGACGCGCTTGCGGATGGCTGCTTCCTGCCCTCCCCGGAACAAGACGCCGTGGGGAAGGACGACGCCGGCGCGCCCCTTCTCCGGATCCATGCTGGCGATCATGTGCTGAACGAACGCCCAGTCTGCCAACGACCGCGGCGCGACCCCGCCGATGGCGCGCGGGTCGTTGCTCCAGGGCCTCCAGCTCTGGCCGTACGGCGGGTTGGCGACGACTACGTCGAACTGCCTGACGGACCCGTCCGGCTTCTTGAAGCGCGGATCCTTCAGGGTGTCGCCGACCTCGATCTTGAACTGGGTGAGGTTGTGCATGAAGAGGTTCATGCGCGCCACACCGGCGGTCTCCCCCACGGCTTCCTGCCCGTACAGGCTCAGGGTGTAGCCGCGCTTGCCGCGGGCCTTCAGAAGGCCCGCGGAGGCGATGAGCAGGCCGCCTGATCCACATGTCGGGTCATACACCGACTCGTAGTTCTGGGGGTTCAGGATCTCGATGATCAGCTCGACGACCTCGCGCGGTGTGAAGAACTGGCCGGCGCGGGTGCCGGACCCGTCGGAGAACCGCTTCAGCAGATACTCGTACGCCCCGCCGAGCACGTCGTAGGACATGTTGCCCTCGTGCATCTTCGGGACGCGGTCCATCGCCTGCATGACCGCTGCCAGCACGTCCCCCGGTAGTACCTCTTCTGAGGTCCAGGGCATGTTCCCGAACAGACGTGAGAACTTGTCGGGGTTGGCTGTCTCGATGGCCCGCAGGGCGCTGCGGACCCGCTGGCCGAGGCCAGGCTGGGTGATGGTGGCGAGCTGGGCCGACCAGGAGGCGCGACGCTCCTGGTCCGTGCCGCGGAGGAGCAACGGGATCTCGAACGACTGGTAGTCGCGGTACTCGATCTGGTGAGCTTCCTCAGCAGTGAGACTGTCCCAGCCCTCGTTTTCAGCCAGGAACTTCTGGTGCTCGTGATCCCAGGTGTCCGACAGGTACTTCCAGAACATCAGCGGGAAGATCACCGAGGAGTACTGCGCTTCCGGCATCGCCACGCGCAGCTCGTCGGCGGCGGCCCACAATCGGTTCTCGATCTCCTGCTGGGTCACTGCCATCAGTCGGGGGTGTCCTTGCTCGTCAAAGGCCGGCGGCCCGAAGGTCGTGGTGTTCCTGCTTGTCGCCCAGCCTCAGGCACGGACGCGTGCGCATCGAGCGTTCCTGATGGCTTAACCAACACGGAGCGTGGTGTTCCCTGTGCGGGGCGACCAACCAACGATAGCCCCCTGCCAGGACAACGTAGGCAGCTCAGGTTGAGCTACGCCGGCGGGCTGCAAAGAGGATGTGGGTTCCACCCTCACGTGCACCGAGACTGCCGCAAGCGGAGGTCTCGTAAGCGAGGAAGCGCTCCCAGAGAGGCGCGGATCGTTCGATCTCGGCGAGCACGCTCGGCTCCTCGAGGCTGGCCCAGTTGCTGGCCGAGCCCGCGAGGACTTCACCGCCACAGCTGGTGACCAGATCGATGATCTGCTCCCACGTGAACATCCGGCAGACGTGGGTCGCGTCGGGGATGTGGCGTAGGTCGCCGGTGCGGATCACGGCGTCGGCGACATCGATGCCGTGGCGGATCGCGACCTGGGTGGCGCCGGGGAGGCGCGCCCGCCAGCTGCCCCAGAGGGACATCACCGAGGCGACCACGACGCCTTCGGGCTTCAGGATCCGGAGGAGGCCGGCGAGTGCCTGATGCTCTTGGTCGAAGGCATAGGAGAGGGGCCCGCCGTAGGCGAGGACGAGGTCGAACGCGTCGCCGGGGAATCGGGTGGTGTCGCGGATGTCCAGGGTGTGGCGGGCTTCGACTGCGCGTTCGGCCCCCGCAGCGGACACGTTGGCTTCGTTGAGGCGGAGCTGGACGGGCGAGATGTCGGTGACCACCACGCAGGCGCCGTGTTCGGCGAGCACGGTGGTGAACCGGCCGGGGCCGGCTCCGATCTCGAGCACGCGCTGCCCTTCGCTCAGGTAGGGGCGCAGGAAGCGTCGGTGGATCTCGAAGGAGACTCTGCCGGCGACGTCCTTGGTGAGCCGGTCCTCTTCGCCCTCAGCGAGGGCGTCGTAATAGCGGCGGATGGCCTCGACGGACCGGTCGCTGCTGGGCAGGTCGGCTGTGTTGCTGGCCATCTGCCTCCGTTCGGGCTGTCGCGTGTCGAGGTGCGTTCGTGACTGCCCTCCCACCTGGGCTTCTCAAAATGGGGTGATTCGGGCAGGGCTCCGCCACTAGGATCCGTGGCCCGTCGTGATGTCGGCGCGAGCGCCGCCGCGACACTCCGCAGCTTCACCGAGAGGACGGTCTCCGGTCCTATGCGCTGGTCCCAGCTGTACGTGCCCACTCTCCGAGAGGACCCGGCGGACGCCGATGCGGTGAGCCACCGCCTGCTGGTGAGAGGAGGGTTTGTCCGGCAGCTGATGGCCGGGCACTACTCCCTGCTGCCGCTGGCCGTGCGCGTTCGCGCCAAGATTGTGGACATCATCCGCGAGGAGCTGAACGCGATCGGCGCGCAGGAGTTCGTCCTGCCGGCCATGCACCCGGCGGAGGTCTGGCAGCGGACCGGTCGCTGGGAGGTGATGGGCGAGGAGATGTTCCGGCTCAAGGACCGCAAGGGCGCGGACATCGCTCTCGGCATGACGCACGAGGAGATCTTCACCGTCCTGGCCCAGGAGCTGCGCTCCTACCGGGACCTACCGCAGATCTGGTACCAGTTCCAGACCAAGTTCCGCGACGAGGCCCGCCCCAAGAGCGGCCTGCTGCGGGTGCGCGAGTTCACCATGAAGGACTCGTACAGCTTCGACGCGGCCGACGAGGGCCTGGACCGCTCGTTCGACCTGCACCGGGGCGCGTACGAGCGGATCTTCGAGCGGCTCGGCCTGCCGGCCATCGCGGTGCAGGCGTCCAGCGGGAGCATGGGCGGCAGTGCGTCGGTGGAGTTCATGAGCCCCTCCGACGCCGGCGAGGACCTGGTAGTCCGCTGCCTCGGCTGCGGCTACGCCGCCAACACCGAGAAGGCCACCTCCGCCCTGGCTGCCGTGGCGGACGGCCCCGGCTTGGACGTGCCCGAGCCGTTCGACACCCCCGACGCCCGCACGATCGACGAGCTGGCGCGCCTGCACGGCGTCCCGGCCGAACGGCAGATCAAGACGCTGGTGTACGTAGTCGACGACCAGCTGACCCTGGTCCTGCTGCGCGGCGACCACAGCCTGGTCGAGCAGAAGCTCATCGACACCCTGGCCGCCACCGCCGTGCGGCCGGCGACCGCCGAGGAGATCCAGGCCGCGCTCGGCGCCTTGCCCGGCAGCCTCGGGGCGGTCGGCGTCACCGGACTGCCGATCCTCGCGGACGAGGCCCTGCGTGGGCGCACCGACATGACCACCGGCGCCAACACCGACGGCGTGCACCTGCGGGGGCTGTCGGTGGAGCGGGACATCGCGGTGCAGCGGTGGGCGGACCTACGCGAGGTCGTCTCCGGCGAGCCCTGCCTCGCCTGCGGCGAACCCCTCGACGTGGTGGTCACCATCGAGGTCGGGCACATCTTCAAGCTCGGCCGCAAGTACACCGAACTGCTGGGTGTCACCGTGCTCGGCCCGGACGGCGACCGGGTAGTCCCGACCATGGGCAGCTACGGCATCGGCGTCGAGCGGGCGATGGCGTCGATCGTAGAGACGCACCACGACGAGAAGGGCATCGTCTGGCCGGTCTCGGTGGCACCGTTCGAGGTCGCGGTGGTGGTCCTGGGAGTCACCGACACGACGGTGGCCGAGGCTGCCGAGGACCTGTACCGGCAGCTGCAGGCCGATCGGGTGGACGTGCTGCTGGACGACCGCAACGAGCGGCCCGGGGTGAAGTTCAGCGACGTCGAGCTGATCGGCATCCCGTACCGGCTCACGGTCGGCGCCCGCGGCCTCACCGAGGGGACCGTCGAGGTCACTACCCGGGCCACCGGCGAGACGCAGCTGGTGCCGGTGGACCAGGCGGCGGAGCATGTCCGAAAGCTGCTGACCGCCGCCTGAAGCTCGACTCGACAGTGTGTGGGTGGTGGGGCCGGTCAGGCCCCACCACCCACACACTGGTTAGGCGTCGATACGGGCGATCTTCCGGCCTGCCTTGAGGTAGAAGGTCGCCTCGCCGGCGAGTTCGGCTTCGCCGACGAGCGCGGACAGCGCCTGCTGGGTGCTGACCTCGTCGAGCTGGGTGGTGTGCTGCTCGCCGTCGACGCCCTCGGCGATCAGGCGAAGGCCGTTCTGAGCAGCGACTCGGCGGGCAGCCGAGTTGCTGGCAGCGAAGCCCAGGACCTGAGTCAGCAGGGTGACCAGCGGGGTCTCGGCGTGCTCCTGGAACGAGACGGCCGGGAGATTCTGCGCCTCGCCGAAGGTCCGCTTGGAGAAGCGGGCGGTGAACTCGGCGCGGGCGGCCTCGGCGGCCTTCAGGCCGTGCAGGGCTGCGGTGACCTCGCCGGCCAGGATGCGCTTGACGGCCATGGGGTGCGCGGTGCCGTCCGCTACCCGGCCAGTGACGGTCGTGATCTCCTCGTCGGTCCACTCGGTGAGCTGCTTGAGGTAGGGCTCGATGAGGTGGTCGGGGATGGACATCACGCGGCCGAAGATCTCGTCCGGTGAGGAGGAGAGTCCGACGTAGTTGCCCTTGGACTTGCTCATCTTGGCGCCGGTGCCGTCGGTGCCCTCGATCAGCGGGGTGGTGATGATGATCTCGGGGGTCTGGTCGCGGATCTCCATGACCTTGCGGCACATCTGGAGGTTCAGGAGCTGGTCCACGCCTCCGAGTTCGACGTCCGCAGTGATGGCCACGGAGTCGAGGGCCATCACGACGGAGTAGACGAACTCGGCGACTGACAGGCCGTCACCCGCAGCGAGGCGGTTGCGGAAGTCGTCGCGCTGGAGCGTCATCGAGACCGGGACATGGGCCAGGATCCCCACCAGCTCGGGCAGGCTGACCTTGTTCAGCCACTCGCCGTTGAAGCGAAGGTCTGCACGCGTGAAGTCGATGAACGGCGTGACCTGCTGCTGGTAGCCACTGAGGTTGTGGGCGATGTCCGCGTCGGTCAGCGGCGGTCGCTCCGAGGAGCGGCCGGACGGGTCACCGATCTTGGCCGTGACGTCGCCGATGATGAAGACGACGTGGTGCCCCATGCGCTGGAACCGAGACGCGATGATGATCGGCACCGAGTGGCCCAGGTGCACGTCCGGGGACGTCGGGTCGATCCCGTACTTGACCACGAGCGACCGCCCCTCAGCCTGGGCAGCGGTGATCTTCTCCGCGAGCCCGGATGCGGACGGGATGACGTTGATCGCACGGCCCTCGACCAGCGCGGCCTGCTCGGCCGGCGAGAGGTCGGACAGGTCCAGCGAGCGGCGGCGATAGGTCTCTTCCAAGAGCCGGGCGACCGTATAGTCCGCGGCCAGGTCCGATCCCTTGAGGATCTCCATGGCACGGACTACGGACTCGCTGAGACGGCTCATGGCGTCGTTACGCTCCTGGATCTGTTGGCTGGCGCGGCCAGCGGGCATGGGAGAAGCACGTGATTTTAGCACCGGCGTATCCGGAATCGCATTCATTTAGTTACCGTGCGCTTCGGTGGCGACATGGAGAACCGCCGAGGCCGGAGCGGTAGTTGAGGTCGGTGGCGGCGGGGCGAGCGGGCGATCATGGGCGACGCTCCGGAGACTGCGTAGCCACGCCGAGAGCGGTGCCCGGCCGCCGAGGGAGTGGCGAAGCATCGCAACGAGCGGGCGGAGAGTGCGGAGGCGCTGGCCCTGCTGAAGGTCGGCTTCCACGCGGTGCCCGGCGGCGCGGGCGCGGTAGCGGTGGGAGATGCGGCGCAGTGCGGCGGCGGTGGCCCAGGTGGGCGGGCTGGCCGTCAGGGCGATGAGGCGGTCGGCGAGGTCCACGCAGACGTCGGCGCGGTAGTGCTGGGAGGAGCCGTTGAGGGTCCGGTCGGTCATGCTCGCCGGGTGGAGCCGGTAGTTCACCAGCGGCTCGGTGAGGGTGTGCCCGTGGCCGGCGTCGCGCAGCGCGTGGAAGTGGATCTCGTTCGTCACGGGGAGGAGGCTGCGAGCGGCGTCGCGGCGGATGAGGAGGGTGCTGGTGTTGCCGCCGGGGTGGGGCTCGGGCAGCAGGGGGCGGCCGTCGACGCCGACGACGGTCTCCCAGTGGTCGATCAGGAGGCGGTCGGGGGTGATGGCGTCGGCGCAGGTGCGGAGTTTGGCGGGGTGGAACCAGTCGTCGGCGTCGAGTGGGGCGATCCAGTCGCCCTCGGCGAGGAACACGGCGTCGGTGAGGGTCTGGGCGAACCCTCGTTGGGGGCGGCGCACGATGCGGACGTGATCCTGGTGGCGGCGGCAGATCTCGGGGGTGTCGTCGGTGGAGCCGTCGTCGATGACCACGATCTCGTGGAGGGTGTAGTTGCCGGGCTCCTGCTCCAGGCAACTCGTGATGGCACGGTCGAGGTAGCGACCGTAGTTGTGGCAGAGAATCACGCAGGAGATCCGGGGCAGCGGGGCGTTCGTCATCGGTGACCGCCTTCGTAGAGCGCGAGGTGGGCGGTGAGGATGTCCTTATGCTCCTGGTCGCGGTAGTCGAGGAAGTCGTGGTCGAGGCGGCGCGGGGTGCCGGCCGTGCGGGCGGTCGCAGATTCCAGGGCGGTCAGGAAGCGTTCGCCGAAGAGGTTGGGGTGGCCGGTGGTCCAGTCGAACCATTCGGGTTCGGGGACGGCCTGGTCGTGCCGCTGGTGGAGGCGGTGTTGTTCGGGGAGATGGCCGACGCGGGCGCAGACCGGGGTGAGGCCGAGGTCGAAGGCGAGTTCCAGTTGGCCGGAGTGAGTGCCCCAGAGGTAGGGGAGCAGTAGCAGGTCGCTGGCGAGGGCGGCGTCGAGGACGTCCTGGTCGGTCGGGTACGGGCGCATCGTGATCCGGATGCGGGGGTCGTGGCGGGCGGTGTCCAGGATCACGGGGAGCGGGTTGGGGGTGGTCCGGGTGAAGTCGGCGGGGCTGGCGGCGCGCAGGAGGAGATGCAGGGTGTGGGCGGGGTCGCTGGTGGCGAGTGACCAGTTGACGACGGGTGAGATCTGGTCGCGGTTGGCGCGGGCGGCCCCGTAGAGGAGGGTGCGGACGCCGGTGCCGGGGAGGCGTTCGCGGTGGCGGAGGCTGTCGGGCGGTACGACGTAGCCGTGCGGGATGACCGTGGCGGGAGGCTCGGTGCCCAGCAGGGCGGCGAGGTCGGCGCGAGAGCCTTCGGTGAGGCAGATCCAGGGGACGTCGGCGGCGAGGAGCAGGCGCAGGCGCGTGATGAAGGCGTCGGCTCCGTCGCTGTCGCCGCCGAACATGGGGCGGGTGTCGTGGGCGGTGAAGACCACGCGGACGCCGGCGGTGGCGCAGGCGTCGAGGAGGCGCTCCAGGACGGCGGGGGTTTCGAGGTCGATGTGGTGGAGGTGGAGGACGTCGAGCCAGTCCAGCGGGGTGCGGTCGAGGATCCAGGAAGCGGTGACGTCGGCGGGGACGACGAGACCGGGGCGGATCTCGGTGGGCTCGGGGGCGGTGTTCAGGGCGCGGATGCCGGAGCCGTCGAGCTTGCGGGCGTAGGGGGTGCGAGCGGGCAGGTGGACGACCCGAAGGCCGGAGGTCGGGGAAGCGATGGTCATCGGCGGGCCTCGGGCAGGCCGACGGTGACGAGCTGGGTAGACAGACCGTGGGAGGCGTCGTCGCTTCGGGTGACGCCGGCGTAGTGGATCTCGAAGCCGCAGGCGCGCAGGAGGGCCTGGAACTCGTCGCTGGCCCATTCGCGAACGTGGCTGGGATTGCGGGGCGGCCCGGGGGCGTCGTAGCCGCTGCGGAACTCGCGGGCGGGGGTGGAGAACACGGCGACGGAGGCGCCGTCCGACAGGAGGTTCCGGGTGAGCGCAAGGAGCGGGAGCGGGTCGAGGAGGTGTTCGATGACGTCGGAGCAGACGACGACGGAGCGTCGCAGGAGATCGGGAGCGAGGGGGAGGTAATCGGTCTTCTCCAGGTCGGCGTCGATCCACTGGCCGAAGGCGTGGTTCTCGCGGCACCAGGTGAGGTTGTCGCCGAAGTCGACGCCGATGTACATCCAGTCGGGGCGCTCGGAGGCCAGGGCGGCGAGCTTGCCGGCGCGGCCACAGCCGAGGTCGATGAGGGTGTCGAGACCGGAGTGCTCGGCGAGGGTGGCGGCGTACGGATAGACGTCGGGCTGCCAGGTGACGTCGTCGTCGGTGGTGTCGGTGAAGTACTCCACGGTGGTCCGGTGGCGGTAGCCGGCCCGGATGCGGTGGGTGGCGGCGTCACCGAGGGGCTGACGGGAGAGGACGGGGTACGGCGCCGGGGCTGACGCAGGGGGCAGCGCGGGAGTCGTGGACACAGTGAACTCCTTCGGTCGTGTCACAGCTGGGGCCAGAGCGAGAAGATGCCGACCAGGCGCTCGGTGAGCTCCTCACGGAGTTCGCGCCAGCGGTGGCCGCCGGTGCGGCGGGCTTCGGCGGCCAGGTCGTAGGCGTGGCCGCCGGTCTCGGGCAGGCAGGCGAACATCTGGAGCAGAGCGGAGGTGTCGTCGTCCGGTCCGGAGTCGGTGTCGGCTGCGAGCAGGGCGCGGATGTCGTCGGCCGGCATGGCGGCGGTGATGCCGGAGCCGGGGATGCTCTTGCTCATCTTGGGAAGGCCGCCGAGGCCGGGGATCATCTTGGTGTAGATGCCGGAGAGGCGGTCGGCGGGCAGACCCCAGCGTTCGGCTCCGCGCCGGGCGAGTGCCACGTACTTGTGCTCGTCGACGCCGAGGGAGACCAGGACGTGGCGGTCCTGGGCGAGCAGGTGGACGAAGTCGGCGGCCATGAGGAGGGTGGCCTGCTTCATGCCGTAGGTGAGGTGGTCGAAGACACCGTGGTTGCGGTAGAGGCCGGAGAGGTCCTCCTCGGCCCAGGTGAAGTCGGCGTCGTCCAGGTGGCGGGAGAGCAGGAAGGCCGTGGCCAGGACGTCGGCGTTGCCCTCCTGGCGGCGCAGGACTCCGCGCTGCTCGTCGAAGCCGAGTCGGCGTACGAACTCCTCGTACTGGTCGGCCAGTCGGCGGACTTCGGCCAGCGGGGTGCGGCGGGCGTTGTAGGAGTCGAGGTCGCCGAGCACGATCTGGACGTGCAGTCCGTGCTGCTGGAGCGTGACGGCGCGCAGGAGCTGGAAGACGGTGCCGGCGTGTGGCGGGCCGCCGAGGCCGACGCCGGTGGTCACGGTGGCGGGCTTCCCGTCGGCGACGGCGGTTGCGAAGCCCCGGGCTCCGGTGTGGCACATCCACTTGGTGCGCAGGTCGTCCGGGCTCAGGTCGGCGAGCGGGAAGTCGATGGCGCCGAGGGCGGGTTCGGCGTCGGCCTCCGGGGTGGCGCTGCCGCTGGCGGCAGCGGTGCTCTCGGGAGCGATGCGCTCGTAGTTGTGGCGGGCGATGACGTCGTCGTAGTACGCGGAGTCGAACTTCACGGTGCGGTCACTTCCTTGTCCGGGGAGGTCGTGGTGGAGGTGTCGGTGGTGGAGCGCGATGCGAAGGCCCGGCGGACGAGGGGCTCGAAGCCGTCGGTGAGGAGGTTGCCGAGGACGGTGTTGCGGGGCGCGGCGACGCTGCCGAGATCGGCGGTGACGGTGCCGTCGGCCAGGACCCAGACCCGGAAGGGGTAAGGGTCCTCGGCAGCGCGGGTCGGCTGGTCGTACACCTGGATGCCGGTGCCGGACAGCAGGTCGCGGACGTGGGCGACGGCCTGGGTGAACGCCTCGCGGTCGTAGGCGTAGAGGTCGGCCTTGCGGGAGTTCGCGCGGCCGATCGGGCGGTACTGGGAGATCAGCCAGTACTCCACCGGCGTGCGGGCGGCCAGGCCGGTGATGATCTCGGCGAGGCCGGGGAGGGCGGCCAGCGAGGTAGCGGTGGTGAAGGTGTTGAAGGCGAGGCGCCGCCGGTCAGCCGCGAGCAGGTCGGTGTTGGCCCGGAAGGTGGTGAAGTAGCCGTCGCCGCGGAACCAGTCGGCGCTTTGCTCGTCGGGGCCGTCCACGGCCAGGGAGTAGAGGGTGACGTGGTCGCGCAGGCCCGCGTAGCGGTCGGCGAGCAGCAGGCCGTTGGTGTGCAGGTTGGTCTCGAAGCCAGCGGCCTGGGCGTGCTGGAGCGCGGGCTCCAGGTGGTTGTCGTACGGCATGACGGGGTCGCCGCCGGTGAAGACGATCCTCCGTGCCTCCGACTCGGCGCGGACGCGGTCGATGACGCGGCGGACGGTGGCCTCGTCGGTGTGCACCCGGTTGCGTTCGCGGTAGCAGAAGCGGCACACACCCGGGGAGCCAGCCGTCTTCGGCAGGTCCCAGGCGTTGCAGTCGGTGTTGAGGACCAGGTGCACGATGGGGAGTTCTTCGTGGGTCAGCATGCGGTCGTCTCCCTGTCGGAGGCCGGACGGTGGTCCGAGGGCAGTCGTAAGAGGGCGTCGACCGCGCGTGGGGCACCGCCCGTGAGGAACACGAAACGGCGCAGGGTGTCCAGGGCGGCTCCGTCGTCCACGACGGCGAGCGCGGTGGCCAGCCCAGCCCGCAAGGTGGGGGCGGCGCCGGCGGTCACCATCAGCACAGCCGCGTTCAGGGCGACGGTGCGCCGGGCCACCGCCGGGGCGCGGCCGGCGAGGAGATGCACGATGGCGGCGACGTTGGCGCGCGGATCGGCGCGCTGTGCCAGGGAGCCGAGGCCACCGACCGGGCTCACGACACCGCCGGCCTCGCCGACGGCGCGTGCGAACTCCAGGTCCTCCTTGCCAGCGGTCAGGCGGCAGACGCGGACGGTACCGCCGGGAATCAGCTCGTCGACCTGACTGCCCGGCACGGGGGAGGAGTTGACCACGGTGACGTCACCGAGGCCGAGCCGGTGCAGCAGTCGCGCGGACACCTGGACGGCCGGGTGGGACAGGCCGTAGACGAAGCCGTGGCAGGCCACGGGGCTCAGCAGGGCGGGGAAGCCCAGGCTCAGGGCGTGCACGGCCTGGAAACGGCGGCCGTACCGCTGGTCGAACACAGGCACCCGGTGCTCGATGGAAAAGAACCCGAAGCCGCACTCCCCCGCGATGTCCACCATGGCCTGCGGCGAAAGAGACTCGCACCGCGCACCCACGACGTCCATGAAGTCCCGGGAACCGGTCTTGGAGGAGGCGCTGCGCGAGCCGAGCTTTGCGATGTGTGCGCCGCCCGCTGCGGCGACCAGCGCGGCAGCCGAGCTGATGTTGATCGTCTTGTACGTCTTCTTCCCGCTGCCGGTGTAGCCGACCAGCCGCATCCCCGACGGCGGCATCAGGGGCTCCCACGCGCTGTGGTCCAGCGTGCGGGCGGCCCGGATCGCGGCTTCCACCTCGGCAGGGCGTGGTCCGCGCAGGAGCAGCGCGGTCAGCACGCTGCCGAGCATCACGTCACGGGGCGGGCCGGCGGGCAGCCAGAGCAGGTGCAGCAGACCGTTGTGGACCTCAGCCGGGGAGATGTCGTCGGGTGAGTTGACCAGGTGCACGAGGTCGGGGATCGGGACGGGGGGCGAGTGCATCGCGGAGCTCCTAGGGGCGAAGTCAGCTACGGGAAGTGAGCAGCACTTTCAGCGGTCGGCGCGCAGCGTCGGGGCGGAGCGCGTCCAGGGCGTCGGGCAGCCAGGCGAGCGGGTAACGGGTGGAGATGAGGGCCGTGGCCCATGCGCTGCCCGCGTCCTGGTCGAGCAGTTGGAGGGCATCCCGGAAGTCGTCGCAGTCGTTCGCGCGGCAGTAGGAGTACGAGCCCCGGACAGTGAGTGAGCGTCGGAACACCTCGCGAACCGGGGTGGGCAGCTGTACCTGCGGGGCGTAGGCGTTCTGGACGAGGACCGTGCCGCCGTCCCGTACCGCCTCGAGTGCCTGGAGAAGCGGCGCGGGCGAGTGCCCAGAAGCCGCGTCGACCACCGCGTCGCACGCGCCCGCGGGGAGACCTGGAGCCGGGCAGACGGTGACGGAGGTGCCCGCCAACAGGGTCCGGAGCCGCGCTTCGTGGTCCGGCCTGCGAGTGGTCAGGAGGACATCCCATCCTGCTCGGGCCGCGACGACTGCGGTGCAGATGCCCAGGGTGCCGGCGCCGATGACCCCGAGGCGGCTCGTGCCACTGGAGGGTGGTGCTTGCAGGCCACACCGCACGCCGTGCAGGGCGACCGCCACCGGGTCGGCGAGGACGAACACAACCGGATCAGGCGCTCCGGCAGGCAGCGGGACAGCGTTCCGCACGGGAACGCGAACGGACTCGGCCAGGCCGCCGGGCAGGTCCCAGCCGATGCGCCGCAGGCCGGGACACAGGTGGATGCGGCCCAGGACGCACTCGGCACATGCATCGCAGCCGACCAGCGGGTTGACCGCGACCCAGTTCCCGGTGGTGTCGTCGATGCCGACGACCTCGTGGCCGGGCACCCACCCTTCGGGAATCGGTCCGCCCCAGGAGTCCGAGCAGAGCTTGCTGGTGTCGCTCCCGCACAGTGCCGAGAAGCGCACCCGGACGTCCGTCGTCCCGGCGTCTGCCGGCAGTACGGCGCGGCGCACAGGTGCGAGGCGTAGCGGACCGTCCGGCTCCCCGGGCTGGGCTTCCCAGACGAGCGTGCCGACGCCGGTCACCGGACTTCCTGCCGGTTCGAGTTCGTGACGCCCAACCAGGTCGGCAGGGCCTCGACAGACCGGAGCGTGACGCCCGGCCAGGGCTGTCCCTGGCCGCCGAAGGCCAGCGTGTCCGTGCCGCCCCGCCGTTCCACCCGCACCGCCCGCATTCCGCAGCGCAGGGCCCCGAGCAGTTCGTTGCCACCACCGTCGCCGCAGTACAGCACCGAATCCGCAGCGCTCCCGAGGCGTTCGGCGACCCGCGTGTACAGGTGCCGGGTGGGCTTCACTGCGCCCTCGCGGCAGCTGAACACCGCCACGTCGAACTGTTCGGAGAGTTCGGAGTGGTGCCACGCCTCGGCGATGTCGGGGGCCGCGTCACTCAGCAGCGCCAGCCGGATGCCGGACCGCCGCAGCGTGTGGAGGCTCTCCAGCACTGACGGCTCGGCACGCAACCGTCGGGGCGCCAGCTGTCGCAGTACTGACTCCACCTGGGGGACGTACTCAGCCGGTGCCCCGCACTGTTCGGCGAGATGCGCGGCGATCTCGGTGGGCGTGCTCAGGGTGCCGTCGTGCCGAGCCTGCCAACTGGCGCCGAGCACCTGGTCGGCGATGTGGTCCGGCACGTGCAGTTCGGCGGCGATCCTCCGCGCGGCATGGCTGCGCTCGCGATCGTCCGGGGCCGGAACCAGAGTTCCGAAGAGGTCCAGGATCACGGCGGTGGGCCGCCATCCGGCAGGCGTCGCAGCGACGATCGGGCTCTGTTCCGGGCGGGTCAGGGTGCTGTCCATCAGTTCCCTTCCGTCACCGGCGACGGCGATGGGCCGAGGCCGGTGATCGAATTACCGAGTGGGGGCTTCTCCAACGGCTCTGCCGGCCGAAGCCCGGAGGTTGAGGAGCTGTTGAAAGCCTGCCCGCCGGAGCCCGTTCCGGCGTAGGTCCGCGCGTCGCACCGGCGTGGAACCGGCACCGAACCGAGCCGGGCGGTACCGGAGTGCGAGTCGATCACCACTCGTCGCGGCTGTGGTACTCGTGCTGAACCCGTGCTGAACCATTGGCCGTACGCCTCGGGGCGCCTCGGAATAGGCTGCTAGCGTCGTCAGTACCGATTGCGGGGGGTCGAGTGGGCACGGTGCAGCGTTGGTCAGGTCGTGAGGCCAAGGCTCTCCGTGAGGCATTACGGATGACCGTCCGCGGCTTCGCAGCCCACCTCGGTGTCAGCGATCGGACGGTCTCCAAGTGGGAGGCCGGCGGGGAGCATCTGTTCCCCGTGACCGACTCACAGGCACTGCTCGACACAGTCCTCGACCGGGCGGACCCCGACGCTGTGGACCGCTTCCGACAGCTCCTCGACGGCCACGCCCGTCATCGAGCGACCACTGTGGGAAGTTACGTCCTAGCGCCACCTCCGGAGCCCGGCTTGGTACACAGATCCGAAGACTTCGACAGCGTCATCTCCCTGCTGGCCGAGGCGAACGCATCCGGCAGGAGCCCCGTCCTGGCGGTGTGCGGACCCGGCGGCTTCGGCAAGACGACCCTGGTCACTCAGGTGTGCGAGGACCCCGGCGTCCGGGAGACGTTCCCCGAGATCCTCTGGGTGGAGACGGGAGAGGGCTGCACCGCCGCCCGCGTCGTGGAGCTGATCTCCGACCTCTGCGTGCACGTCGACGGAACCCGCCCCGCACTCACTGACCCCGAGCAGGCCGGCTTCCACCTGGCCCGTGTGCTGCAGGACAGGCGGGTGCTGCTCGTTATCGACAACGTCTGGTCGGCGGCGGACCTGGCCCCGTTCCTCTTCGGCGCGCCGTCCTGCACTCGCCTCGTGACCACGAGGAACATCCGAACCTGCCCGTCGACGGCGCAGGTGCTGCGGCTAGGCCCGATGTCGGCTCCGGAGATCAGCGAGCTGCTGACCCGGTCCGTCTCCCGGCTGACCCGGCCGGCCGCCGACCGGCTGGCGGCCCTGTGCGGAGGGTGGCCGCTGCTGGCCACCGTGGTCGGCTCCAACGTCTCCTCCGACCTGGCCGCGGGAGCCTCGGCCGAGCGGGCCGTCACCGAGGCCAGGCAGGCACTGCACGCCCACGGCCCGCAGGCGTTCGACGTCTGGGACGCGGACCAGCGTTCCAACGCGATCGGCCACGCCATCACCGCCAGTCTGCGCAGTCTCGACGAGGGCGTACGGATCACCGGCGGCTCGTCGCTGCGCGAGCGCTACCTCTCCCTGGCGGTCTTCCCCGCCACACTCCCGGTGCCCCTTAGCGTGCTCACCCACTGGTGGGGCATGTCCCACGGCTGGTCGGCCAGCGCCGTCCGCCAGTTCTGCCGGATCCTGGCCGACCGCTCGCTGATCAGCGCGTACCTTGCCGACCGGGACGCGGTGGTCCTGCACGACGTGTTCCGCTCCTACCTGAAGCACATGGTGGGCGGTCAGTGGGAAGCCCTGCACGCCTCGTTGATCGATTCCTACCGCGGCGCCGGTGCGGCGGACTGGTCGCAGCTTCCGGCGTCCCACCCCTACATGTGGCAGCAACTGCCGTACCACCTGCACGAGGCCGGACTCGATGACGAGCTGGTGGACCTGCTGTCGTCCACCTCGTACGTGGCGCGCAAGGCGGCCACTATCGGCAGCCAGTCCCTGGCGGCCGACGCCATTGTCCTCGGGGCCGTCGAACCCTTCCGGGCCGACTCCCATCCCCGGCACCGGGACTGGCACCGGGCGGGCACGCTGACCGGTGCCGGATACCTGCTGCACGGGCTCCGAACGCCGCAGGACATGGCAGCGACGCTGACCCTCGCCCTCGTGCGGGCGGGCGACCTGCCGTCCGGCAGCACCACGGAGACCGCCGACGCAGTCGGATTCCAGACCTCGTGGGCTCGGGCCGCCGTAGTGGGGCACGGCCACGTGGGCGCCGTCGTCTCGGTCGCGACCGCTGCGGGCCTCATCGTCTCCGGCGGCGAAGACGGCGCCGTCCGGGTTTGGGACCTCGCCTCGCGCACCCTGGTCCACGCCTTCCACGCCCACACCGGCTGGGTATTCGCCACTGCCCTGACGCACGACGGCGCGCTGCTGGCCTCGGCAGGCGAGGACGGCCTGATCCGCCTCTGGAGCCCCCGCACGGCAAGAGCTCTCGGAGTCCTCGCCGGTCACGATCGCCGGGTCCGCTGCCTCAGCTTCACCCCGGACAGCCGGTACCTGCTGTCGGCGGCCGAAGACGGGAACGTGCGGGTCTGGAACGTCGAGGAACTGACCCTCAGTCACTCGATGGCGACCTGCGGAACGCCGCTGTGGACGGTCTCCGTCGACGCCGCTGCGCGGGTCGTGGCCGCAGCGGGTGAGGACGAGTTCGTCCGCCTCTACGACCTGGCGACCGGCTCGCTCCTCGACGAGAAGGCGGGTCACCGGGACTGGGTCCGGTCAGTGGCCTTCTCCCGCACCGGCGGGCTCCTCGCCTCGGGCTCGGGCGACCGCTCCGTGGTCCTCTGGGACACCAGCGGTGGCAGGCTCAACCAGGTCCGGCGGGTGGACGGCCTTCCCGCACGCGTCCGCTCGGTAGTCGACGGCCAGTCGGACCTCCTCCTCGCAGCCACCGAGGACGCCGTCATCCGGGCGTTCGACGCCGGCGGGCCGGTCGGCGAGGTGCAGATGCCGCCGGGCGTCGACTGGGTCCGGGCACTGGCCTGCGCGGCCGACGGAACGGTCGTCGCCGGCTGCGAGGACGGCGCCCTGCGGCTGTGGACGAAGTCGGAACCCGACGGGCTCCACACCGTGGCCGAAGGATCGAACACGGTCTGGTCCACCCACATCACGTCCGACGGCGGCCTCGGCGCCGTCGGCCACGGTGACGGCCACGTCGAACTCCTGGACCTGCCCACCGCCGCGTTGCACCGCGAACTGCTGGGCAGCGCGGGCCGGGTGTGGTCGGTGGCCACCGGTGGCAGGTACGTCGCGGCGGCCTGCGGGGACGGCTCAGTCCACGTCTGGTCCCTCGACGACGAGAGCTGGACGCTGCGGCTCAACGACGACGTCACCCGGAGCTGGAGCGTCGCGGTGGCCCGGTCCGGCACCCGGCTCGCAGCCAGCACCGGCGACGGGCACATCCGGTGCTGGGACCTCCCCTCCGGAATGCTGGTGTGGGAGCAGCAGGCCCACGCCGGCCGGGTGCGGTCGCTCGCGTTCGACGCCGAGGGACACCTGCTCGCGGCGAGCGGCGGCGACGGCTCCGTGCACCTCTGGGACTCGCGCACGGGCCGCCACCTCAGCCGGTTCGTGAACCCCGGAGGATGGGCGCGGTCAATCGCCGTCGACGCCGCAGGTGCCCACCTCGCGGTGGGATCGGGCACCGGCGAGATCCACGTCCGCAACGTCCGGACCGGCCAGTTCACCGCTCACCTGTCCGGACACGTCGGCCGGGTCCTGATGATGGCCTTCGGCGACGATCCCGACCGGCTGCTGTCGGCGGCGGCCGACGGAACCGTGCGGGCCTGGTCGATCGGCCGACAGCACCAACTTGCCGAGGTGCGCGTCGACGCGACGCTGAACTGCGCCGCTGCGGACCCCGGTACGGGTCGCGTGCTCGTCGGGAGCGCGGCTGGCCCGGCGTCGCTGCAGCTCCACCACGGGCACACCGTGGATCATGTGGCGGAACCCGCCGACAGCCGAGGAGAAGGACAAGTCTGACCATGCCCAACGCACCCGTGATCCTGAGCGGCACCCCCGGTTCGTTCGCCCGGGACGTCTTCCACGAGCGGCACCCGAAGCTCATTCAGCAGGTTCTCGACGCACTGCCGTACGGGCCGAGCGAGCGGGTCGCGATCGAGGAGCTCCTCTCCGAGAGCACTGACGGTGTGCTGCAGCCGCTCAGCACCAGTGCCCACGATCACCAGCAGTGGCTGGAGTGGGGTGAGGGCCTGTTCGGACGGCTGTGGGGCGAGGCGCCGTTCCTGTGGGCCGAGAGCTACTTCTACCGCAGGCTGCTCGAAGCCACCGGCTACTTCCGGCCCGGGACTTGGCAGGGCATCGACCCGTTCGCACCGTTCAAGGGCGCCGAACTCGCCGGCCCGGCCGTCGACGCCGAGTTGGCGGCCCTCGGCGACCTGCCCTCGGACTTCACCGACAAGCGAGCCGCCGCGCTTCTCTCCTCGGCGCTCTGGGGCAACCGCGCCGACCTGAGCTTCCAGATCACGGCGGAGGCTGGAGGGTCGATCGCGTCCGACCTGGTGGCGGACGACAGCGAGTCGCTCTGGGCCGAGCTGGAGCGGGCCGAAGGCGGGCGTGTCTGCATCATCGCGGACAACGCCGGCCGGGAGCTCCTGCCGGACCTGGTGCTGGTCGACCACCTCCTGGCTTCCGGCCTGGCGGCACAGGTCGTCGTGTACGTGAAGCCGCAGCCGTACTACGTGTCGGACGCGACGATGGCCGACGTCCTCGCCACTGTCGAGCGCCTGCGCACCGCCACCACGGCGGCTGCGGCGACGATCGGCGAACGGCTGTGGCGAGCGATGAACAGCGGCACGCTCGTGGTCCGCACGCACCCGTTCTTCTGCGCGCCGCTGCCGTTCCACGACATGCCGGCCGACCTCCGGTCCGAGTTCGCCGGCGCAGCGATGACGATCCTCAAGGGCGACCTCAATTACCGTCGGCTGGTGGGTGATCAGCTGTGGCCGCCCACCACGGCGTTCACCGAGGTGGCCAGCCACTTCCCTTCAGCCGTCACGGCCCTGCGGACGCTGAAATCGGACGTGATCGTCGGTGTCGACGCTGCCGTCGTCGCTCAGCTCGACAGTGCCGGGACGCCGTGGCGCACCAACGGCCGCCACGCCGTCATCCAGGTCGACCTCCGCCGGTAGTCGAAGCGCCGTCCGTGTGCCCTGCTGTCCTCGCTCGTCCGGGCGTGACGCGGCAAGCGTCGGAGGTGAACAGTGGCGGGTGCGGCGTGGACCTCAGTCCAGGTTCCAGGTCGTTCCGGCGAGGAGGCCGTCGAAGGCGAGGGCTCTCATGGCGGTGTCGAAGTCGTCCCACTCGTGCTCGGGTTCGACGTAGTGCAGGTCGAAGTCGGCCCGGGTGAGGTCGGGCTCGCGCCATTCGTGGGCGCAGCGGCAGCGGACGAAGATCTGGTCGTGGACGGCGAGGAGGAGCCAGTCGCGGCGGGCGCCGCAGCCGGTGCAGGTGATGGTGATGCCGCGCGGGTTGAGCTCGGCGGGGTATGGGACGGCGCGGATGACGGCACGCGCGGGTTCGGGGGCGGGGTTGTAGAAGTCGTGGTCGTAGTCGGTCATGCGGTCCCTTCGGGTTGGCAGCGGGGCAGCAAGGGACCATACGACGTGTGCTGCCGGAATGGATCCCTCCCAGCGCGAAGGACATCGAATCGACACCGTCACCTTGCTGCAGGGTAGTTGTGGCGCTCCGGCCGCCGGGTTTTCTCGGGAAGTCCCGGCGGTCTGCTTCGTTGGCTGGGTCCTGCTTTCGGTGGCGGCTGACGGGTGGCGTCCGTGCTGGGCGGGATTGGTGGGTGGGGGCTGGTGGGCGGGTGCGGAGGCTCCGCACCCGCCCACCCGGGTTGGTCACCGCTTTCGGCGCATCTGGTCGGGGGCGACCGGCGCCGGCGGTGTGATGACCGGGGTAGCCGGTGTGCCGGTGGTGCGGCTGGTGGTGCGGGCGCGGGCTGCCCTGGTGCGCAATTCGTCGGGGGTTGCGGCCGGTGCGGGGGTGGGGAGGTTGGCGTCGCGGCGGATCCGCCAGGTGAGGACGGCGGCGGGTGAGTCGGCGGTGGCGAGTTCGCGGCGCCCAGCGGCGTTGGTGAGCAGGGTGGTCGGGTTGTGGCCGACGGCTTCGGCCTGGGCGAGGGTGGCGGCGAGGGCTGCCCAGTTCTCCTCGGAGAGGAGCCGGGTGGCCTGGTCGGCGGGCAGGGTGCGGCGGACGGCGTCGGCCTGCCGGTCGTGGTCGGGCTTCGGGAGGAGCCGGCCTTCGAGGGTGAGGTGGGCGATCGGCTTGGCAGCGTGCCGGGTGTAGGCGGCGCGGAGGTGGTCCGCCGCCGTGCGTGCGGCGTCGGCCTGGTGGCGGTGGCCTTGGGCGGCGTGCCACTTGGCGATCACGATGGCGAGCAGGACGAGGCTGGTCAGGGCCGTGGCGGCGGCCGTGCCGTCCTCGCCCCGGCCGGTGGCGGGTCCGGCGTGGAGGAGTTCTCGGGCGGCGGAGCGCATCGCGCGCAGGTCTGCGCCGGCGGCGCGGGTGTGGGCGGTGCGGGTGTACTCCAGGGCTCGTGCGGCCTGGTGGAGTTCCTTCCTGCTGAGGGTCGGGCTGGTGGCGGCGAGCGTGTCGAGGACTTCGAGGCTGCCTCGGATCACCGCCTCCGCGCGCGCGGCGTCCTGGTCGTCGTCGAAGGCCAGGTAGGCGCGTTCGATGGTAGTGCTGGCCCGGTGGCGGCCGTCAGCGGGCCAGGTGCGGGGGTCGGGCGTGGGGAAGGCGGGTTCGTCGATGCCGAGGGCGAAGCGCGCCTGGATCTTCGGCTGGGTGAGGTCGGAGGCGAGCTTGCTGCCGGAGAACCAGATCGGCCCGCTCTCGCCGCCGGTGGGGAGGGCGAACTTGTAGCCGGTCACGTCGCCGGAGGGCGCACGGCGCACGGCGAGGAGCACGCCCTTCGCGGCAAGCCGGGCGGTGAACTCCTCCTCGTCCGCGGCCCCGGCCAGGGCTTGGCGTACGGCGGTTCGCAGCCGGTCGCGGTCGGTGCCCTCCTGGCCGAGGCGCTGGGCCTTGTGCAACTCCGCGCCCTTGGCACGCTTGGGGATCGCGTCCCGGTACTCGCGGGTGCGGGTGTCGGAGAGGTCCTTGAGTTTGTACTCGCGTTCGATCTTCGTGAGTTCGGTCTCGACGCGGTACTGGTCGCCGCGCAGGCGGGCCTGCGTGAGGTCCGCCCGGACGACGGTCGCGAGGATGTGGATGTGGTCGTCGGCGTGGCGCACGGCGATCCAGCGGCAGCCGTTCGGGTCGCCGTCTGGTGCGATCCCGGCGGCGGCCACGATGCGGCGGGCGATGGTGCCCCACTCCTCGTCGCTGAGGATGCGGTCGGTCGGGTCCGCCCGCACGGGCCGGTGGTAGACGTGCTGGGTGACCGGCTTGCCGTAGCGGACGACGTGCAGGTCGAGCGCGTCGCGGAGCTGGACCAGGGCGGCATCTGGGTCGCCTGGGTCGCGGCCGGGGTCTGGGGCGAAGCCGCCCCAGGAAGCGACGATGTGCGGGTCGGTGTGCTCGTTGGCCTTGCCTGGACCGAAGAGGTACTTGAGCGCGCCGTGCGTCTTGGACCCGCGTATGGGCTTGCTGATCATCGGTGCTTCGCCTTCGCCTTCGCCAGGCGCATGGCCGACGCGTCGACCTCCGCGACAGCCGCCCGGACCTCGGAGACCAGGGCCAGGGCCCTGTCGAGGACGGCTGCCGCAGGGCCCGGTTCGACGCCGATGCCGGCGTTGAGCCGGTAGGCGATCTGGTTGGCGTTGTTGCCGACCGGCGCCAGCTGGCCGCGTGCCGCGTCGAGTGCCGTGATGGCCCGCTCCAGACGCTCGTCACGGGTGGTGATGCCGACGAAGTCCTCGGCCAGTGCTTTGCGCTCCAGGTAGGCGGCAACGTTCAGTTCGGCTGCGGCGGCCAACTGCTCGATGCGCGTCTTCGTCTCTTCAGTGCAGCGGAAGCCTACCTCCGTCGTCAGGGGGTTCTCGGGGTCGCGGCGGCGACGCTTCGCGGTGCGCTGCTTGCGGCTGGCGGCGCTCGCGGAAGGACTGACGACGACGGTGAGCGGCAACGCGTCGGCGATGGGATCGGACGGCGAGCTGGCGGGCTTCTCCTCCTTCGCCGCGCCCTCGCGGTGAAGCTCCGGTGCTGCCGCCCCCGGCAGCACCGGCTCGTCCGCGCCCTCCTGGGCGGGGGCGCCCGCGTGCGTGGCCCCGTAGGGGCCTCGTACGCACTCGCTTGCTCCGCCAGGGGCAGGGAGGTGGTCAACTCCGTTGCGGTCCTGGGAGCTTACAGGCTTCCCGAGCAGGCTGTGCAGGGTTCGTCGGACGGCGTTCACGCGTGTCGTTCCTCGGTGGCGGCTGGCGATTCGGGCTGGTGGGTGTGTGGGTGGGCAGTGTCCGGGTGGTTGCGGGTTTGGCCGTGCCGGAGTTCGCAGGTATGGGCGACGTGTCAGGCGCGGTCTTCCCGGGACCGAACGCCGCAGGGGACTGGTGTCCGCGGTGCGAGTCGAGTCCGGCCGGGTGCAGTGACCGGGCGGCGGCGGCCTTCTGCCGAGTGCGGCGGTGGGTCGGCAGAAGTCGGTGTCCGGCTGACCGACCGGGCCGGTCAGCCGGACACCAGGGCCGGTCAGTCGGCCTCGGGGTGCGGAGGGTTCTGTTCGTCGGCTTGCTCCTCGCGGAGCTTGCGCATCAGCTCGGTGAGGCGGGTACTGCCGAGCGGAAGGCCGGCGTCGCGCACGGCCTGTTCGACGATCGCGCGGGTGAGACGGCCCTCGGCGGCGACCGCCGCGCGGCCCACCTCCAGCAGCCGCTCCATCGGCGCGCCCGGCGGACGCCCGATCGGCTTGTTCTCCGCCCCGGCGGCACCTTCGGCGGCTTCGGCCAGGGTTTCCGGGTCATCGGCCGGTCGGTCGTCGGCTTCTGCCGGTTCGGGGTCGGGCAGCGCGTCGCGCCACTCAGAGGGCAGAAGTCCGGCGGCGGACAGGAGCGTCAGGAGCGCGTTCTCGTCGCTGCGGTCCTCCGCCCGTTCCGGCCGGAACTCCGGTTCAGGGTCGGCGGTCACCGGGTCGGCAGAAGTCTCGGTGCGCGGAAGGGCGTTCTGCTCACCGGTGGCGGTTGGGGTGTCGTGGCCGTGGCGGGCGATGAGGATGTAGAGGTGGACGGCGCCGCCGAGGGCGAGCGGGGCGAGGGTGGACAGAACACCGACGACGGTGTCGGTGAGCCTCAGCCCGCTGCCGGTGGTGGGCAGTTGGTTGAGGCGGACGGCGTGCAGGGCGTTGGCCCAGACGCTGGTGGCGGTCGCTCCGGCGAAGAGCGTCCAGGCGTAGGCGCGGGCGGGCCAGCGGGCGTCGCGCAGGACGAGCAGGGCTCGGACGCCGTAGGCGATGAAGCCGTCGATGATGATCGGGAAGAGGTAGGTGAGCGGCCCGCGCACGTGGGTCGCGCCGGCCATCTGCCGCAGGGCGTCGTAGGACAGGACGAAGCCGAGGACGCCGAGCAGGGCGACGGCGAGCCGGTCCCAGAGGGTGACCCGGACGGTCGGAGTGTGGGCAGGGGGTATCGCGATGGTGGTCAACGGTGGTGCTCCAGGGGTGGCCTCGCCGTGGCGGGCGTGCCGAAGCGGCAAGGCGGTGGTGGGGTGAAGTTCGGGGAGGCCGGCGTGCCGGCCGGGGTGCGCTGGGCACCGGCGCTGGTCAGGCTGCGCTTCGCCTGCGGCGGTCGGCGCCGGTGAGGATCGCGCGTTCGCACATCTCCGCGAGGCGGGAGGCAGTGCGGTCGCCGAGGGCGTTCTTGATATCGCCGGGCGCCAGGTTGGTGGTGAAGATCGTCGGGAGCAGGTGCTCGTAGCGGTGGTCGACCAGCCGCAGCGTGAGCTCCTCGGTCCACTCGGACGCCTTGGCGGCGCCGAGGTCGTCGAGGACCAGCAGCGAGCAGGCCATCAGATCGCGCATCTCCCGTTCGAGGTCCGCGCCCTGGCGGGGCCGCTGGGAGGTGTACAGCTCCGTTGCCGTGAGCTTGTTCCAGCGCAGACGCACACCGGCCTTCAGCAGGCTGCGGATCGCCCCGTACGCCTGGTGGGTCTTGCCCGAGCCGGTGGGTCCGGCGATCAGGAGCGAGGGCCCCTGGGCGATGCCGAGGGTGCCGCCGGGGCCGGGTCGGCAGGCCAGGGTGACCTGCTGGACCCAGGTCGTGACCTCCGGGTGGTCGGCTTCGGCGAGGCGGTAGCGCGGCGGGATGCGGCGGTCGGCGAGCTCCAGCGCGGTGGAGGGCTGGTCGGTGTCGGGCAGCGGCCGGTCGGGGTCGATGCCCTTGGCGGCCAGCATCTGCTCCAGGCGCAGGACGGCGCCGGAGGCCGTCTGCGGGTCGCGACGCTCGGCTGTGCGGCGGGGGTTGGGCAGGCTGGTCACAGGTCCCCCTCGTAGTAGTCGCGGGCGTCGGCCGGGTTGGTGAAGGGGCGGTACGGGGACCGGGCAGCGCTCTGCCCGGTGCGGGTGGCCCCGGCGGGCTGGGCGTTGATCGCCTCGTGGACCATGCTCGGCAGCACGCTCGGGCTCATCGGCTTCGCCGCGTACAGCCGAAGCCCGGCGCGGATGTCGTCGTCACTGGTGCCGCCGTCGAGCAGGTCCTTGATGACCTTGCCGAGGTGCCCCCGCACGTTGGCCGGAACCGGCTTCGGGCAGCCCGCGACGTACTCGGCCACCAGGTCGCCCGCGTTCACCGACGGCTTGCCGGTGGGCGCGGCGACCAGGACCGGGCCGTCCCGGTCGGGTGCTGCCGACGAGGGTGCCGGGGTGGGCGCGGCGCCGCCGCCCCCTTCAGGGGTAGATCCATGGTCCAAGGTCCATGGTCCAGGCACGACGTTCTCCGGAGCCCTCCGGAGAGACTCCGGAGAAGCGGTCTGACCTGCGCTTTCGCTCGGAGCTGCCGCATCGGGCACCGGCAGGGCTGCTGCGGGGGTGGGATCGGGGTCGGCGGAGAAGGGCCGCTGGGCGGGGACGGTCTCCGCGAGGGCCGCGAGCGGTTCCGGAAGGCTCCGGAAGTTCTCCGGAGCCGGGCGCGCGCAGCCCTGGCCCTTGGCCTTGCACTTGCCGCACCAGCCCGCGGGCTCGTGGACGGGGCAGGCGGGCAGGCGCGAAGGGGTCGGGTGGGAGATCTTCTGGTGCTCGTGCCACTTGGTGACGTGCAGGTACTGCCGGCCGTCGCAGCCGGTGTACCGGCAGATCAGGCCGGTCTCGGCGAGTTGGCGAAGCTCGTCCTCGGTGTCGAGCGCGGTGTGCTCGGGCCGCAGCGACCACAGGGCGCCGTTGAGGACGGCCGCGTTGTCGCGCTGGCGCCCCTCGTCGTCGGCCTGGGTGAGCAGGCAGACGAACGTGCGCTCGGCGGTCAGGGAGACCGAGGCGAGGTCTTCCGAGACGGGGTACTCGGGCTTGATGGTGCGGATGCGCGCCATGGCCTACCACCTCGCCTTCGGGGAGAAGGCGTGCGAGACAAGGCGTGCGCTGGCGGCACGCGGCGTCGTACGCTTGGGCACGGAGATTCCTTCCCCGGTGACATTTCGGACGGCAATCCGGTCACCGCGGTCGATCGTCGTGGATGGGCGGTTAGGGGATCCGTGGAGGCCCTCGGTGTTGGTAGCACCGAGGGCCTCGGTGTAGGTGGGCGGCCCCTTCGGTGAAGCCGGTAGATCTGGTCAACTGCAAGCCGTGCAGAGGATGTTGAAGCGACCGTCCGCTTGGCGGCGCGAGCTCGACACTATGTCGGTCCCCCTCGAAGATCCAATGCGAAGTGACCCCATCCGCTCACGGCAGACAGGGCGGTCCGCCCGGTGTCGCGAGGCTGCTCGACACGGTCTCCCGGCAGCGCTTGGGCGCGAGCCCGCTCGGGTTACGCGGCGGCGGGACGGAAGCGGCCGCCACGCGAAAGTCTGGAGAACTCCTCCACGGCTTCGGCTTGCAACACAGCAGGCCGGTCTTCCTGTGTAGTCATGGGCTCACCTCGTCCGGCGGGTCGGGAAGTCGGTGCCCCAATCCCTACCATGGACTTGCGGCGACACACAATCGGAGCTAATTTTGCATCCATGACACAGACCGACTGGCCGTCCAAGGTGACAGCCCGCGTGGCCGACGCTCTTCGAGCACGGCGCAAGGAGCTCGGCCTGAGCGCCCAGGACGTCACCGACGCTTGCGCCGCGCTCGGGTACCCGATCCCGCGCACCGTGATCGCCAACCTCGAGAGCGGCCGGCGGGCGAGTGTCGATGTGGCCGAGCTCCTCGTCCTTGCGGAGGTCCTCGGCGTGCCCCCGATCACCATGCTCTTCCCTCTCGGTACCGCCCCCACCATCGAGGTGCTGCCGGGGCGGGAAGTGTCGATGTGGGACGCGGTGGCCTGGGTGACTGGTGAGTCGCGGGAGGAGGCGATGAAGGCGCCCACGCAGACCGTGCTCAACATGTTCCGCGAACACGGCATCCTCGTCTCGGTCGCGATGCTCAGCCGCGAGCTGGGCGAGGAGAAGCGCCGCGAGGCGGCCCTGGCCAGAGATCCCGAGCACCGAGCGAAATTCCTCGACATGGTCGCCGAGCTCGACAGGATTCACGCACGAGACATCCAGTCGCTCCGCAACTGGCGTGCTCGCATGCGCGAACTGGAGGTCGTGCCTCCCGCGCTGCCTGATGAATTCGCTTACCTGGAGTCCTCGGAGACCGCCCAGTAACGAGCCCGTTCCGGGCCGACCGCCCGAGCACTCCCCGGCCGTTGCCCTGCCATTTGGTGCGGCCGGAATCCAGAGCTACTGTCACACCCCACTGCGGCTACCAACCGCGTGAAACGCCCATCCACGACGATCAACCACGGTGCCGGGTTGCCGCCCACCAGCCACCGGGGAAGGAACCGCGTGCTGCCCACGCGTCGCCATGCCGTCGGCCAGACTGCCACTGGCCCGGCGCAGGCCGAGGTCATCCTCGGCCGTCTCGCCGTACCTGCCATGCTTGCCGCCATCGCGGCCCCCAGACCGATCTGACGGTCCATCCACGCTGTCGCCGGTGACCACGTCCCGGTGCCGCCTTCGGGCCGACAGCTTCTTCCCAGTCACCCGCCGCCCCGCACCGGGCCGGTCGGGACTTCTCTCCTGTTCCCGGCAGAGGCGTCCAGTCGCCAAACCTTCGCCCCTGCCGGGCCAGATCCCTCCGCACCTGGGCGCTCGCGCGCCCGCCAACTGAAGGGTCCTGTCCCTAGCATGGCACTCTCGATCGTTGCTTCGCCGAAGGTCCCGGCGCCGCCGTCGCTCACCTCCGCCGAAGCCGCCGGCTCGCTCGGCGGTCCGGTCCTCGTCTCCGCACCTGTCGCCGCTTCGGCGGGCGCGGCCGATCCCACGGCCCCGCACGAGCAGCTCCTGCTCACCATCCCGGACGTCATGGCCCAGCTCCAGCTCGGCCGCTCCACCGTCTACGACCTCATCCGCACCCGCCGCCTGCCCTCGGTGACCATCGGCCGCTCCCGCCGCGTCCCGGCCGCCGCCGTCCGGACGTTCGTCGCCGAGCTCGCGGAGGTGGCGGCCTGATGGCCAAGCGCAACCCCAACGGCGCGGGCAGCATCACCCTGCGCAAGGACGGCCGCTACCACGGCCGCGCCTACGTGATCACCACCTCCGGCCTCCGCAAGCGGGTCTCCATCTACGGCAAGACCTGGGACGAGGTCCACAACGCCCTCGTCGAGCTGCAGGCCGACGCCATCAACGGCATCCCGCTGCCCGACACCGACTCCAACGTCGGCCAGTACCTCAACTACTGGCTCGCCGAGGAGGTCCTGCCCAACCGACGGCCCAAGACCTACCAGGGCTACGAGAGCGTGGTCCGCGTCCACCTCATGCCCGGCCTCGGCACCAAGCGGCTGCGCGACCTGCGCGCCCAGGAGGTCCGCGTCTGGCTGAACCGGGTGCGCGCCGAGTGCCAGTGCTGCAAGGGCGGCTGGGACGCGCAGCGGCCCAAGCCGATCTGCTGCGCGGCAGGTGAGTGCTGCAAGCGGCTGCTGTCCGCGCGGATGATCCAGTCCGTGCACGCCGTGCTCCGCAACGCGCTGGAGCACGCCGTCCGAGAGGAGCTGATCCACAAGAACGTGGCCAAGCTCGTGAAGGTCCCCGCGCCCGACTACCGGATCGGCAAGGGCCTGACCACCGCTCAGGCCAAGCTCGTGCTCAAGGAGCTGAGCGGCCACCGCCTGCACACCCTCTACGTGCTCGCGCTGATGCTCGGCATGCGCCGGGGCGAACTGCTCGGCCTTCGCTGGAGCGCAGTCGACCTGGAGCGCGGCACCCTCACGGTGAGCACCAACCTCCAGCGGGTCGACGGCGAGCTGCGGCTCGTCCTGCCCAAGACGCTCTCCTCCGAGCGCACCCTGCCGCTGCCCGCGCCCGTCCTCGCCGCCCTGATCGACCACCGGGAACGTCAGGCCGTCGAACGCGCTGCCGCCGGCATGGACTGGCAGGAGAACGACCTCGTCTTCCCGTCTCGGATCGGCACCCCGTACGAGCCGGACAACCTGCGCCGCAGCTGGCACGCGGTCCGCGGGCGCCTCGGACTGGACGACCTCCGCTTCCACGACCTCCGCCACACCTGCATCACCCTGCTGCTCGACCTCGGTGTGCCCCCGCACATCGTCCGGGAGATCGCCGGCCACAGCGACGTCGGCGTGACCATGAAGGTCTACGCGCACGCCTCCCTCGCCGAGCGTCTCAAGGCCCTGAGCCGCCTCGGGGAGGCGCTCTCCTAGCCTCGCGCTCTGGCTCATAAGTTCGTCCGGTGCCCGGCAAGACCCAGGTCTTGCCGGGCACCGGTGTCTTACGCGGTTGGTAGTTTGCGGTCTGCCCTCGGGCCGGGGGCCATCGCTCTGAAGAGGGGTCGACACGTGGGAGCCAAGACCGGACTGCTCGTCTACATGGATCCGGCCTCGTCCGGCCCACTCCGGTTGTCGGCGGAAGCGGATCCGGAGCGGACTGCTGAGCTGGTCGGCCGTCTCTACCCCGGGTGGGAGGTCACGGAGTCGTCCGGTTGCGAGCTCGGCGACGCTACGTACCCGCCGGACGGGACCGCGTACCTCGGCTCCTTCCCCGGGGTCGACATCGTCTGCGATCAGCACTGGATGGGCGACTACCCTTCGCGGCTGCCGCAGCACCTGATCGATGCGAGCGCGGGACGCCGACTGGTCGTGCACTGGATGCACAGCGTGGTGGACTTCCTGGCCTTCGCGGTCTGGGAGGACGGGCAGCTGGTCCGCTCGCTCAGCGTCTCGCCGGACAGCGGTGTGATGGAGAACATCGGCGAGCCGTTGCCGTTCGAGGCGCCCTTCTGGGCCGGAGAGCACCCGGTGGAGCCGGTGCCGGGCTGGCCGACCAAGGGGCCGTACCCACTGCCGTTCCATCCCCTCGACCTGGGGGAGGAGGCCCTTCGGTTCTTCTTCGGCTTCGTGCTGGAGGGTATGCCGGAGCCAGAAGACATGGATCCGTACGAGGTGGTCCTCCAGGGCTTCCGTCTCGCCGATCCCGACGGGCCGACTCCGGAGGAGAAGGAAGCCGCGATGCGGGCCATCATCAGCCGGATGGGGCCACCCCGGATGTTCACGTATGGCCCTGACGGCACCATGGTCGAAATCGAAGGATTGTGATCGGCGTCACGCCGCCTCGATTCCTGGGCGGCCTGGTCGGGCTGTCCGAATTCGCCGCGATTCGGGGCCGTTGGCGTCAGCGTTGGCGTCAACAGGCATGAAAATGCCCCCGAAGCGATCCGCTTCGAGGGCATCGTGCCTGGTCAGGCTATGTGGCCAGGGCCGGGGTCGAACCGGCGACCTTCCGCTTTTCAGGCGGACGCTCGTACCAACTGAGCTACCTGGCCGTACTGCACCGTCTCTTGCGAGACGAGCGATCCCGACGGGACTTGAACCCGCGACCTCCACCTTGACAGGGTGGCGAGCTAACCAACTGCTCCACGGGACCTTGTGGTGGCGAACCACCAAGGTCTTGCGGCACTGCACTTTACTACGGTACTGCGTGCCCCCAACGGGATTCGAACCCGTGCTACCGCCTTGAAAGGGCGGCGTCCTGGGCCACTAGACGATGAGGGCTTGTGGTCCGTTCGGCTGTTTCCAGCGTTCCGGGGACGTCGAGAAGCATATGGGATGCGGGGCGGATCGCCAAAACGGGTTTGGGCCGGGTGGGGGTGGGGCCGCCGGAGGGGCCTCCGGCGGTGGGTCAGGACCAGCCGAGTTCGTCCAGTTCGTGGTCGTCGAAGCCGAAGTGGTGGGCGACCTCGTGGATGACGGTGGTGCGGACCTCCTCGACCACCTGCTCGCGGGTCCCGCAGTGACGCAGGGTGGGGCCGCGGTAGATCAGGATGCGGTCGGGCAGGACGCCGGCGTACCACTCGCCGCGCTCGGTGAGCGGGGTGCCCTCGTAGAGGCCGAGGAGCTCCGGGTCGCCCGGGTCGGGTTCGTCCTCGACGAAGACCGCGACGTTGTCCATCATCGCCGCGAGCTTCGGGGGGATCTGGTCGAGGGCGTCACTGACCAGCGTCTCGAACTCTTCCCGGGTCATCTCCACCGGATCATTGTCGGGTCTGGGGTGACGGTGTGCCAGGCGGCGGACAGCGGTGTTTGATGGGCCTGTGACGACCTCGGAGGACGCGTTGGACGACACCGCGACGGCGACGCCGACGCCCCCGCGCCCGTCGGTGCTGCGCGGGCAGGGGCCGGCCGTGGCGGTGGTCGCGGTGGGCGGGGCGATCGGGGCGCTGGCGCGGTACGCGGCCGGGCTGGGCTGGGAGACCGGGCCGTCGGCCTTCCCGTGGACGACGCTGCTGGTCAACGTGGTGGGCTGCGCGGTGATCGGGGTGTTCCTGGTGGTGGTCACCGAGGGGCGTCCGGCGCACCCGCTGCTGCGGCCGTTCTTCGGCACCGGGGTGCTGGGCGGGTTCACCACCTTCTCGACGTACGCGGTGGACGTCCGCCGGCTGCTGGAGGCCGGGCGGCCCGGGCCGGGGCTGGCGTACCTGGGGCTGACCCTGGCGGGCGCGCTCGGTGCGGTGTGGGCGGCCGCGGTGCTGACCCGGCGCGTGATCCACCGCGGCGGTGCCCGGTGAGCCGGCTGGGCGGGCCGGCGCTGCGGCTGACCGCGCTGGTCGGGGAGAGCGACACCTGGCACCACCGGCCGCTGTACAGCGAGATCGTGCACCGGGCGCGGGCGGCCGGGCTGGCCGGGGCGAGCGTGTTCCGGGGGATCGAGGGCTTCGGGGCCTCCTCGCTGGTGCACACGGCGCGGCTGCTGTCGCTGAGCGGGGACCTGCCGGTGGCGGTGGTGATCGTGGACGAGGAGGACCGGGTGCGGGCGTTCCTGCCGCAGCTGGAGGAACTGGTCGCGGAGGGGCTGGTGGTGCTGGACCGCTGCGAGGTGGTCCGGTACGCGGGGCGGGCCGCGGGCGCGGCGGAGGCGGGCCCGGGGGCGGGCGCGGGGGAGTCGGCGGAGTGAACTGGCTGCTGGTGGTGGCGGGCGCGGCGGTCGGCGCCCCGCTGCGGTACCTCACCGACCGGGCGGTGCAGTCCCGGCACGACTCGGTGTTCCCGTGGGGCACCTTCACGGTGAACGTGTTCGGCTGCCTGGTGCTCGGCCTGCTGACCGGGGCGGTGGCGGCCGGCGCGGCCTCCTCGCACGTCCAACTGCTGGTCGGCACCGGCTTCTGCGGGGCGCTGACCACCTACTCGACCTTCTCGTACGAGACGCTGCGGCTGGCCGAGTCCGGTGCGGGGCGGTACGCGGTGGCGAACGTGGCGGGGAGCCTGGCGGCGGGGCTGGGCGCGGTGTACGCGGGGGCGGAGCTGGCCTCGGCGCTCTGGGGCTGAGCGGGCCCCCGGACGGGCTCCCGAGGGGGCGGCCGCCGAGAACCGCGCCACCCACCCGTGTCCCGGCGCGCCCGGCGCGCGTTGGGCACCGAAAGCGGCCGCGCGGCAGTGGGCGGCCCGGGTGGGGCGATGGAGAGGGAGCTCGGTGGCTTCGGTGCGGGCGGCGCGTTCGGGCGCGGTGGTACGGGCGGCGGCGGTGCTGGCGGTGGCCGGGCTGGGGCTGACCGGGTGCATGTCGGTCGGTCCGGCGGCGGAGGAGAAGCACGGCGTGGCGCCGGTCGGCCAGGCCGGTCCGGCGGGTCGGCCGGGGGCGACGGGCGGCCCCTCGGCCCCGGCCGGCGGCGGGCACCCGGGGGGTGCGTCGGGGCGCTCGGAGCGCCAGGGGGGCTTGCAGGCCGAGAACGCGCCGGCCGGGGTGACGAGCGCCACGCCGGGTGAGCTCGCGCCCGGCGCGAACGGTGTGGTGGCCGGGGTGGTCCCGGTCCCGGGGGCGGGCGCTCCCGAGGGCGCGCCGGGCGGCAGCGGTGCGTCGGGCGGCGCGAACACCAGCCCCGCGCCCCACCCGGGCGGTGCCTCGACCGGCGGCTCGGCGGGCACCGGCGGGACCGCCGGCACCGGGGAGGGCCGCTCCGGCGGCGGTTCGGCCGGCACCCCGTCGGCGACCCCGAGCAGCCACCCGTCCGGCACCCCGGAGCCGGAGCACACCACGCCGGCCGCGACCGTCCCGCCGGGCCCGCAGCCCTCGACCGGCAGCTCCGGATCTTCGGCCCCGAGCCCCGGTGCGGGCGCGCATTAGCGGCCTGGCCAGGGCATTTGCCTCCGATCCCGAGGTTCCTCTATGGTGGTAGATCGTTCGTTTGATTCATTTGATTGGCGCCCTATTCCCATCTGGCGCCCTTGGCGCGTTCCGGCGATCCGTGGCTGACCGCATAGAGGCGGTTGTGAAACAGAACCCCGGACTTTGGCGCGTGCCACTTCCGGAAGGTTTTGCATGTCTCTCGTTGACGACGCCCGCTTCGCCATGCCCGCGAATGAGGCTGCCGCCGATGTCACCGACACCACCGATGTCACCGACACCACCGACACCACCGATCTGACCGCCGAGGCCGCGGAGCTCGCCGCCGAGGTCACCGACGCCGCCGAGACCGTCGAGGACGCGGCCGAGGACACCGAGCCCGCCGAGCCGACCATCACCTTCGGCGACCTGGGCCTGCACGACGACGTCGTCCGTGCCCTCGCCAAGCGCGGCGTCACCACCCCGTTCCCGATCCAGGCCGCGACCATCCCGGACGCCCTGGCCGGCAAGGACGTGCTGGGCCGCGGCCGCACCGGCTCCGGCAAGACCCTCAGCTTCGGCCTGCCGCTGCTGACCCGCCTCGCCGACGGCGAGCGCACCCGCGCCAAGCACCCGCGCGGCCTGATCCTGGTCCCGACCCGCGAGCTGGCCATGCAGGTCGCCGACGCCCTGGAGCCCTTCGGCTCGGTGCTCGGCCTCAAGCTCAAGGTCGTCTGCGGCGGCACCTCGATGTCGAACCAGATCTACGCGCTGGAGCGCGGCGTCGACATCCTGGTCGCCACCCCGGGCCGCCTGCGCGACCTGCTGAACCGCGGCTCGGCCAAGCTGGCCGACGTCCAGACCGTCGTGCTCGACGAGGCCGACCAGATGGCCGACATGGGCTTCCTGCCCGAGGTCACCGAGATCCTCGACCAGGTGCCGGCCGGCGGCCAGCGCCTGCTGTTCTCCGCCACCCTGGAGAACGAGATCGACACCCTGGTGAAGCGCTACCTGAAGAACCCGGTCACCCACGAGGTCGACCCGTCGGCCGGCGCCGTCACCACCATGACCCACCACATCCTCGTGGTGAAGCCCAAGGACAAGGCGCCGATCACCAACGCGATCGCCGCCCGCAAGGGCCGCACCATCATCTTCGTCCGCACCCAGATGGGCGCCGACCGCGTCGCCGAGCAGCTGATCGAGGCCGGCGTCAAGGCCGACGCGCTGCACGGCGGCATGACCCAGGGCGCCCGCACCCGCGTCCTCGGCGACTTCAAGGACGGCTACGTCAACGTCGTCGTCGCCACCGACGTCGCCGCCCGCGGCATCCACGTCGACGGCATCGACCTGGTCCTCAACGTGGACCCGGCCGGCGACCACAAGGACTACCTGCACCGCTCGGGCCGCACCGCGCGCGCCGGCCGCTCCGGCGCCGTCGTCACCCTGGTGCTGCCGCACCAGCGCCGCGGCGTCTTCCGCCTGATGGAGGACGCGGGCGTCGATGCCAGCCGCCACATCCTGGACCACGCCTTCGACGCCGAGGTCGCCAAGATCACCGGCGCCCGTTCGCTGACCGAGGTTCAGGCCGAGAGCGCCGCCAACATCGCCGGTGCCGCCGAGCGCGAGCTCGCCGACATGACCCGCCAGCTGGAGCGCGCGCAGCGTCGCGCCACCGAGCTGCGCGAGGAGGCCGACCGCCTGTCCGCCCGTGCGGCGCGCGAGCGGGCCGACCTGGGCATCGTGGACGAGGCCCCGGCCGAGGCCGGCGAGGAGGCCGCTCCGGCCGCCGCCGAGGCTCCGGCCGCCGCCGCGCCGCAGGCCGAGGAGCGCACCCCGGCGTACCGCGAGGCGCGCAGCGAGCGTCCGGCCTTCAGCCGTGACCGTGACGACCGTGGTGGCCGTTCCGGTGGCTTCGGTGACCGCGAGCGTTCCGGTGGCTTCAACCGTGACCGTGACGACCGCGGCGGCCGCTCCG
>NZ_JBIAXC010000066.1:0-3649 GCF_042896295.1 Kitasatospora sp. NPDC001309 | reverse complement strand
GACGACCGTGGTGGCCGTTCCGGTGGCTTCGGTGACCGCGAGCGTTCCGGTGGCTTCAACCGTGACCGTGACGACCGCGGCGGCCGCTCCGGTGGCTTCGGCGACCGTCCGGCCCGCTCCTTCGGCGACCGCCCGTCCTTCGGCCGGGACCGCGACGAGCGCGGCGGCAGCAACAGCCGTCCGTTCGCGCGCCGTGACGACCACCGCGCCGGTGGCCGTCCGCAGGCCGACCGCGGTGGCTTCAACCGTGACGACCGCGGTGGCCGTTCCGGTGGCTTCGGCGACCGCGAGCGCTCGGGCGGCTTCAACGGCGGCGGCTTCAACCGCGACGACCGCAAGCCGCGCTGGAAGAACTGACCTCGGACGAGGTCCTGCGGCCCGGTCGGTGATCGACCGCCGGCCGGCTGACTGAACCACACACGAAGGGCCCGCTCCGTCCCCCGGAGCGGGCCCTTCGTGTTCCCCCGGTATCCCCCGATACCCCCCACACCTCGCTACTGCTCGCCCCCCGAGGTGTTGTTCTGGAAGTGAGAATAACCTGTGGCGCGCGCTGGGGGTAGTCCCGTAGCGTCACGGACATGAGCAGCAGACTGCACGAAGTGGCACGGGTGAACGAGGAGATCGCCGCACGGGGGAGCTACCGGACGGCCGGGGGCGAACTCGTGCAGGTGGGGGAGCAGTTGGCGGCGGCCCGGGCCGGCACGGTGTCGTACTCCCCGGAGGGGCTGGCGGCACTGCTGGCGGCCGGGGAGCGGGGCCCCGCGGGCGGGCCGGTCGAGGTCACGGCCGAGGGCAGCGTCGAGGCGGCCCGGCGGCTGGTCGCGGCCGGGGCCGGGCCGGTCGGGGTGCTGAACTTCGCCTCCGCGCGCAACCCCGGCGGCGGGTACCTGCGCGGCGCCCGCGCCCAGGAGGAGGACCTGTGCCGCAGCGCGCTGCTGTACAGCTGCCTGCTGGAGGCGCCGGACTACTACGAGGCGCACCGGGCCTCGACGGACCTGCGGTACAGCCACCGGGTCGTCGTCTCGCCTGGCGTGCCGGTGGTCCGGGACGGCGGCGGCGGTCTGCTGGCCCGGCCCTACCCGGTCACCTTCCTGACCTCGCCCGCCCCCAACGCCGGTCAGCTGGAACGGCGTTCGGCCGGTGCGGACGTGCGGGGCGTGCTCGCCGAGCGGGCCGTCCGGGTGCTCGCGGCGGCGGCCCGGCACGAGGTCCGCGCCCTGGTGCTCGGCGCCTGGGGCTGCGGGGTGTTCCGCAACGACCCGGCCCAGGTCGCCGAGGCCTTCGAGGGCGCGCTGGCCCGGTACGGGGGCGCGTTCGAGCGGGTGGTGTTCGCGGTCTGGGACCGTTCGCCGGTCTCGGCCAACCGGGCGGCCTTCGAGGCGCGGTTCGGCCCGGCGGTCGTCCCGTCCTGAACCGGCCCGCGGCTCAGCGCCCGCGCGCGGTGCGGCTCAGCGCTTGCGCGCGGAGAGCAGCGTCGCCGCCGTCGAGGCCGCCGCGACCACCCCGGTGACGGCGAACACGGACGGCCAGGCGCCGATCCGCTTCGCCAGCGGGTGCGAACCGCCGAAGGCCGCCACGTACAGGCCGGTGAGCGCCGCCGCGGTCGCCGTGCCCGAGCTGCGGCGCCACTGCGCGGCCGCGCCGGCGCCGGCCGCCGCCAGCACCACGCCGCCCAGCTCGCGCCGGCCGCTCCAGCGGGCCACGCCGTAACCGCCGACCAGGCCGCCCGCCGCGGTCAGTGCGGCGGGCGCGGCGGATGCGAGCGCGTTCGGGACCTTCGCCATCGTCGACTCCACTCGTGGGGCTCGTAGGGCTCGTAGGGGACGTGCGTCGGGGACGTGCGTCGGTTTCCGACCCTAACCCGGTGAACGGAGCGGCCCGCCGGGGGCCCGGGGGCCGGGCGGCTCAGCCGAAGGCCGCGGCCGGGGAGGCCCCCGGCACCGTGCGGGCCAGCCGCCGTGCCGCCTCCGCCGGATCGAGCACCCGCTCCAGCCGGAGGTCGCCCGGGACCTCCTGGAGGAAGCGCCCGGCCGACCAGCTGCGCTCGTACGGCAGCGGCTCCAGCACCAGGGTGCGTACGCCGTCCAGCAGCGGGACGTCGCTGGGCGTGCCCTCGTTCCAGAGCCAGGAGCCGTCCGGGGCGACCAGGTTGAAGGCGCCGGTGGCGGTGGGCCGGCGGCCGTCCAGGACCGCCGTCCGGGCCAGCGCCACCACCTCGGGGTCCTGCGGGACGCCGGGCAGGTGGCCGCCGCCGATCAGCACGTCGGCGAGCAGGGTGTGCAGCTGGAAGGTGTCGCTCAGGCCGCTCATCCGCAGCAGGTAGCCGGTGCCGGTGGGGCGGTCGAGGACCAGCAGCGGTTCGTCGTCGAGCACCAGCGCCAGGTGGGTGAGGCCCTTGACGTCGTGGCGCTCGCCGCCGTACCGGTCGAACAGCTCCAGCAGCACCTCGGTGACGCCCGAGGCGCGGGCCTC
Source organism: Kitasatospora sp. NPDC001309 (assembly GCF_042896295.1). Classification (NCBI taxonomy): domain Bacteria; kingdom Bacillati; phylum Actinomycetota; class Actinomycetes; order Kitasatosporales; family Streptomycetaceae; genus Kitasatospora; species Kitasatospora sp. NPDC001309. The sequence goes on along the minus strand of NZ_JBIAXC010000066.1, from coordinate 1,177 downwards.
GGTCCGGACGGACGGGTGCGCGTACACCGCCCGGGCGGCCTGCTGCCACAGGTGCAGCGTCCACCAGGCGACCACGGCCAGGTGGGCGTGCCAGGGGTCGAGGTGCTCCGGGTCCTCGATCCGGGCGTGGGCCTCGGCCGGATCGTCGGCCTCCTGGTCCGGCAGCGGCCCGCCGCCGGTCCGCGCCCAGTGCTCGACCAGCCGCTGGGCACCGGTCAGCGCCCCGCGCAGACCGGCCAGCACCGGGCCCGCGCAGGCCACCGGATCGGCACCGGACTCCACGCAGGCGCCCACCGCCATCGCCAGGTGCGCCCGGGGGAACGGCGGCGCGTCCGGCAGCAGGGCGGCCAGCCGGGGGCCGGCCGCCCGCCGCTCGGCCGGGTCGGCCGGGCCGAACAGCGCGCCGACCAGGCCCAGGGCCGGGCCGAAGCCCTCGTCGTCGCCGGCCGCGACCACCGCCTCCAGTCCGGCCACCGCCGCCAGGAGGGTGGGCTGCTGACGGGTCGGCGGAACGCTCCGGGTGGACATCCGCCGCAGCATAAGCGGATCACGCCGGGCTGTCAGCCGCGGGTGCGAGACTGCGGCCATGACGGACAGCGCCCCTGACAGCACGGCCGACCGGGCGGTCACCGACGGCCGCTACCGGATCCGCAACGTCGGCAGCGGCCTGCTGCTGGAGGTCGCCGAGGCCTCCCGGCGCAGCGGCGCCCGGATCCGCCTCGGCCCGGCCGACGGCACCGACGCCCAGCTCTGGCTGCTCACCGCCGTCCACCCGGGCGGCGCGCTCTTCCACATCGAGAACGCCGGCAGCGGCAAGCGCCTGGACGTCACCGGTGCCTCCCCGGACGACGGCGTCCCGATCCAGCAGTGGTCGGCCAACGCCTTCGGCGCCCAGGAGTGGCTGCTGGAGGCCCATGTGGACGCCCCGGGCACCTACACCGTCACCAGCTTCGTCAGCGGCAAGCCGCTGACCGCCACGGAGGCCGGTGTCCAGCAGTGGGGGGACGCCGACGCCCCGACCCAGTGGTGGCGGTTCGAACGCCAGGACTGACCCCGGGCCGGGGGTCCTGAGCCTGGGCTGCCCTCAGAGGGCGTTCGATACCGATTTAGGCTGCCGCGAAGGGTTTCGGGCGGAGGTATTGCCCGATTCTGTCGGGGCTGGCGGTCAGGCGGGTGG
>NZ_JBIAXC010000065.1:0-46812 GCF_042896295.1 Kitasatospora sp. NPDC001309 | reverse complement strand
GGCGGGCGGGGCGGCGTTGGGGTGCGTGCATCGCAAGGCGGAGGAGGGAGCCCAATGCAGCGCATTGGCGACCGACGACAACGCGGCGAGGCGCGCTTGTGCCCTGGGGGTACCTCCCGGCCGAAGGCTGGGGGAGCGTCGGCCCGCAGACGGGAGTTCGAAGACGGGCCCTAACCCTGGTCGCCCACGCCGCCCGTCCCGTACTCCGGGTGCCGGACCAGCCACGCCCCCTCGCCGCCCGTCGCGGCCTCGGTGGCGCCCGAGAAGCCGTAGTGGATCGGCCCGCCGTCGGCGGCGCCCAGCCAGCGGGCGTCCGCGAGCTGCACGGAGAGGGCGGAGGGGCCGGCCGGGGCGGGCTGCTCCAGCACCAGCTCGTGCGCGCCCTCGCCGGGGCGGAAGGTCACCGCGGTCTCGGTGCCGGGCCGGTGGCGGAAGGCGCCGCGGGCGTCCGCCCAGTAGGCGGCCACCGTCACGGAGAGTGTGCCGTCCGGGCGGCCGGTGCCCGGCCGGACGTACTCCTCCTCGGGCACCCAGCGCGCGTGGTGCCGGAGTTCCTCGCCGGCCCGGCGCTCGTCCCAGCGCACCCAGTAGCCCGCGATCCGTTTGACGGTCATGGCCTCGCGGACGACCCGGACGGCGGTCCGTGCCGGGCCGACCGGGGCGCTGGCGGCGAGGGAGACCACCGTCACCTGTTCGTAGGTCACCTCGCCGTCGTCGGCGTACTGCTCCATCACCGGTGAACCACCTTGCCGGGTCGTCGGATCGGTCGCGCCGTCGGCCCGTTCGTCCGGGTCGCGGCCGCGTGGGACGAGCCTAGGGCGGCGGCGGGGCGCTCCGGGGCGATGCCGCCGTTCCGGCCCCGGGCACCCGGTCGTCCGGCTACCCTGCCCGGCGCGGCCCCGCCCAGCCTCCTCCCGGCTGCGGATGTCAGTGCCCGGGGGCAGACTCGCAGGTGGCCGGGGTCCGCCCCGGGCAGCCCGGTCACTCTCCGTCGAAGGGCCCCACCTCATGCTCACCACCGACTTCCCCCTCGGCTCGCCCTGCTGGATCGACCTGGGCAGCCCGGACATCCCGGCCACCGCGGCGTTCTACGGCAGGGTCTTCGGCTGGACCTTCCAGGAGGTCCCGGAGACGGGCGGCTACGGCTTCCTCCAGCTGGACGGCAGGACGGTCGGCGCCCTCGGCCACCTCGACGGCGGCGCGCGGTCCGCCTGGACGACGTACTTCCGCACCGCCGACGTGGACGCGACCGTCAAGGCGGCCGAGCAGTCCGGTGCCACGGTCCGGGTCCCGCCGATGGACGTCATGCAGGAGGGGCGGTTCGCGGCGCTGACCGATCCGCAGGGCGCCGAGTTCGCGGTCTGGCAGTCCGGGAACACGGTCGGGCTGGACGCCGTGTCCGAGGACAACACGCTGGTCTGGTCGGAGCTGCACACCCGGGACCAGGACGGCGGATTCTCCTTCTACCACGGGCTGTTCGGCTGGCGGGTGGAGAACTTCGAGCCGTCCCCGGGGATGAACTACCGGGTGATCTCCACCGCCGAGGGCGACCAGCAGCAGACGAGCTTCGGCGGCATCGCCCCGACCATGCAGCCGGAGCAGCCCTCCGCCTGGACGCCGTACTTCGCCGCCAACGACGTGGACGCGCTGGTCACCAAGGCGACGGCGGCGGGCGGCTCGGTGCTGATGCCGGCCTCGGACGTGGAGAACGTCGGCCGGATCGCCTGGCTGGCGGACCCGAACGGTGCCCCGTTCGCGCTGATCAAGGGCGAGCCCCGCGAGTCGTGACCACGCGAGTCGCGACCACGCGTGAGGGCCCGCTGCTCAGCAGGAGCAGCGGGCCCTCACGCACGACGGATCACGTCACCGGACGGGGTGCCCGGCCTCCCGCAGCGCGTTCTTGACCTCGCCGATCCGCAGGTCCCCGAAGTGGAAGACGCTGGCCGCGAGGACGGCGTCCGCGCCGGCCTCGACGGCCGGGGCGAAGTCGGCGAGCCTGCCGGCGCCGCCGGAGGCGATGACCGGCACGGAGACGGCCTTGCGCACGGCGCGGATCATCTCCAGGTCGTAGCCGTCCTTGGTGCCGTCGGCGTCCATCGAGTTGAGCAGGATCTCGCCCGCGCCCAGCTCGGCCGCCCGGCCGGCCCATTCGACGGCGTCCAGGCCGGTGCCCCGGCGCCCGCCGTGGGTGGTGACCTCGTAGCCCGAGGCGGTCTCCACGCCCTCGCCGCAGCGCCGGGCGTCGACCGACAGCACCAGCACCTGCCGCCCGAAGCGCCGGGCGATCTCGCGGACCAGTTCGGGCCGGGCGATGGCCGCGGTGTTGACCCCGACCTTGTCGGCGCCGGCCCGCAGCAGCTGGTTCACGTCCTCGACGGCCCGGATGCCGCCGCCGACGGTGAGCGGGATGAACACCTGCTCGGCGGTGCGGCGCACCACGTCGTAGGTGGTCTCGCGGTCGCCGGAGGAGGCGGTGATGTCGAGGAAGGTCAGCTCGTCGGCGCCTTCGGCGTCGTAGAGCTTGGCCATCTCGACCGGGTCGCCGGCGTCGCGCAGGTTCTGGAAGTTGACTCCCTTGACCACCCGCCCGGCGTCCACGTCCAGGCAGGGGATGACACGTACGGCGAGGGTCACGGCTGCTTGCCTTCCAGGGCTTCCAGGGTCATTGCCAGCCCGGTGCGGTACGCGTCGAGTTCGACCTCGACCATCATCCGGGAGTCGATCAGCCCGTCGACCACCACCATGGTGGCCACCGGGCGTGCGGCGTCGAAGAGTCGGCGGTGGGCGCGGCCCACCTCCTCGGCGTCGCGGGCGTGGGTGATGTACATCCGGGTGCGGATGACGTCGTCCGCGGTCAGACCGTACGCGGCCAGGGCGGAGAGCCCGACGCCGAACGCGGCGAGGGTCTGCCGGTACGGGTCGCCCTCGTGCTCGATCCGGCCGTTCACCCAGGCGGTGGTGCCGGCCACGTGCACGTGGTCGCCCGCGGCGACCGCCCGGGAGTAGCCGAACTCCTCCTCCCAGGGGGAGAATCCCGTGACCCGACCGCGTACGATCCGACCTTCCGTCATCCGGAAACCGCCTCCAGGGCCTCTTCGAGGGTGAACTTCTGCTCGTAGAGTGCCTTGCCCACGATGGCGCCCTCGACACCCAGGTCGACGAGACCGGCGATGGCGCGCAGGTCGTCGAGGGAGGAGACGCCGCCGGAGGCGACGACGGGGCGGTCGGTGGCGCCGCAGACGTCGCGCAGCAGCTGGAGGTTGGGGCCGGTGAGGGTGCCGTCGCGGTTGACGTCGGTGACGACGTAGCGGGTGCAGCCCTCGGCGTTCAGCCGCTCCAGGACGTCGAAGAGCTGGCCGCCGTCGCGGGTCCAGCCGCGGCCGCGCAGGGTGGTGCCGACCACGTCCAGGCCGACGGCGATCTTGTCGCCGTGCTCGGCGATGGCCTTGGCGACCCACTCGGGGGCCTCCAGGGCGGCGGTGCCGAGGTTGACCCGGGTGCAGCCGGTGGCGAGGGCGCGGGCGAGCGACTCGTCGTCGCGGATGCCGCCGGACAGCTCGACCTTGATGTCCAGCTGTCCGGTGACCTCGCGCAGCAGCTCGTAGTTGGTGCCGGTGCCGAAGGCGGCGTCCAGGTCGACCAGGTGGAGCCACTCGGCGCCGGCGTTCTGCCAGGCGAGGGCGGCGGCCAGCGGCTCGCCGAAGGAGGTCTCGGTGCCGGAGGCGCCCTTGACCAGGCGGACGGCCTGGCCGTCGCGGACGTCGACGGCGGGCAGCAGCTCAAGGCTCATCAGTAACAACTCTCAGACGTTCAGAGGGTGTTGACCCAGTTGGTCAGCAGGGCGGCGCCGGCGTCGCCGGACTTCTCGGGGTGGAACTGGGTGGCCCAGAGCGGGCCGTTCTCGATCGCGGCGACGAACGGCTGCCCGTGCGTGGCCCAGGTGACCAGCGGCGGGTTGATCCGCGCGCTGTGGGTCTCCAGCTCCCAGTGCCGCACGCCGTAGGAGTGCACGAAGTAGAAGCGGCTCTCCGGGTCGAGGCCGGCGAACATCCGGCTGCCCTCGGGCACGTCCACGGTGTTCCAGCCCATGTGCGGGACGACCGGGGCGTCCAGCGGCTCGACGGTGCCGGGCCACTCGTCGCAGCCGGGCGTCTCCACGCCGTGCTCGACGCCCTTCTCGAAGAGGATCTGCATGCCCACGCAGATGCCCATGACCGGGCGGCCCCCGGCGAGCCGGCGGCCGATGATCCAGTCGCCGCGGACGGACTTGAGGCCGCGCATGCAGGCCTCGAAGGCGCCCACACCGGGGACGAGCAGGCCGTCCGCGGCCATCGCGGTGTCGTAGTCGGAGCTGACCGTGACGTTCGCCCCGGTCCGCTCCAGGGCGCGCTGCGCGGAGCGGAGGTTGCCGGAGCCGTAGTCGAGGACGACGACGTTCTTGCCCATGTTCAGGTGTCCAGTCTCTCTGCTACGGGTGTTACAGGCGCATGAGGCCGGAGCCCAGGCACATCACGGCCCCGATGGCCAGCACCAGGATGACGCCCTTCGGCAGCTTCTGCTTCCAGAAGGAGATCACCCCGCCCGCCAGGAAGAGGCCGACGAAGAGGAGGATCGTCGCGGTCTTGTTCACAGCGCACCCTTGGTCGAGGGGAGGATGCCGGCCGCGCGCTGGTCCCGCTCGGCGGCGTAGCGCAGCGCCCGGGCCAGGGCCTTGAACTGGCACTCCACGATGTGGTGCGCGTTGCGCCCGTACGGGACGTGCACGTGCAGCGCGATCTGCGCCTGGGCCACGAAGGACTCCAGGATGTGCCGGGTCATCGTGGTGTCGTAGGCGCCGATCATCGGCGCCATGCCCGCGGGCTCGGTGTGCACCAGGTAGGGCCGGCCGGAGAGGTCGACGGTGACCTGGGCGAGCGACTCGTCCAGCGGCACCGTGCAGTTGCCGAAGCGGTAGATGCCGACCTTGTCGCCGAGCGCCTGCTTGAAGGCGGCACCGAGCGCGAGGGCGGTGTCCTCGATGGTGTGGTGGGTGTCGATGTGCAGGTCGCCGTCGGTCTTGACGGTGAGGTCGAACAGACCGTGGCGGCCGAGCTGGTCGAGCATGTGGTCGTAGAAGCCGACGCCGGTGGAGATGTCGGTCTTGCCGGTTCCGTCGAGGTCTATCTCGACCAGGACGGAGGTCTCCTTGGTGGTGCGCTCGACGCGTCCGATGCGGGACATGAGGGGTTACAGCTCCTTGATCACTCTACGGACGGCGTCCAGGAAGGCGTCGTTCTCGGCGGGCGTGCCGGCGGTGACGCGCAGCCACCCGGGGACCCCGTTGTCACGGACCAGGACACCCTGGTCGAGGATGGCCCGCCACACGGCGTGGGTGTCGGCGAAGCGGCCGAACTGGACGAAGTTGGCGTCCGAGTCGGTCACCTCCAGACCCGTCGCGCGCAGCGCGTCCACCAGCCGGTCGCGCTCCTCCTTGAGCCGGCCGACGTACCCCAGCAGGGTGTCGGTGTGCTCCAGGCAGGCCAGCGCGGTGGCCTGGGTGACGGCCGACAGGTGGTACGGCAGCCGGACCAGCTGGACGGCGTCGACCACGGCCGGGTCGGCGGCCAGGTAGCCGAGGCGCAGCCCGGCGGCGCCGAAGGCCTTGGACATGGTGCGGCTGACCACCAGGTTGGGGCGGCCCTCGATCAGCGGCAGCAGCGAGGCGCGGTGCGAGAACTCGACGTACGCCTCGTCCACGACCACCAGGCTGGGCCGGGCGGCCTGCGCGGCCTCGTACAGCCGCAGGACGGTCTCCGCCGCGACGGCCGTGCCGGTCGGGTTGTTCGGCGAGCAGATGAACACCACGTTCGGCCGGTGCTCGGCGATCGCCGCGAGGGCGGCGTCCACGTCGATGGTGAAGTCGTCGTTGCGGGGGCCGGAGATCCAGCCGGTGCCGGTGCCCCGGGAGATCAGCGCGTGCATCGAGTAGGAGGGCTCGAAGCCGAGCGCGGTGCGGCCGGGGCCGCCGAAGGTCTGCAGCAGCTGCTGGAGGACCTCGTTGGAGCCGTTGGCGGCCCACACCTGCGCGCGGGCGACCGGGAGGCCGGTGCTGCGGGTGAGGTACGCGGCGAGGCCCTCGCGCAGCTCGACCGCGTCCCGGTCGGGGTAGCGGTTGAGGTGGCGGGCGGCCTCGGCGACGCGCTCGGCGATCCGGGCCACCAGCTCCTCGGGCAGCGGGTACGGGTTCTCGTTGGTGTTCAGCTGGACGGGGACGTCCAACTGCGGTGCGCCGTACGGGGACTGGCCGCGCAGCTCGTCCCGGATGGGCAGGTCGTCGATGTTCGTCACGCGCCGGGAACCGTCCAATCGAACCGAGCCTTGACGGCGTCACCGTGACCGGGCAGGTCCTCGGCGTTCGCCAGGTTGACCACGTGCGCGGCGACGTCCGCCAGCGCCTGCCGGTCGTACTCGACGACCTGGACGCCGCGCAGGAAGGTCTGCACCGACAGCCCGGAGGAGTGGCAGGCGCAGCCGCCGGTCGGCAGCACGTGGTTGGACCCGGCCGCGTAGTCGCCCAGCGAGACCGGGGTCCAGCGGCCGATGAAGATCGCGCCGGCGTTGACGACCTTCGCCGCCACCGCGTGCGGGTCGCGGGTCTGGATCTCCAGGTGCTCGGCCGCGTAGGCGTTGACCACGACGAGGCCCTGCTCCAGGTCGTCGACCAGGATGATGCCGGACTGGCGGCCGCCGAGCGCCTCGGCGACCCGCTCGCCGTGCTTGGTCCGGCCGACCTGGGCGACCAGCTCGACCTCGACCGCGTCGGCCAGCTCCGGGGAGTCGGTGACCAGCACCGAGCCGGAGGTGGGGCCGTGCTCGGCCTGGCTGATCAGGTCCGCGGCGACGTCACTGGGCAGCGCGCTGTCGTCCGCGAGGACGGCGATCTCGGTCGGGCCGGCCTCGGAGTCGATGCCGATCCGGCCGGCGAAGAAGCGCTTGGCGGCGGCGACGTAGATGTTGCCCGGGCCGGTGACCATGTTCACCGGAGCGCACTCCTCGGTGCCCAGGGCGAACATCGCGACCGCCTGGGCGCCGCCGACGGAGTAGACCTCGTCCACGCCGAGCAGCGCGCAGGCCGCCAGGATGGTCGGGTGGACGCGGCCCCCGAACTCCTTCTGCGGCGGAGAGGTCACCGCGATGCCCCGGACGCCCGCCTCCTGGGCCGGCACCACGTTCATCACCACGGAGGACGGGTAGACCGCCAGCCCGCCCGGCACGTACAGGCCGACCCGCTCGACCGGCACCCAGCGCTGGGTGACCGTGCCGCCCGGCACCACCTGGGTGGTGTGCCCGGTGCGGCGCTGGTCGGCGTGCACGGCCCGGGCGCGGCGGATCGACTCCTCCAGCGCGGCCCGCACCTTCGGGTCCAGCGTCTCCAAGGCCTCGGCCAGCTGCTCGGTGGGCACCCGGGTGGACTCCAGCCGGACGCCGTCGAAACGCTCGGTGATCTCGATCAGCGCCGCGACCCCGCGATGGCGTACGTCCTCGGCGATCGGCCGCACCTTCTCCAGGGCGGCCGCCACGTCGAACTCGGCACGGGGCAGCAGGGCACGCGGGTCGTCCAGCGAGCCGCGGAGGTCGATTCGAGAGATCACGCCACCCAGTGTAAGGAGTGGCCGGAACGGGTGGTCCCACATTTCAGTCCGTGATACGAAAGGCGAGACGACCGGGGGGACGGGGGAAACCATGGCGGAGAGCGCCCCGGAGGGCTGGACCGACACCGAACGGGAACTCTGGGAGGCCTTCCGCGAGGGCGAGGTCTTCGAGCGCAGATGTGGCCGGGACGACATCGACGACCCCTTCGGGGACAGCCCCTGGGGGCCGGAGCGGACGGTCGGCGCCGACGTACTCGCGCACCTGCTGCTGGCCGGGCCGCAACCCACCGCCGGGCGGGTCGCCTCGCTGCGGATGAGCGGGGTGAAGGTCACCGGCTCGCTCAACCTGGCCGGCGGCCACCTGGAACGGTACGTCGAACTGCGCGGCTGCCGCTTCGACCACAAGATCCTCATCTCGGAGGCCTCCGCCACCACCCTGCGGATGGTCGAGTGCGCGATCCCCAGGATCGAGGCCTCCCGGCTGTCCACCACCGGCGACCTCCACCTGGCCCGCTGCCGGATACCCGAGGGCATCCGGCTCACCGACGCCAAGATCGGCACCGACCTGCTGCTCAACCAGGCCGTCATCGGCGGCGACCGCTACGGCCGCGCGATCTCGGCCGACGGGATGACCGTCCACCAGGACCTCGAAGCCGAACGCCTGGAGACCCACGGCGAGTTGAGCGTCCGCACGGCCCGGATCGGCGGCCGCCTCTCGCTCCGCGGCGCCCAGCTGCACGCCGACCCGCAGAACCGCGTCTGCCTCAACGCCGTCCGGCTCAACGTCGGCCACACCCTCTACCTGACCAGCTCCGCCGACGGCGGCTGGTTCGGCTCCCGCAGCTACTACGGCTCCGGCTACGGCCAGAGCCCGGCGCCCGGCGCCCCCAGCACCCCGTTCCGCGCCTACGGCCAGGTGCGGCTCTCGGACGCCCGCTTCGACGCGGCCTGCCTGATCTCCGGCGAATTCCACCTGGAGGGTGACGACGAGCTGTCGCTGCGCCGCATCCACACCCCCGAACTGCGCTTCACCTGCGCCTTCCGGCCCACCGGCACGGTCTCGCTCTCCCGCGCCCGGGTCGGCAACCTGGTCGACCGCCCGGACTCCTGGCCGCTCGGCAAGCACCTGGGCCTGACCGGCTTCGTCTACGAGAACCTCCGCCCCGCCGCGGCGTTCACCGTCCAACAGCGGATCGCCTGGCTGGAGGGCTCCGCGGTGGACTTCCAGCCGGAGTCCTACGAGCAGCTCGCCGCCGCCCTGCGCCGCGACGGCGCCGACGACGACGCCCGCGAGGTGCTGTACGCCAAGCAGCGCCGCCGCCGGGAGACCCTGCCGCTGCCCGCCCGGGGCTGGGGCCTGGTCCAGGACGTCACCGTCGGTTACGGCTACCGCCCCGGCCGGGCCGGCCTGTGGCTGCTCCTCGCCTGGGCCCTCGGCAGCGTCTGGTTCGCCACCCACGAACCCGCCCCGCTCAAGGCCGACGAGAAACCGCACTGGAACGCGGTGCTCTACACCCTCGACCGGCTGCTGCCCATCGTCGACCTCAACCAGGGCGCCTGGAACCCCGGCGGCACCAGCCAATGGATCGCCGCCGGCCTCGTCGTCGTCGGCTGGCTCCTCGCCTCCACCGTCGTCACCGGCGCCACCCGCCTCCTCCAACGCGGCTGACCGACGGCTTCTGCGCAGGAAGTCGGCCAGACCGACTTCCTGCGCAGAAGCCCAAAAGCCGGGGCTCAACGACAAGTGGATCCCCCAGCCTTCCCGCCCCGCCGCGATGCGATCGCGGCGGGGCGAGCAAAACCGCAGCACGATCTTGAAATGGGCGAGAAAACCCACCCACCCACCCACAAGCACAATAATGCTCGGGCGCATAGGAAGCCGGGGAACAATCACTGGAAATCTCGGCATCAAGCCAAGTGAGTGATCAACATAAATGGGCGGGCCCGCGTGCAAGCACACGGGCCCGCCCGAACAACCAGGTGTGCCGCCCACCCACCCTTCCCAGGACTTGGAAAGGCGACGGCGGCCCCGGCCAAACTTGGCCGGGGCCGCCGAACTGACAAGCGCACCCCACTCACGCCAGCCACGAACACGATAATTTCCAGGCGCCCCGGCCGAGAACGGCCGGGGCGCCCGAAACAGGCACTGGCCAGGAAGTGGCCGGGCCCTGGACACCCCGCCCACCCAATCTTTCTACGCCCTACAGAGGCGACGGTGACCCCGGCCAAAGATTAGCCGGGGCCACCGAAACCAAAGCCAATAAACACCTTCCGCCCAATTCCTGCCACCCGTTTCCGCTTCGGCATCACCGAAGCGGCAACGGCATTATTCGACACCTCTCACTCCACTCATAAAGTCATCTAGCGAGCCGTGTAAGAGGAGGAGGAGGAGGAGGGAGAACGCCGCCAAAAATCTCAGACGGGGCGAAATTGAACCACAGGGACTTGAAATAGATCAGAACACCCATCCACCCAAGACAACAGGGTTCGGGCGGGCCGGCCGCGGCACGGCCGGCCCGCCCAAAATATAGGAAAGCCCAGGGGAAGCTCGCCGAAAATCGCAAAATCGAGTCACTCCCGTTGCCGCTTCGGTGATGCCGAAGCGGCAACGGAACTTCCAACCATCTCTGCGTAGGAAGTCGGCCAGACCGACTTCCTACGCAGGCGACGAGAAGGCCTTGAAATCTTGCACCGGGATTAACCATTCACTCCGGGTCGGCAGTCCCGCTCGACGCCTCGATGACCACCCACGCCGACAACAGGCAGGGCAGGTCTCCCGCAGCGCCAATGCCGAGCCACCCTGACCGCAGGAGGCCCGATTGATCACTTCTCGGGCCAGGAACCATTTGGCTGTCAGGCGTCCCAAGCATTCACGGTCGGCTCCGGCCACTCTGCGGCCGTCGCTGCGAGATCCGCCGGGAGCAGGGAGGCCAGCAAGGCCCGACCGTCAGCAACAGCCTTCAGCGCGGCTTCCTGAGCCTCGCCCTTGGTGTTGAACATGCCATCCCCCACGGTCTCATTGTGGGGCGGCTCGCCGACCTCGCCGACCCACTGCGACGCACCCGGCCACACCCGGACGTGGGTGAGCCGGGAAGGCTCCGGGAGCCCCGTGACTCCCCGAGCCGCAGCTTCCTTGATCACGTCTTCGATCGTCATGCCTGTGCTCTCCTCATCTCGGCCAGTGCGGCGTCCAGTCGTGCGGAGCGGACGGCGGCGGAAAGGTCGGTGGCTGTGCGGGCGTAGTGCTCGGCTTCTTCCCGGGCGCCCTGACGGTAGAGCACTGTGGCCAGTTGGGCGGTGTCGATCGCCTTCGAGCGGGCCCGGTTGGAGGTCTGGGAGTCCACGGCTCGGCGAAGCCGGGACACCAGATCGGAGACAGGCTTTCCCTTGACCGCCGCGAGCAGGTAGAGGGCGTGGCCGGTCTCGCCGTGCAGCTTGTGTTCGGTGAAGTACCACATCCAGCGAGGCTCGCTGCGGAGATCACTCACGCGGCTGTAGATCGACTCCGCGAGGGCGATCTGCCGCATCACCTCGGGTTCGTCGCCTTGGATGGCGTGCGCCTGGGCCTTGACCGCCGCGATCATCGCGAGCGCCGACAAGGGCACGTTGCCCATGGCCATGTCGGCCAGGGCGACAGCCTCTCCGGACTTACGCTCGGCAATCTCCTGGCGGGCGAGGCCGGTTGCGACATGACACAGGAGCCCATCGTCGCCGGCCTCCTGGGCCGCCTTGATGCCGAGCCCGAACGTGCTGCGTGCAGGTGAGCTCTGGCCCGCGTCGAACGCCGACCACGCTGCAAGGTCGGCGAGATTGGCGATCTGGCCGCACAGCCGGTCGCGGACACGCGGTCCCATCGACGACTTGGTGAGATCGACAGCGCTTCGCAGTTCACCGAAGGCCAGATGACGAGTGGCAAGACCGCCGCTTCGCCGGTCCCACTCCTCCAGAGCGAAGGTCCGCTCTGCAATATCGTCAATGTCCTTCATCCCCAGAGAAGATGGAGACGGCAGCACATCGGGCAGGATCGAGGCCAGGGAGACGGCCAAGAAGTCACGGCGCTTCGACTCACTCACCTCCTCACGGTCCCGCCGGGTCCGCTTCGGGAACAGTCCCAGCTCTGCGTTCGTGGCCACGCCGAAGACACCGCGCAGGGCATCACGGACATCCCCGTCGGGCCAGCGGATCACGCCACGTTCTCATCGGCTGGCCCGTCTCTGCGGTGCCGTTGGTGAGGGCCGGACAGCCTAGTGAACTGCCTAGCTTCTGCCTACAGGATCGGCCTGCCCCTACCCGCGCCGCAGGCGTTTGATGGTTCCCAGCCGCCCGGGGTGACGGGCCGGTTACGCCCGTCACCCCGCCACCCCGTCGCCCCGTCGCCGCTTCGGCAAAGGCCGAAGCGGCCACGACTCCTGCGCAGGAAGTCGGCGGGGTCGACTTCCGGTGCCTACCAGGTGGCGGCTTGGCTGCGGCAGTGGGTGAGGGCGGTTTTGATGCGGGGGTCGGGGGTGGGGGTGGTGGTGAGGAGTTCGCCGGCGGTGACGAGGGTGGTCCAGTACTGGGTGGGGTTGCCGGTGGTGGGGCGGGGGTGGGCGGCGGCGAGGGAGAGGTAGGCGGCGGCGAGGTTGCCGGTGGTGAACCAGCGGGCGAGGCCGTGTTGGTGGCCGGGGCGGATGCCGCCGAGGGCGTCGATGGCGGTGAGGAAGTGGTCGACGACGGCGAGTTCGGTGGCGGTGAGGTCCTTGGGGACGTCGAAGACGCCGAGGGCTTCGAGAAGTTCGCCGGTGTCGGCCTCGGTGCCGGGGCGGGGGTCGGCGAGGAGGGCGCCGTAGCACTCGTCGAGGCGGATGGTGGTCTCGGCGAGGGGGATGGCGAGGGCGAGGCAGACGGCGCGGGCGGCGGGGAGGGGTTCGCCGGTGCGGCGGGCCAGAAGGGCGTAGGTCTCGGCGGGGGTGTGGCCTCGGTCGAGGGCGTGCCGGGCGAGGGTGGGCAGCGGAGGCAGCATCGGGAGCGGGCTTTCAGGCGAGGGCGAAGGCGGGAGCAATGAGGGCCCAGACGAACTTGCCGACCCCGCCGGCCCGGGGCAGCAACCCCAACGCTCGGCCAGCTCGTTGACGAGGAACAGCCCACGCCCGCACTCCTCCTCCAAGGAGGCGGAGCGGACGGAGGGCCGCCCGGATCCGGCGTCGTGGACTTCGAGGCGCAGAAGGTCGCCGCTGACGGCGAACCGGATCTCGATGAGGCGGTCGTCGGGGGCGTCGGCGTGCTGGACAGCATTGGCGAAGAGTTCGCCGAGGAGAAGTTCGGCGACATCGCAGTATCGGTCACCGGCGGGGAGCGCGCAGAGGTAGGCCCGGATCAAGTGCCGGGCCAGGGGCGTGGATTCGACGCAGGAGTCGAGACGGGCGGCGAATGTGCGGGGGCGGTGGGCAGTGAGCATGGGGTCCTCGAAAGGGAGAGGAAGCAGCTGAAAGGCTGCCGCATCTGTCACGCTCGAATCGTCGGGCACTCTGACAGGACGTCATACCGCGTTTTCGGGACGTTTAGGACGTCTGGCTGGTAGACCTTGAAACGTCCCCAACGTGGAAGGTCGGTCGGTGAACAGCCCGCTCCGTGACGCAATGGCCCGTGCCAACATGACCTCGTCCAGGCTCGCGCGTGTGTGCGGGGTCGATCCCAAGACCGTCGACCGGTGGCTCGCCAACCCCTCGCGCGAGCCCCATGCTCGACATCGCTCAGCCGCCAGTAAGGCCCTGGGTGAGGAGGAAGCCGTGCTCTGGCCATCCGTACAGCAACTCGTGAAGTCGGGGCCAGATCGGGAGCTGGTGCAGATGTACCCGTACCGGTCGGCAGCGCCGGCTTCGCTGTGGCGTCAGTTGATAAGGGGGGGCAACTCGGGAGATGACGTTCGCCGGGTACACCAACTACTTCCTTTGGCTGGAGCACGCGAACTTCGGCGGCCTGCTACGGCAGAAGGCGGAGGCCGGCGTCCAGGTTCGCTTCATTCTTGGTGAGCCCGGACATCCGGTCACCCGTCAGCGGGAGCTGGAGGAGGGCGTGCCGCTGAGCCTTTCGACCCGGATCGAGGTCACCCTGTCCGAGCTGGCCAAGCTACGGGACACGCCGATCGAGGCGCGATACGAGACCGCACACGTCTCACTGAGCGTCTTCCGCTTCGACGACGACATGATCGTCACACCGCTGCTGCCGGGTAGGATCGGCCATGACGCTCCGATGATGCACCTCAGGCGGGCCCAGGACGACGGCGTATTCGATCGCTTCGCGGGCCACATCGAGGACTTGTGGGCGAAGGGGCGGGATGTATCGGTCCCGGCAGCAGAGGTGGTGGATCGTGCCCAGGCGTGATTACGAGGACGACCCGAACGCCCCCAAGGCGAACTCGCTGGTCCCGGCCGCTTCCGTCGTCGTGGTCGACGGCGCGGGCCGCGTTCTGCTCCAGCGCCGGACCGACAACGGGATGTGGGCCCTGCCCGGCGGCAAGATGGACATCGGTGAGTCGCTCGCCGGTTGCGGTGTCCGCGAGACGCGCGAGGAGACCGGCATCGATATCGAGATCACCGGGATCGTCGGCACCTACACCGACCCCGGCCACGTCTTCGCCTACGACGATGGCGAGGTCCGCCAGGAGTTCTCGATCTGCCTCCTCGGACGCCCGCTCGGTGGGGAGTTGCGGGTGTCCGATGAGTCCCACGAGGTGGCGTGGTTCACCCCGGACGAGACGGACGGGCTGCCGATGGTGTCGAACATCCGCAAGCGGCTGGCCGACTGGCGCTCCGGGGAGATCCCCGTGGTGCGCTAGCCACCTTCGGCCATACCGCTGGATCGCTTCGGGTGCCGTCAGGCAGACCTCACCGTCGCCTGTCCCTCCCAACTGCGGATTCCCCCGAATGGTTGGCACTCCGTGTAGCGACTGTGCTACTTTCCGCATCATCAACAGAACATAGAAGACCCCGGCGGTGCTGGAACACCCCGGGGTCTGGCACCAGGAGCACACACTCCCCATGCAGATTCATCGTAGCGCCCACGCGCGCTGTTTCACCGTACTTCCGAACGGCCTCCTCCAGGACCGTCGCCTCAGCTACACCGCCCGGGGCCTCCTCTCCGACCTCCTCTCCCGCCCCGACGGCTGGCGCGAGGACGGACGGCACATGGCCGACAGCAGCCCGCAGGGGCGCGGCGCCGTCCGCAGGGCGCTCAACGAGCTCAAGGACGCCGGGTACTACCGGGTCGAGACGGTCCGGATGCCCGACGGCACGCTCCGTACCGATGTGCACGTGTACGACGCCCCGCAGCGACCGGCGTCACCGAGTGCCCGCTCCTCGGACTCCGGTGAGCCCGAGGCCGGTCCCCCTGACAGCCCTGTAGTAAAGGACCCGGGAGAAGTACCCACCCTCCCCGCCCAGTTGACGCGAGCGGACGAGCAGACCCGCAGGGCGGTGTCCGCACTCTTCCGCGCGATCCGGCCCGAGCCCCGGCTGCGCCTCGGCGAGGCCGAGGCGCAGCAACTGGCACCGCTCGTCGCCCAGTGGCTGGAACGCGGCAGCACGGCGGCCGAGTTGGCCCACGCCCTGCTTCCCGGCCTGCCCTCGCCGCTGCACTCCCCGGTGGCGATCCTGCGCGACCGCCTCCAGCGCAAGCTGCCGCCCGCCCGTGCACCTCAGGCCACACCCGCGGAGTGCGCCAAGTGCCACGACCCGGTGCCCCGCCCCGGCATCTGCCGCCCGTGTGCGGGCCTCGGCGGCGCCAGGACCCTCACGATCGGCAGTGGCGCCGCAGCCACGCCCGGCGGCGCCGCCCGTGCCCGCGCGGCCTTGCGCGGGGGGCGGGCTGGTCGCCACCGCGTGAACACGGTGCGTGTCCGCGGGGCGGGGCTGCGGTTACTGCGCGACAAAGCCCGGCCCCGAAGAACTACGCTGTCCGCCGTGACAGAACGGCTGCCGCTCTTCCCGCTGAACACCGTGCTCTACCCGGGCCTGGTGCTGCCCCTGAACGTCTTCGAGGAGCGTTACCGCCGACTCGTCGCCGATCTGCTCGAACAGCCCGAGGACGAGCCGCGCCGCTTCGGCGTGCTCGCCATCAAGGACGGCCGCGAGGTCGCCCCGGTACGGCCCGCCGAGGACGGCCCGGCCGGGCCGCTGGACGGCCTGGGCACCGCCACCGGGGACCCGCTGGAGGCGGTCTACCACATCGGCTGCGTCGCCGACGTCTCCTCCGTCCAGCCCCAGCCCGACGGGCGCTACGAGCTGCTGGTCACCGGCACCACCCGGTTCCGGATCAGCTCGGTCGACGTCGGCGGCCTGTACCTGACCGGTGAGGTCGAGCTGGTCGAGGAGCGCCCCGGCGAGGGCTCCGGCGCGCTCGCCGCCGAGGTCGAGCGGGCCTTCCGGGTCTACCAGAAGCGCCTGGCGGGAGCCCGCGAGGCCAGCACCCACGGCCGCCAGCAGCTCCCGGACGACCCCCAGGTGCTCTCCTACCTGGTCGCCGCCGCCTCGGTGTTCGAGACCCCGGTCAAGCAGCAGCTGCTCGCCTGCCCCGACACCGCCCAGCGGCTGCGCACCGAGCTCGACCTGCTGCGCCGCGAGAGCGCGGTGCTCAGCTGGCTGCCCTCGCTCCCCGCGGTCGACCTCACCCGCCAGTCGTTCAGCCCCAACTGACCGAGGACCGCCCACCCATGGCCAAGAAGCCGAAGAAGGGCGGCCAGGGCACGCCCGCGACCGTCGCCCTGGAGACCGCCGCCGTCCCCTACACCGTCCACGCCTACGCGCACGACCCAGCCGCCGCCTCCTACGGCGGCGAGGCCGCCGAGGCCCTGGGCGTGGCCGCCGAACGGGTCTTCAAGACCCTGGTCGCCGACGTGGACGGCACCCTCACCGTCGGCGTCGTCCCGGTCGCCGGCCAGCTCGACCTCAAGGCCCTGGCCACGGCCGTCGGCGGCAAGCGCGCCGCGATGGCCGACCCGGCCGCCGCCGAACGCAGCAGCGGCTACGTCCTCGGCGGCATCTCCCCGCTCGGCCAGCGCCGCCCGCTGCGCACCGTGGTCGACGCCAGCGCCCTCACCCACCCCACCGTCTACGTGTCGGCGGGCCGCCGGGGCCTCGAAGTGGAACTGGCCCCCGCCGACCTGATCGCCCTCACCCGCGCCCGCACCGCCCCGATCGCCCGCTGAACGAACAGGATCCCCGCACCCCCAAAGGGGGCACGGGGATTCTTCACGGGGCGGAGGGCCCTGGCCTGTACCCGGCCATCGCCCCTCCGCCCCGCTCAAGCACTCAGCCCTGCCGCCGCTCCTCCGGCGCCGGAGCGGCATCCACCGGAGCCGTCTCCACCGGAGCGACCTGCCCGGCGTCCACCGGCGTCTCCGCAGGAGGCCCCGCAGGGTCCCCGTACGACCCCGCCGGCACCCCCCAGTACGGCGGCGGGTCCTCCTCCCGCTTCCCGAACGCCGCCGACAGCGCCAGCAGCACCACCATCGCCGCCATCGGCCACACCAGCAGCGCGCCCAGCGCCCCCAGGTCGATGCTCGCGTCGAAGTGCCCGCCGTTGCCGACCCGCCGGGCCTCGCCGATCAGGTTGTCGCTCGGCCCGAGCCAGCGGCCGAGCTTCCAGGCCCCGTACGAGCCGAGCAGTCCGCCGATCGCCAGCCCCAGCGCGACCGCGATCCCGCCGCCGCGCTTGCGGGTCACCAGGAAGGCGCCGAGCGCGGTGAGGATGCCGGCGCCCAGCCCGATCAGCACGAACACCGCGTCGGCACCGGCCCGCTGCTCGCCCTCGGGGTCCACGTAGAGGATCCGGTCGCCGTCCACGACCAGCGGCACCTTGGGCGCCAGCCAGGCCCACAGCCCGGCCATCGCCAGTCCGGCCAGCAGGCACACCAGCACCACCCCGGCGCCGATCCGCAGCTCGTCCGGCACCCGGTGCACGCCCGCGGGCGGCACGGCGGGCAGGCCGGCGGGCGGCTCCTGGTCGGAGGCCGGCGGCGGTGCGAACGGGTCGGGTACGGCTCCCGGCTCGGCCGGCACGTCGGCGCGGGCGGGTTCCGGAGGTGTGTTCGGTACGGTCACGGGTCCCATCGTTTCACGACGTCCGTCCGAACGGCCGCACCGCCCACCGCACCACCCACCCGGCAAGATCCGGAAGGCGCGCCCTACCGCGCGACGGCCCGCCGGTACGCCCAGGTGGCCAGGGCCAGCGACACCACGCCCACCCCCGCGCAGACCCCGAGGTCGGCGAGCACCATCCCCCAGTCCGGGTCCGGCGCGAAGGTCCGCGCGAACGCCTCCACCCCGTACGTCGACGGCAGCAGGTCGCGCAGCCACAGCACCGGCTGCGGCAGGTGGTCGACCGGCAGCACGCCGAGCAGCAGCGCCGCCGACATGCCGAGCTGCCCCAGCATCGTCGCGATCTCCTGCCGCGGCGCCAGCAGCCCGCAGGCCGCGCCCAGCCCGGACAGCGCGGCCCCGGCGAGCGGTACCACGGCGAGCAGCACCCACAGCTGTCCGAGCGGCAGCCCGAACATCACCGCGCCGATGCCCGCCGTGACGAGCGTGCCGGGCAGCGTGAACGAGGCGTACGCGGCGGCCGCGCCGAGCACCACCGAGGCGGCCGGGACGGGCAGCGTCGCGTAGTGGTCGAGGCCGCCGGTGGCGCGGAGCTTCCCGAAGTACTGGGCCAGCAGGTTGAGCGCGACGAACGCCACCACCAGCACGCTCGACCCGGCGACCACCGACCGCGCCGCCGAGGTCTGCCCGCCGTCCACGACGCCCCGCATCATCACCAGGATGCCGACGGACTGGAAGGTGGCCACGAACAGCAGCGGGATCCGCGCGACCTTCGCCCGGGTGAGCTGCGCCCGGTACACCGCGGCGAGGGCGGGCAGCAGCCGGGCGGCGGGGGCGAGCGGGGCGGCGCCGGCCGTGGACCGGCCGGTCTGCGGGGGCACCGAGAGCAGCGTCACTTGGCCAGTCCTCCGTGGCGGCCGCCCAGCTTGAGGTAGGCGTCCTCAAGGCTCGGGGTGGCGAGGGTGAAGTCGTCGAGGGCGGCGAAGGCCGGGCCGGTGGTGACGGCGGCGACCAGTTCGCGGGCCTGCTCGGGGGTGGTGCGGACGGTCCAGCGGCGTCCGGTGCGTTCGGCGCGCGCGGCCAGTTCGGCGACGGCGGGGACGCCGATCGGCGCCTCGTCCCGCCAGACCAGGTCGAGCCGGACGTCGCCGTCCACCAGGGCCTTGAGTCCGCCGGGCGTGTCGCAGGCGATCACCCGGCCCTCGTCGATCACGGCGACCCGGTCGAGCACGGTCTCCGCCTCGATCACGTTGTGGGTGACCAGCAGCACCGTCGTCCCGTGCTCGGCCCGCCGCCGGTCGACGGCCGACCAGACGGCCCGCCGGGCGACCGGGTCCATGCCGGTGGTGGGTTCGTCCAGGACGAGCAGCGGCCGCTCCCCCACCAGGGTGGCCGCGAAGCAGGCGAGCCGCCGCTGCCCGCCGGACAGCTTGGCCAGCGGCCGGGCGGCGATCGGCTCCAGCCCGAGTTCGGTGAGGACGTCCGCGGCCGCGCCGCGGGCCGCCGCGCGCGAGAGCCCGCGCAGCCGTCCGGTGGTCTCGGCGGCCAGCGCGACGGTCAGCTCGTCCAGCGCGGTGGATTCCTGCCCGAGGTAGCCGAGCAGCCGGGCGGCCCGCTCCGGGTGCCGCACGATGTCGTGCCCGAGCAGTTCGACGGTGCCGGAGTCCGGCCGCAGCAGGCCGGTGAGCTGGCGGACGAGGGTGGACTTCCCGGCGCCGTTGGGGCCGAGCAGCCCGAAGACCTCGCCCGCGCGGACGGTCAGGCTGATCCCGTCGTTGGCCCGGATCTCGGTGGCGGCGGCGCCACGTCCGGTGCGGTAGGTCCGGACCAGTTCGCGTACGGCGACGCACGGCGCGGGGGTGTCCTGGGGTGCTCGCCCGGCCGTCTCTTCCACGACCGGAGACTTTACGCGCTCACACGGGCGAACCGGACAACGGGGGCCGATCGCCGAGGCCCGATCGCCGGGGGAAGCCAGGCGGAAGCCGGGGGAAGCCGGAGCCCGCCGGGGCGCGTCAGTCGTCCACCACCATCGACCCGCCCGGGACCCGGACCGCCAGTTCCTTCCAGAACCCCGCCCGGATGGCGTAGCGGTCGTGCTCGTCGATCTGGTCGTCCTTGTGGGCGAGCAGTCCGAAGCGGGCCGCGTAGCGCAGCAGCTCGCCGTCGACCCGGTGCGGGATGCGCGGGTAGTCGGGCCAGAGCAGGGTGAGCCGTTCGAGGTCGCCGAGGCGGTCGCTCCAGCGGCGGGCGAAGACCTGCCCGACCTCGTGGGCGTCGCCGCCGATGGTGGTGATGTCCTCCTCGCGGTCGGCCCAGCGCTGTTCGGCGGTGGTGAGCTGGGCCAGCGTGGGCAGGCCGTCCCCGGCGGTGACGGAGGGCTCGGGGGCGGGCCGGTCGACCCAGCCCCGGTCGGAGGACCACCGCAGCACCGGTCCGCCGGCCACCTGCCCGTTGGTGGCCTGCCCGGCCGCGGCGTGTCCGTTGGCGTGCCCGTTGACGTGCCCGTTCGCCGCCGCGGTGATCGGGGTGACGGCCGAGACCCGCCCGGCGAGGTCCTTCGGGGTGGGCACCACCCGCAGGGCGGCGGCCGGCTGGGGCCGCCCGTTGACGGCGGGCTCCTCGGGCACCGCCTCGGCGGCGGCCGGCCGCACGCCGGGGGGCACCACGCTGGGCAGCGGGGCCGGCGGGGCGGCGAGGATCTTGGCGATCTCCTGCCGGGCGCCGCCCGTCCCGGGCGCCGGGAAGACGGTGGAGTGGTCGCGCAGCGAGAAGGACCCCTCGATCCACTCGCGGTCCAGGACCCGCCGCTCGTCGGCCTCGCCGACCAGGTCCTCGGACTGGTTGAAGTCCCCGTCGGCGGCCTGCAACGCCCACAGGTGCACGGCCACGCCGTGCTCCTTGGCGGTCATCATGCCGGGCAGCAGGTCCCCGTCGCCGGTGATCAGGACGACGTCCGCGCAGGCCCGGTTGCGGGCGAGTTCGGAGAGCTCGGCGTGCATCGCGGCGTCGACGCCCTTCTGCACCCAGCGCCCCTCGGCCCGGGTGAGGGCGCCCAGCCGCACGGTGACCCGGGGCAGCACCCGCAGCCGCCGGTGCTCGGGCATCGGGCGGCGGTCGGGGGCCGCGTCGAACCAGTAGATCCGCAGCAGCGGCAGCCCGGTCTCGGCCTCGGCGCGTTCGCGCAGGGCGCTGATCAGCGCGGTGTGGTCGACGGTGACCTTGGAGCGGGAGGGGTCTCCGGCGAGCAGGCTGGCGGCGGCGCCCAACAGGTATCCGGCATCCACCAGGACGACACAGCGGTCCATCCGCGCACCTCTTTCCGCTCGCCCTCGATGGTCGGTCTGGGTGGGCGGTCCGCCCGTCGACCCGGCGTGCGGGGTGAGGGGCCCCCTGACCGCCCGATCGTTGGGTCACCTTTTCCCCATGGTTCGGGGCCCGAACCTCGGCGGATGTCCCGGTCACGCAACAGCCGCCCCAATGAGTCGCAAAGAAACACGAAGGCGGGCCCCGTTCAACGACGGGGCCCGCCAAACGTCACGCGGGGTTGACCCGGGTCAGCCCTTGAGCTCGGCGGCGACCAGCTCGGCGAGCTGGACGGCGTTGAGCGCCGCGCCCTTGCGCAGGTTGTCGTTGGAGACGAACAGCGACAGGCCGTGCTCCACCGTCTCGTCGGCCCGGATCCGGCCCACGTAGCTCGGGTCCTGGCCGGCGGCCTGGAGCGGGGTGGGGATCTCGGACAGCTCGACGCCGGGGGCGGCGGCGAGCAGCTCGGCGGCGCGCTCGGGGCTGATCGGGCGCTCGAAGCGGGCGTTGATCTGCAGCGAGTGGCCGGAGAAGACCGGGACGCGCACGCAGGTGCCGGCGACCTTGAGCCCGGGGATGCCGAGGATCTTGCGGCTCTCGTGGCGGAGCTTCTGCTCCTCGTCGGTCTCGTTGGAGCCGTCCTCGACGATGGAGCCGGCCAGCGGCACCACGTTGAAGGCGATCGGCCGCCGGTAGACCTTGGGCTCGGGGAACTCGACGGCGGAGCCGTCGTGGGCGAGCGCGGAGGCGCCGTCCACGACCTTGGCGGCCTGGTCCTGGAGTTCGGCGACACCGGCGACGCCACTGCCGGAGACGGCCTGGTAGGTGGAGACGACCAGGGCGGCGAGCCCCGCCTCCTCGTGCAGCGGGCGCAGCACGGGCATGGCGGCCATGGTGGTGCAGTTGGGGTTGGCGATGATCCCCTTGGGGCGGTCGGCGATGGCCTCCGGGTTGACCTCGGAGACGACCAGCGGGACCTCGGGGTCACGGCGCCAGGCGGAGGAGTTGTCGATGACGACGGCTCCGGAGGCGGCGACCTTGGGGGCCAGGGCCTTGGAGGTGGAGCCGCCGGCCGAGAAGATCACGATGTCCAGGCCGGTGTAGTCGGCCGTGGCAGCGTCCTCGACGGTGACCTCGGTGCCCTGCCAGGGCAGCGTGCGCCCGGCCGAACGGGCCGAGGCGAACAGCCGCAGCTGCTCCACCGGGCCCAGTCCGCCTTCACGACCAGCCCGCTCGGCCAGGATCTCGCGGACCACGCTGCCGACCTGGCCGGTGGCACCGACAATGCCGATCTTCATTCCGACTACTCCTCTGAATGGTGCTGTCTACAGCCGCACTCTGCCCATCATGCCTTGTCACGCGGGTGGGGCGACCTGGTATTCCACGGTGTGAGAGGGGCTCCGGACAGCCCTCAGTGGTCCAGACCATTGGCGAGGGCCAGCGCGGCCGCGACCTCCGCCTCCCCGGCCGGCAGCAGCGGCAGCCGCACGTCCGGGGTCGGGATCCGCCCCTGGGCGTGCAGCACGCCCTTGGTCACCGTCGGGTTCGGCGCCGTGAAGGCGGACAGCGCCAGCCCGGTCAGCCGGTGCCCCAGCTCCCGGGCCCGCTCGACGTCCCCGGCCCGCCAGGCCTCGTACAGCTCGACGAAGCGGGCGGTCGCCAGGTGCGCGGAGGCGAGGATGCCGCCGGCCGCGCCCAGCGCCAGCATCGGCGACAGGAAGGCGTCCTCCCCGGTGAGGAAGGCGAATCCGGCGGGGGCCTCGGCGAGCAGTTCGGCCGCCGTCTGGTCCAGCCCGCCGGTCGCGTACTTGACGCCCACCACGCCCTCGATCGCGGCCAGTTCGCGCAGCGCGGCGGTGGAGAGCTGCTGCCCGGTGCGGTACGGGATGTGGTAGACGACCAGCGGCAACGGGCTGCCCGCGGCCAGGGCCCGGAAGTGCGCGACCGTCCCGGCCTCGCCGGCCCGGACGAAGGCGGGCGTGGTGACCAGCGCCGCCGCCCCCGGCACCCGCGCGCCGAGCACGGCCAGCGCCTCGCCGACGGCCCGGGTGTCGCCGCCGGAGGCACCGACGGTCAGCTGCGCCCCGCGCGCGGCGCAGGCGGCCGCGGCGACGTCGACCACCGCGTCCCGCTCCTCGGCGGTGAGCGCGGCGGGCTCGCCGGTGGTGCCGAGCGCGACCAGGCCGGCCGCCCCGGCGTCCAGGACCTCGTGCGCGAGCTTCTCCAGCGCGTCGAGGGCGACGGAGCCATCGGCGGCGAAGGGGGTGATCAGGGGGACGTGGATGCCCTTGAGTTCCATACCGACGATCCTGCGGTCCGGTGATCGCCCGGGTCCAGTTCACATTTCCGACGCTTCTCGTAAGCTGGGCCGATGCTCGATGTCCGACGTCTGCGCCTGCTGCGCGAACTCGCCCACCTCGGCACCATCGCGGCCGTCGCCGAGGCCCTGTCGTTCAGCGCCTCGGCGGTGTCCCAGCAGCTGTCCGTCCTGGAGAAGGAGGCCGGCGTCCCGCTGCTGGAGCGCACCGGGCGGCGGGTCACCCTCACCCCGGCCGGGCGGGGCCTGGTCCGCCACGCCGAGTCCGTCCTGGCCCTGCTGGAACAGGCGGACGCCGAACTCGCCCACGCCAAAAGGGGGTTGGCCGGTCCGCTGCGGATCGGCACCTACCCCTCGGCGGCCCGCGCGATCATCCCGGCGGTGCTCGCCGGGCTGGCCTCCTGGCACCCGGGGCTGGAGCCGATGGTCACCGAGGTGGACCCGGCGGCCGTCGGCGCGGCGCTGCGCGCGGGCGAGCTGGACGTGGCGCTGGTGCACGAGTACGACCTCGTCCCGGCCGACCCGGAACCGGGCCTGGCCGTGACCCGCCCGGTCTTCACCGAGCCGATGTACCTGGCCGCCCGCGCCCCGGCGGTGCTCGCCGAGCAGCGCGGCGCGCCGTGGATCACCTCCCCGCCGGGCACGCTCTGCCACACCATGGCCGTCCGTGCCTGCGAGGCGGCGGGCTTCGCGCCCCGGATCCGGCACCAGATCGACGACTTCACCACGGTGCTCTCACTCGTCGCCGCGGGCCAGGGGGTGGCGCTGGTCCCCCACCTGGGCACCGCCCAGCCCCCGCCCGGCGTGGTCCTCACCCGGCTGCCGATGTACCGCCGCACCCGCGCCGCCTTCCGGGCCGGCGCGGGCTCCCACCCGGCGATCTCGGCCTTCGTCTCGGCGCTCCACACGGCCGTCCCGCCGGGGCTGGGCAGCGGGGGCTGACGAACGCCCCGCCACCCTTCCCCCGGTCAGACCACCAGGCAGCTCGGCCCGAGCAGCTGCTTCAAGTCCCCGAACAGCGCCGGGTCGGACTTCACCCGGTGCCGGTCCAGCCGCAGCACCGTGGTCTTGGTGCGCCCCTCCAGCCGCACCCGCACCTCGGTCGTGCCCTTGTGGTGGGTCAGCACCTCGCTGAGCCGGGCGACCAGCGGCGGGGTGACCTTCCCGGACGGGATGTTGATGACGATCGGCGCCTCGGCGTGGGCGTTGGAGAGGTCCGGGGCGGACAGCTCCATGCCCATCAGCCGCGGCACGTCCTCCCGCTTGTCCAGCTTGCCGCGCACGAACACCACGGCGTCCTCGACGAGTTGGGAGGAGACCAGCTGGTAGCTCGCCGGGAAGAACATGCAGTCGATCGAGCCCGCCAGGTCCTCGACGGTGGCGATCGCCCAGGCGTTGCCCTGCTTGGTCATCTTCCGCTGGAGGCCCGAGATGATGCCGCCGATGGTGACGATCGTCCCGTCCGGGCGCTCCGCGAGGTCCGCGACCGCGCAGTCCGCCTTGTCGGCGAGCACGTGCTCGATGCCGTGCAGCGGGTGCGAGGAGACGTACAGGCCGAGCATCTCCCGCTCCTGGGTGAGCAGGAAGGACTTCTCCCACTCCTCCTCGGAGAACACGACGTCCAGTCCGAAGCTCGGCTCGTCCGAGGCGGTGTCGCCGCCGAAGAGGTCGAACTGCCCCTCGGCCTCCTTGCGCTTCACCCCGACGACGTTGTCGATCATCGGCTCGAACTGCGCGCTCAGGCCCTTGCGGGTGTGCCCGAGCGAGTCGAAGGAGCCGGCCTTGATCAGCGATTCGACGGTCCGCTTGTTGCAGACCACCGACTCCACCTTCTCCAGGAAGTCCGGGAAGGAGGCGAACTTCCCCTTCGCCTTCCGGGTGCGGATCATCGACTCGACCACCGGCCCGCCGACGTTGCGGATCGCGGTCAGGCCGAACCGGACGGTCTCGCTGCCGTGCGGCGTGAAGTCCGAGTCCGACTCGTTGACGTCCGGCGGCAGCACCTGGATGCCCATCTTGCGGCACTCGTTGAGGTAGACCGCCGACTTGTCCTTGTCGTCCTTGACGGAGGTGAGCAGCCCGGACATGTACTCGGCCGGGTAGTTGGCCTTGAGGTACGCCGTCCAGTACGAGACCAGCCCGTACCCGGCGGTGTGCGCTTTGTTGAACGCGTAGCCGGAGAAGGGGACGAGGACGTCCCACACCGCCTGGATGGCCGCGTCGGAGTAGCCGCGCTCGCGGCAGCCCTTCTGGAAGGGGACGAACTCCGCCTCCAGGATCTCCTTCTTCTTCTTGCCCATCGCACGGCGCAGCAGGTCGGCCTGGCCGAGCGAGTAGCCGGCCAGGATCTGCGCGGCCTTCTGCACCTGCTCCTGGTAGACGATCAGGCCGTAGGTGGGCCGGAGCACCTCCTCCAGGGGCTCCTCCAGCTCCGGATGGATCGGGGTGATCTCCTGCTGCCCGTTCTTGCGCAGCGCGTAGTTGGTGTGGGAGTTGACGCCCATCGGGCCCGGCCGGTACAGCGCGAGGACGGCGGAGATGTCCTCGAAGTTGTCGGGCTTCATCAGGCGCAGCAGCGAGCGCATCGGCCCGCCGTCGAGCTGGAAGACGCCGAGGGTGTCGCCACGGGAGAGCAGTTCGTAGGTCGGCTTGTCGTCGAGGGGCAGATCAAGCAGGTTGATCTTGACGCCCTTGTTCTTCTCGATCGCCTTGACGGCGTCGTCCATGATCGTCAGGTTGCGCAGGCCGAGGAAGTCCATCTTGAGGAGGCCGAGGCCCTCGCAAGTGGGGTAGTCGAACTGCGTGATGGTGACGCCGTCGGTGTGCCGGGTCCAGACCGGGATGTGGTCGGTCAGCGGCTCCGCGGACATGATGACGCCGGCCGCGTGCACGCCGGGCTGGCGGATCAGGCCCTCGATGCCGCGCGCGGTGTCGATGACCTTCCGGACGTCCGGGTCGTTCTCGTACAGCCCGCGGATCTCGCCCGCCTCGCCGTAGCGGGGGTGGCTGCTGTCCGTGATGCCGGAGAGCGGGATGCCCTTGCCCATGACGTCCGGCGGCATCGCCTTGGTGATCCGGTCGCCCATCGCGTACGGGTAGCCGAGGACCCGGGAGGAGTCCTTGATGGCGGCCTTCGCCTTGATGGTGCCGTACGTGACGATCATGGCGACCTTGTCGGCCCCCCATTTCTCCGTCACGTACCGGATCACGTCACCGCGCCGGCGCTCGTCGAAGTCGATGTCGACGTCGGGCATGGAGATGCGCTCGGGGTTGAGGAAGCGCTCGAAGATCAGGCCGTGCGGGATCGGGTCGAGGTCGGTGATGCCCATCGCGTAGGCGACCAGCGAACCGGCCGCCGAACCGCGGCCCGGGCCCACCGCGATGCCCTGGCCCTTGGCCCACATGATGAAGTCGGCGACCACGAGGAAGTACGCCGGGAACCCCATCTGGATGATGGTGTCCATCTCGTACTCGGCGAGCTTCTTGTGCTCCTCGTCGTACCCGTTCGGGAAGCGCCAGTCCATGCCCTCCCAGACCTGGGACTTGAAGAAGTCCGCCTCGGACTCGAAGCCCTCCGGGATCGGGAACCGGGGCATCAGGTTCCGGAACTTGAACATGCCCTCGGTGTCGACCCGGGAGGCGACCAGCAGCTGGCTGTTGCGGCAGCCCTCCTGCCAGGCGTCCGAGGAGTCCAGCGCGTACATCTCGGCGGCGGACTTGATGTAGTAGCCGGTGCCGTCGAAGCGGAAGCGGTCCGGGTCCGAGAGGTTCTTGCCGGTCTGCACGCAGAGCAGCAGGTCGTGGGCGCCGGCGTCGGCCTCGGTGGTGTAGTGCGAGTCGTTGGTGACCACCGGCGGGATGTTCAGCTTCTTGCTGATCTCCAGCAGCCCGTCGCGGACCCGCTTCTCGATGTCCAGGCCGTGGTCCATCAGCTCCAGGAAGTAGTTCTCCTTGCCGAAGATGTCCTGGTAGTCGGCCGCGGACTTCACCGCCTCGTCGAACTGGCCCAGCCGCAGCCGGGTCTGCACCTCGCCGGAAGGGCAGCCGGTGGTGGCCATCAGGCCGCCGGACAGCTCGGAGATCAGCTCCTTGTCCATCCGCGGCCACTTCACCAGCCAGCCCTCGGAGTAGGAGCGCGAGGTCAGCTTGAAGAGGTTGTGCAGGCCCTCCTTGTTCCGGGCCCAGATGGTCTTGTGGGTGTACGCGCCGGACGCGGAGACGTCGTCCCGCTTCTGGTGCGGCTGGCCCCACAGGATGCGCTTGGTGTTGGAGCGGGACTCGGGGGCGACGTACGCCTCGATGCCGATCACCGGCGTGATCCCGGCCTCGGTCGCCTGCCGGTGGAACTCGGCGGCGCCGTACATGTTGCCGTGGTCGGTCATCGCGACGTGGGACTGCCCCAGCCGCTCGACCTCCTTGAACATCTGCTTCAACCGGGCGGCACCGTCCAGCATCGAGTACTCGGTGTGGACGTGCAGATGCGCGAACGGCTGATCGCTCAAGGCGGGGCCTCCGGAGGCTCTGGTGCTGATCTGGCGGGCCGGCGAACGCGCAGGTCACAGGGGGAGAAAGCCCTGGAAATGGAGGTGGCCCGGAACGCCTCTCGGGGTCCGGACCGTCACTCACGCGTTCACGCGTCCACTCTAGCCCGCCCGGCCCTCCGCGAGACGTCGCCCCGCGGCCGCCCGGACCTCCCCCTCCTCCATCGGATCGTCGCGCAGGTAGCGCAACCGGGCTCCCACCTCGGGCCGTTCCGGAGCGTGGGCGATCCCCGACAGCCGGGCACCGGATTCGCAGTCCCAGAGCGACTCGGTGAACGCCTCGTCCATCCCCGCCGACCCCAGCGCCGCCAGGGCTTCCAGGTACGCGGCCCGCTCGTACGAGTGCGGGGTGTACAGCCAGAACCGCCGCAGCAACGACACCGCCCCGCCCGCCCCCGGCCCGAACCTCGCCAGCCCGCGCGCCAGACCATCCGGCCCGCACCAGACCCCGTCCACCCAGTGCCGCTCCAGCTCGGCGAGCAGGAGCGGCACATCGCCCTCGTCGCCGTGGGCGGCCAGCACCTCCGTCCCCAGTCCGGCGAGCCACTCCCGGTCCGAGGCCGCCCACTCCCGGGCGGCCGGCACGGCCCGCTCGGCCAGCGGCTCCAGCGCCCGGTGCAGGTACGGCAGCTGCCGGGTGCCGTCGGCGGCGCCCAGCCCGGGCACCAGCTCGATCAGCGCGGGTTCCGGCGGGCGGCGCGACAGCGCGCGGAGCGCGGTCACCTTGACGCCCTCGCTCACCGCCGGGTCGCGCAGCTGGTCCAGCAGGCTCGCGCTGTCCCGGTCGGGGCAGGGGTCCGGCGGCCGCTGCCGAGGCCGCGGAGCCGGGCCCTCCTCCTCCGGGACGTACCCCGGCAGCGCCGCCCGGGCCTGCTCGGAGCCGCCGAGCACCAGCAGCTCCAGCACGCCGGTCGCCCGGTCCCGGGTCTCCTCGTCCCCAGCGGCCAGCAGCTCGACCACCGGGCCGAGCGGCAGTTCCAGGTCCCGGATCAGCCGCGCCAGGTACAGGTCCCGGTCGTCGGCCCCCGCGTCCCAGCGCCACTCCCAGCGGACGCAGCCGTACACCAGCTCGGCGGCGGCCGCCGGGTCCTCCGCCGCCATCCGCGCCCCCAGGCCCCGCCCGCGCTGCAACAACCCCGGCAGCGTCCCCGCCGGCGCGTACTCGTATCTCCGCTCTGCCACGAACCCATCGTCCCGCAGGCCGCCGTCACCACGCCCCGCCGCCCCCGCTCCCGCAGGGCCGGCGTGAACGGACCCGCACCCGGCGCCCGTTGAAACGGACACGGGGACGGCTTTCCCACCGGAGCGGGCGCAACGTTTCGACCCTCCCACCGCATCAGAGTGGTGGGAGGGTCACGGGGAGGGAAAGGTCGCGCCCGCCGGGTGCATTGATTCGAGTACGCAGCAAAGAATTCCCCCACATTCATGGAGTTCGTACACGATCCCCTCTCCCTGAGCCCCACTCCCCATCTGTTGCAAGGCCGTGACAGTCCCGGCCGAAAATTCGTTCGCCCAGCGAGGAACGACGGTTAGCATTCCGGAATGGAATCGAAACTCCCGCCGATACGAAATTCCGCCGACAGCGACGACGCCCGGCCGGCCCGCAGGTCGCCGGTCCGGCTGGCCCGTCTCGGTGCGACCTTCGTGGGTGTGAGCGTCGTGTCCGGCGTGCTGCTGGCGGGCCTGGTGCTGCCGGTCGCCGGGGGCCTCGGGCTGACCGCGAAGAGCACCGCGGAAGGCTTCGACGACATTTCCGACGACTTCAAGACCCCGCCGCTCACCCAGGCCACCCAGGTCTTCGACGCCAAGGGCGGCCTGATCGCCAAGGTCTACGAGCGCGACCGCACCGTCCTGCCCGCCGACCAGATGTCGCCGTACATGCGGCACGCCCAGGTGGACATCGAGGACGCCCGCTTCTACGAGCACGGCGCCGTCGACCTCAAGGGCGTCCTGCGCGCGCTCGGCAAGAACGCGGAAAAGGGCACCGCCGCCGAGGGCGCCTCCACCCTCACCCAGCAGTACGTGAAGAACGTCAACGTGGAGAACGCCGGCGACGACAAGGACGCCGTCAAGGAGGCGCAGCGCAAGACCCTGGGCCGCAAGATCCAGGAACTCAAGATCGCGATCAAGCTGGACGAGGAACTGCCGAAGGACCAGATCCTCACCAACTACCTCAACATCACCTTCTACGGGAACGGCGCCTACGGCGTGGAGGCCGCCTCCCAGCGCTACTTCAGCAAGAGCAACAAGGACCTGACCGTCGCCGAGGCCGCCACCCTCGCCGGCCTGGTGCAGAACCCCTCCCAGTACGACCCGAAGCTGCACCCGGTGGCCGCGCAGAAGCGCCGGGACACCGTGATCGACAAGATGCTGGAGAACAAGCACATCACCGCCGACCAGGCGAAGGAGGCGAAGGCGGCCCCGCTGGGCCTCAAGTACAAGGACCCGCAGAACGGCTGCATCACCGCCAAGGCCGGCATGGGCTTCTTCTGCGACTACGTCCGCCACGTGGTCAAGCAGGACCCGGCCTTCGGCAAGACCGCCGAGGACCGGAAGAAGTTCTGGGACAAGGGCGGCCTGAACATCTACACCACGCTGGACCCGGACAAGCAGGCCGCCGCCCAGAACGCGGTGAGCAGCAACGTGAAGGTCACCGACACCGTCTCCGCCGCCGCCACCATGGTCGAGCCCGGGACGGGCAAGATCGTGGCGATGGCCCAGACCCGCCCGTACGGCCTGGCGACCGAGAAGAACCAGACCGTCGTCAACCTCAACGTCGACTTCGCGATGGGCGGCGGCAACGGCTTCCAGCCCGGCTCCACGTTCAAGCCGATCGTCGCGGCCGCGGCCCTGGAGGCGGGCCTGCCGCCGACCCAGGAGTACTCGGCGCCGAACAAGCTCGAGTACCCGACGATGAAGACCTGCGAGGGGACGTGGCGCAACGACGGCCGTCCCAAGACGGTGGTGCCCAACGAGTCCGCGAACGAGAAGGGCCCGTACCAGCTCAAGATGGCGATGGCCCTCTCGGTCAACACCTACTTCGTGCAGATGGAGCAGGACATCGGCCTCTGCGCGGTCAAGCAGATGGCCAACAAGTTCGGCATCACCGCCAAGGCCAGCGGCAAGCCGCTGGAGGAGGTCCCGGCGATGGCCCTGGGCGTCGAGGAGATGAGCCCGCTGACCATGGCGAACGTCTACGCGACCTTCGCCGCCCAGGGCACCCACTGCGACCCGGTCGCCATCACCAGGATCACCACGGTGGAGGGCAAGGACGTCCCCGCCCCGCCCGGCCACTGCGAGAAGGTGTTCTCCGACTCGACGGCCCGGGCGATGAACACCGTCCTGAACGGGGTGACCGAGAACAAGGGCACCGGCGCCGCGCTCAACCTGAAGGACGGCCGGCAGATCGCGGGAAAGACGGGCACCTCGGACCACAAGAAGGCCGCCTGGTTCAACGGCTACACCCCGCAGTTGGCCACCGCGGTCTGGCTGGGCGGCCCGGCCGGCGGCGTCGAGATGCGCAACATCACCATCAACGGCGACTACCACACCGAGGTGTTCGGCGCCGACGGCCCGGGCCCGATCTGGCGGGACGCCATGAACGACGCCCTGCGCGGCACCCCCAAGCAGTCCCTCCCGATGGCCGACATCCCCGACCCGGCCCCGCCGAAGCCCGACCCGAGCAGCTCCGGGACGGGCACGACCCCGCCGTCCGGCCCCGCGTCCGGCTCCCGGACCGGCGCCCCCTCCGACGACGACTGACCACTCACCGCGCCCCCCACCCCGGCGGCCCCTCGCACCCCGAGGGGCCGCCGGCCCGACCGGCCGCCGCCCAACTCCCGCTCTCAGTCCCCCCGGTAGTACGCCTCGATCGGCACCCGCGCCTCCGCGAACAGCGCCGGCCCCTCCTGCGCCACCACCGGCCAGGCCCCCGATGCCGGATTGAGCGCGACCAACTGCTCGGTCGTGAGCGCGTACACGACCCGCCCGATCCCCGACCGGACCAGCGCCCCCGCGCACATCCCGCACGGCTGGCAGCTGGTGTACAGGGTGGCGCGGGCGGCCGCCTCCCCGTCCAGCTCCCGGGCCGCCCACCGGGCGAGCTTCAACTCCGGGTGCGCCGTGATGTCGTCGTCCCGCCGGACGGTGTTGTGCGCCTCGGCGAGCACCGTCCCGTCCGGCCCGGCCAGCAGCGAGCCGTACGGGGCGTCGCCCAACTCCACGGCCCGGGCCGCGATGTCGATCGCGCGCCGCAGCAGCGCCTCGTCGGCAGTCGTGATCACGCCGTCCTCCTCCATTCCTCGGCCACGGCCGTCAGGGCGCGCCACGCCGTCTCGGGGTGGCGGGTCTGCTCCGGGTCCGCATGGTACGGGTCCAACACCACGTCCTCCGCGCCGAGTTGGCGCAGTTCCCGCAGGTCGTCGACGACCTGCGCCAGGCTGCCGACCCCGGCGGGCCGGTCCGGGTCGTCGAGCGGCCCGTCGGTCAGCCGCAGCGCGATCCGCGGGGCGAAGCCCGGCAGCTCGTGGCGGGCCACCACCTCCCGCATCCGGGCCATCGGCAGCCGCAGCGGGTGCCAGGCGTCGCCGAACCCGACGACCCGTCGGATCGCCGCCTCGCTGTGCCCGCCGACCCAGACCGGGACGGCGGCGCCCTCCCCCTGCTCCGCCCAGGACTCCCGCACCGCCCGCAGGTACTCGTCCGTGAGCCGCCCCCGCGCCCCGAACGGCACCCCGAGCGCCTCGAACTCCTGCCGTGCCCAGCCGACTCCGACGCCGAGCACGAAGCGCCCGCCGCTGAGCCGGTGCAGGCTGGCGGCCATCCGGGCCACCAGCAGCGGGTGCCGGTACGGCATCACCAGGACGGTGGTGCCCAGCCGCATCCGCCCGTCGCTCACCCCTGCCAGCCAGGACAGGGTGGCGAAGGGGTCGTAGAAGGGCTCCGGGTAGCGTTCGGCCACGTCCGCCGTCACGGCGACGTGGTCGGACACCATCAGCAGGTCGAACCCGAGCCCCTCCACCACCCGCGCCCAGTCGCGCAGCATGCCGGGGTCGGTCCCCGGCCCGAAGTTCGGTACGTTGACGCCTAGTTGCATGCCATGAGGCTATTCCCGGCCGTATCCGGCAGGGAACCCAATGATCACGGCAGAACCCGCCTCCGGCCGCGAATCCCCCGGTAGAATCGCGAAATGGCCGTGAACCTCGACGAAACCGACTGGGCGATCATCGACCAGCTCCAGCAGGAGGCCCGGATCTCGCTCAGCGAGCTGGGCCGCCGGGTCAACCTCAGCCCGTCGGCCACCACCGAGCGGGTGCGGAACCTGGAGTCGCTGGGCGTGATCACCGGCTACCACGCCACCGTCGACCTCTCCAAGGTCGGCTACCCGGTGCTCGCCGTGGTCCGCCTCAAGTACCCGGGCAACCGCCACCAGCCGCTGCACCACCTGCTCTCGGTGCGCCGCGAGATCCTGGAGTGCCTGCGCACCACCGGCGACGACTGCTACACCCTCAAGGTGGCCGCGACCTCCATGGAACACCTGGAGACCCTGATCGACTCGCTGGCCGGCTTCGGCTCCACCACGACCAGCGTCGTCTACAGCCAGACCCTCCCCCGCCGCGGCCCGGTCCGCCCCTGACCGCACCCACTCCGACCGCACCCGGACGGCCACCGGAGCACAGGCGCCGGACCACAGGCACCCGGACCACGGCCACCCGGCCCACCGCGACCGGCGCTACGCCTCCAGGTCCGCCAGGAAGTCCAGCGCCGCCGCCCAGGCCCGCTCGGCCGCCTCCGCGTCGTAGTCGTCCAGGTCCGGGTCGGTGAACTGGTGCCCGGCGCCCTGGTAGCGGTGCACCTCGACCTCCGCACCCGCCCGCAGCATCCGCAGGTACCAGGCGTTCAGCCAGTCCTCCGGCTCGAACGGGTCCGGCTCCGCCATGTGCAACTGGACGGGGACGGAGGTCACCGCGTCCTCGCGCAGGTCCGAGGTGCCGTGCAGGAGCAGCAGCCCGCGCGCCTTCTCGTCCGCCAGCGCCAGGTTCTGCGCGATCGCGCCGCCGAGCGCGATCCCGGCGTACACCAGTCCGCCCTCGGAGAGCGGGGCGGAGGCGACGACCGCGCGCCGGAGCAGCTCGTCGCCGCCGCCGATCTCCTCCTGGTACGCCTGGGAGGCCTCGTTGTCGTCGAAGGTGCGCCCTTCGAACAGGTCCGGCGTGTGCACGGTGTGCCCGGCGGCGCGCAGCCGGTCGGCGGCGGCCCGTACGGCCGGGCTCAGGCCGTGGGCGGAGTGGAAGAGGACGATCTGGGCCACGGTTCGGGTCCTTCGACGAACGAGTGCGGGGATACCCACCCATGATCCCGCACCCGGCGGCGAACCCCCCACCCCAGGCCCGTCGGCCCCGCCGGGTGCGGGGCGACCGACCCGGCCCGACGGTCCGGGAGGCACTCCCGGGGGCACCCGATCCTCGGGAGGAAGCTTTGCAACAACATTCCATCCCGATGGTATGTATGGGCTGTCGCGACGAGGGAGGGCAGTGGCATGGCACAGCAGGAACGGGCGCGCCGCACCAGGGAGAAGGTCCTGACGGCGGCAGCCGAGATCTTCGCCGCCCAGGGCTACGAGAGCACCACGCTGAACACCGTGGCCGACCGCATCGGCATGACCAAGGGCGCGCTCTATGGCCACTTCCCCTCGAAGGCCTCGCTGGCCCGGGCCCTGATCCAGGAGTCCCGGAGCACCTGGGCGAGCCTGCGGACCGAGTACGACACCCCGGGCACCGACCCCGCCGCGGCCCTCGAAGGCGTGATGGTCGCCCTGGCCGACCGGCTGCGCTCCGACCTGCGGCTGCGCGCCGCGCTCCGGCTCGCCGCGGACTGCCCGGACCTGGCGAACTCCCCCGACGACGTCCTCGCCGAGATGCACGTCTCGCTGACCGACCTGGTCCGCCGGGCCCAGCGCGACAGCGGCTTCCCCACCCACTGCGCGTCCCTGGTGGCCGAGTTGCTGCTGACCGTGATCCGCGGACTGCTGAACACCCGTACGGGGGGCGCCGAAGGAGGCGCGGACAGCACCCGCGCCCCGGGCGGGGACCCGCTGTGGCGCCTCCTCTTCGACGCCCTGTCCGGCACCCCGTCCCCCGCCGGCGGCCCCTGCCCCGCCCTCCCCTGACCCCGACGCCCCGCTACGACACCACGTCCTTGCGGGCGAACCCCCGGAACGCCAACGCCAGCAGCACCACCGCGTACGACAGGGACAACGACACCCCCTGCACCATGCCGCCCCACTCCAACTGCGGCTGGAGGGCGTCCGCCCAGGCGTACTGCCAGTGCGCCGGCAGCCACTCCCGCAGGTCGCCCAGGGCCGTGACGGCGTCCAGCACCCCGGTGATGATCGACAGGAACACCGCCCCGCCGACCGCCCCCAGCGGCGCGTCCGTCGCCGTCGACAGCCAGAACGCCAGCGCCGCGATCACCAGCTCGCTCAGGAACACGAACGCCACCGCGATGGCGATCCGGGGCAGCGCCTCCCCGGCCGGCAGGCTGGCCCCGGCGGGCAGCTTGAGGTCCCCCCACCCGTACGCCACCGTGCCCACGACCAGTCCGATCGCGGGCAGCATGACGATCGCGACCGCCGAGAACGCCAGCCCGACCGCGAACTTGCGCACCAGCAGCCGCGCCCGCGGCACCGGCGCCGCCAGCAGGTAGCGCAGCGAGGACCAGCTGGCCTCGGAGGCCACGGTGTCCCCGCAGAACAGCGCGACGGGGATCACCAGCATGAAGCCGGTGCCGACGAACAGCATGGTGACGGCGAAGTTGGCGCCCGAGGCGGTCGCCAGGTCGATGAAGGTGGTCCGGTCGGGGCGCCCGGGGGTGCCGCCGAGCTGGAACGCCGCCAGGATGACGAACGGCATCGCCGCCAGCACCCCGCCGATCACCATCGTGCGGCGCCGCCGCAGCTGCCGCACCGCCTCGACCCGCAGCGGCAGGGTCCGGCTCGCCCGGTACCCCTGCGCGTGGTCCGTCGCGGCGGCACCGTCCCCGGACGGGACCCGATCCCTCGTACCGGCGCTCACGCCGCACCTCCGATCAACGACAGGAACGCGTCCTCCAGGCGCCGCTGCGGTCCGGCGCTCTCCACCGGGACCCCCAGCCGCACCAGCTCCGCCAGCAGCTCGCTCGCCGCGAGTCCGTCCAGCCGGACCAGCAGCCCGCCGTCGACGGCCTCCACCGAGCCGACCCCGGCCAGCGCGCCGGCCTTCTCGACCACCGACTCCGGGTCGAAGCCCGCAGCCACGCCGATCATCAGCAGCTCACCCGCGCCGACGATCTCGCCGACCGGCCCGGCCGTGACCAGCCGCCCGCGGTCCATCACCACCAGGTCGGTGCAGCTCTGCTCGACCTCGGCCAGCAGGTGGCTGGACACGATGACGGTCCGGCCGGCGGCCGCGTACCGGATCATCACCTCGCGCATCTCGCGGATCTGCGGCGGGTCCAGCCCGTTGGTCGGCTCGTCCAGGATCAGCAGGTCCGGCATCCCGAGCATCGCCTGCGCGATGGCGAGCCGCTGGCGCATGCCCTGGGAGTACGTCCGCACCGCGCGGTCCAGCGCCTCGCCGAGCCCGGCGATGGCCAGCGCCTCGTCGAAGCGGGCGTCGGCCTCCGGGCGACCGGTGGCCTGCCAGTACAGCCGCAGGTTGGCCCGCCCGGTGAGGTGCGGGAGGAAGCCGGCGCCCTCCACGAAGGCGCCGACCCGCGAGAGCACCGGCGCCCCGGGGCGGATCAGGTGCCCGAAGACCCGGATCTCCCCGGCGTCGGGCCGGATCAGTCCCATCAGCATGCGCAGCGTGGTGGTCTTGCCGGCCCCGTTCGGGCCGAGCAGGCCGAGCACCTGGCCCCGCTCCACCCGGAAGCCCAACTCCCGTACCGCGTAACGGTCCTGGGAGCCCTTGTAGCGCTTGCTCAGTCCACTGATGCGCAGCGGCACCCCGGCCAGCTCCGGATCGAACTCCGGCCCCGACGGCCCCGACGACCCCGACCGCCCCGACGACCCACCGGCCACCGTGCGCCGACGCCGCCGCACCAGCGGCAGCAGCACCAGCCCGGCGGCCACCACCACGGCGGCCACCGGCAGCATCCAGGTCCGCGCGGGCAGCGGCGCCGCCTCGGTGACCAGCTCCTCGACGGTCGGCGCGGCGAGCGCCCCGGCCACCGCCACCCGGTAGGTGGCCGGCTCGGCCGGCGAGGCGTACGCCAGGTCGGTGGACGCCAGCACCAGCCGCAGCCGGTGCCCGGCCGGGAAGTCGTGGTCCACCGCGGGCAACTGGACGGTCACCGTCCTCCCGCCGTCCGCGTCCGCGCCGGTCACCCGCAGCGGGGCCGCCAACTGCTGCGGCAGCACCGCCTTGCCGTCCGGCCCGACGTCGTACAGCTTGGCGAACAGCACCGCGTCCGGCCGGTCGGCCTTCACCCGCACCGGTACGGTCGGCTGCCCGGTCAGGTGCAGCGACTTCTCCAGCGGCGCGGATTCGAAGGCGGCGTTCTGCCCGGGGAAGTCGAGCGAGAGCCCGGCCCCGAGCGAGGCCGCCTGGCTCAGCGCGCCGATCCCCGGCAGGGTCGAGATCCCCGGCGGCGCCCCGCCGGGCGGATTGGCGACGGGCTTCTCCCCGCCGGTCAGCTCGACGGACCGGGTGCCCGTCCCGCCGAGCCCGGGGTACCGGTCGGCGTCGGCGCCGCGCAGCACGGCCTGGAAGCCGGTCGAGTCGACGCCGCCGGTCCTGGTCACCCGGAACTGCGGCCCGGTGTCGTTGCCGCGCCCCTTCAGGTAGTGGTCGAACCAGGCGGTGACCCGGTCGTCCACCCGGGCGCTGGTGTCCGTCCCGCCGTCGTGCCCGCCCGCGAACCAGTCCACCGAGACGGGCGCGCCGTTGGCCGCGACCGCCCGGGCGATCCGGTCGCCCTGGTCGAGCGGGAACAGCGAGTCCTGCTGGCCCTGTACCACCAGGGTGGGGGCCTTGAGCTGCGCCGCCACCGAGGACGGGCTGGACCTGTCCAGCAGCGCGACGGCCTCCGGGTCGGCGTGCCCGGCGGTCGCCACCCGGTCGTACATCTGGCAGAGCGCGTCCAGGAACCGCCCGCAGCCGACCTGCCCGTCCGCCGCCGCGTCCGCCGCAGCCCCGCTCCCGCTCCCGGCGGTGCCCGCGTTCCCGGCCCCGCTCCCGGCAGTGGCCCCACTGCGCGGCGCACCGCCCGAGGGCCCGAGGTCCCCGGCCGAGCCGGTGGTGAAGAAGATCCCGGCCCACAGCTTCTTGAACACGCCGTCCGCCGCACCCGAGCCCTGCACCCCCTGGGGGAACAGCGCGTCGGCCAGGTTCCACCAGGTGATCTGGGTGGCCACCGCGTCGATCCGGTGGTCGTAGGCCGAGGCCAGCAGCGAGATTGCCCCGCCGTACGAGGCCCCGGTGATCCCGACCCGGGGGTCGCCGGGCCCGTCCAGCTGCACCTCGGGCCGCTGGGCGAGCCAGTCCACCAGGTGCTTGACGTCCTCGACCTCCCGGTCGGGCGCGTTCAGCCCGATCTTCCCGCCGGAGTGCCCGAAGCCGCGCGCGGACCAGGTCAGCACCGCGTAGCCCTGCCGGGCCAGCTGCTGGGCGCGGTCCCGTTCGCCCTCCTTGGAGCCGCCGAAGCCGTGCGCGAGCAGGACGGCGGGGCGCGGGGAGGTGCCGGTGGTGAAGAAGGAGGTGTCCACCTGGACCTGCTGGGTGCTGCCGGGCGTCTCCGGCATGCTGAGGAAACGATCCTCTTGACGGACCGACTGCTCGCCGCCGGACGCCACCGCCGCCGTGCCCACCCCGGCGACCGCCACCAGGGCCACCGCCCCGGCGAGCAGCTTGCGCCGCACCGACGTTCCCCGTCCGCGCCATCGACGCCATGCCCCACCGAGCTCCATGGGGGCTGATCGTATCCGCCGCCGGGGTAGGCGTCCGATAAAGCCGCCACCCCTTTTCGTCCGGTTCCGCCCGTTGAAGGCCGGTATCGTACGGCTCACCCGCCTCTCCCCCACCGAGAAGGTCCCCCGTGCTCTGGCCGCTGATCACCCTGCTCGCCACCGTCGCCGCCACCCTCGCGGTGGGCTGGACCGTCGACCAGGCCCTCCAGCGGATCAGCGCCGGCCACCCGGAGGCCCCGGTCTGGGCACTGCTCCGCCGCTGCCGGATCCCGCTCCAACTCGCCGTCGTCTCAGCCCTGTTGCTCGCCGCCAACCCGCTGAAACGGACCTTCCACCTGACCGAGGACGAGGGCGCCCACCACCTGCTCCTGCTGCTCCTGATGGCCTCCCTCGGCTGGCTCACCGTCCGCGTGGCGGCCGCCGTCCTGGAGGCGCTGCTCCGCCGGTACGAGTCGGTCTCCGACGACCCGGCCCGGGTGCAGCGGGTGCGCACCCAGGTCGGCATGCTGCGCCGGGTGGTCAGCGCGGTGATCGTCGTGGTCACCCTCGCCGTGATGCTGCTGACCTTCTCCGCGATGCGCACCGTCGGCGCCAGCCTGCTCGCCTCGGCCGGCCTGATCGGCATCGTGGCCGGCATCGCCGCCCAGAGCACCCTGGGCAACTTCTTCGCCGGCCTGCAGATCGCCTTCGGCGACACCGTCCGGATCGGCGACACCGTGGTGGTGGACGGCCAGCAGGGCACCGTCGAGGAGATCACCCTCTCCTACCTGGTGGTCCGGCTCTGGGACTACCGCCGACTGGTCGTCCCGGTCTCCTACTTCGTCAACAGGCCCTTCGAGAACTGGACCCGCCGCGACCCCGGCCTGCTCGCCGCCGTCCTGCTCCACCTCGACCACACCACCCGGGTCGACGAGCTCCGCACCACCCTGCACACCCTGCTGGAGCGGCACCCCCGCTGGGACGGCGAGGAGTGGGCCCTCGACGTCACCGACACCACCCCCAGCACCATCCTCGTCCGCGCCACCATGACCGCCCGCACCCCCGACGACGCCGCCCGACTCCGCTTCGACATCCGCGAGCAACTCATCGCCCACCTGCGTGACGAACACCCCCACGCCCTCCCCCGCCTGCGCACCACCCCCGACTGACCCGCGCGCCCGCCCCCACCCGCACGAAAAATCCCCACGCCCCGAAGAGGGGGCGCGGGGATCTGCGCGAACCGCCACCAGGGCCCGTCCGACGGACGCGCCGCTAGATCACCTTCGTCATGGTCCGGTGCGGGATCCCGGCGTCCTCGTACACCGGCCCCTCCGCCGCGTACCCCAGCCGCTCGTAGAACCCGAGCGCCTGCACCTGCGCGTGCAGCTCGACCTCGACGGCCCCGCGCTCGCGCCCGGCCGCCTCGATCGCCCGGACGAGGTCCGCCCCGAGCCCCGTCCCCCGGGCCGCCGCCACCACCGCGAGCCGCCCGAGCAGCACCCGGCCCTCGACACCCCCGGTCAGCTCCAGCGCCTCGTCACCGAAGATCAGCCGCCCGGTCCCGAGCCCGGCCCCGTCCGCGCCCACGGCCAGCACGTGCACCGAGGTCGCGTCGTACGCGTCGTACTCCAGCTCCTCCGGCACGTTCTGCTCGACCACGAACACCTCGCGCCGGATGGCCCGGACCAGCTCCAGGTCCGCCTCGCCCTCGGCGACCCGGACCCGCACCGAGACGGTCATCTCAGCTCTCCGCCGCGATGATGTCCAGCGCCTTCTGCAGGTCGGCCGGGTACTCGCTGCTGAACTCGACCCACTGCCCGTCCGACGGGTGCTCGAAGCCGAGCGAGACGGCGTGCAGCCACTGCCGGGTCAGCCCCAGCCGCTTGGCCAGCGTCGGGTCGGCGCCGTACGTCAGGTCGCCGACGCAGGGGTGGCGCAGCGCCGACATGTGGACGCGGATCTGGTGGGTGCGGCCGGTCTCCAGCTTGATCGCCATCAGGGAGGCCGCCCGGTACGCCTCGATCAGGTCGTAGTGGGTGACGGACGGCTTGCCGTCGCGGGTCACCGCCCACTTCCAGTCCGAGCTGGGGTGGCGCCCGATCGGCGCGTCGACGGTGCCGCTCAGCGGGTCCGGGTGGCCCTGGACCAGCGTGTGGTAGCGCTTGTCGGTGATCCGGTCGTGGAACTGCCGCTTGAGGTCGGTGTAGGCCCGCTCGGACTTGGCGACGACCATCAGGCCCGAGGTGCCGACGTCCAGCCGGTGCACGATGCCCTGGCGCTCGGCGGCGCCGGAGGTGGAGATCCGGTAGCCGGCCGCGGCGAGTCCGCCGATGACGGTGGGGCCGGTCCAGCCGGGGCTCGGGTGCGCGGCGACGCCGACCGGCTTGTCGATCAGCACGATGTCGTCGTCGTCGTGGACGATCCGCATGCCCTCGACCGCCTCGGCCACGATCTGCACCGGGGCGGCGGGGGCGGGGATCTCGACCTCCAGCCAGGAACCGGCGGTCACCCGGTCCGACTTGCCGGCCACGGCGCCGTCGAGCGTCACCTTGCCGTCGGCGGCCAGTTCGGCGGCCTTGGTCCGGGAGAAGCCGAACATCCGGGCGAGGGCGGCGTCGAGG
Source organism: Kitasatospora sp. NPDC001309 (assembly GCF_042896295.1). Lineage (NCBI taxonomy): Bacteria > Bacillati > Actinomycetota > Actinomycetes > Kitasatosporales > Streptomycetaceae > Kitasatospora > Kitasatospora sp. NPDC001309. Next base: position 5,399 of record NZ_JBIAXC010000065.1, on the reverse strand, counting down.
CGCTCGCCCTCCAGGCCGTCGGGAACGGGGAGGCTGCGGATCTGCGCTGCGGTACTCACCCGTACGAGTATGCCGGAAACCCGCCGCGCCCCTTCCCCCTCGCTGCTCCGGCCGGCGGCCTGAGGGCTACTTCCCGCTCTTCTCCGGCTGCTGGTGGACGGTCCCGTCCGGGTTGCTGCCGCGGAAGGAGAGCAGCACCACGAGGATGCCGCCGCAGACGATCGCCGAGTCGGCGAGGTTGAAGACCGCGAAGTGCTGGACCGAGATGAAGTCCACGACGTGGCCGCGGAAGACGCCCGGCGCGCGGAACAGCCGGTCGGTGAGGTTGCCGAGCGCGCCGCCGAGCAGCATCCCGAGCGCGATCGCCCACGGGAGGCTGTACAGCCGGCGGGCGATCCGCCAGATCACCACGATGACGGCGGAGGCGATCATGGTGAAGACCACGGTCAGCGCCTGGCCCATGCCGAAGGCGGCGCCGGAGTTGCGGATCACCTGGAGGGTGACGACGTCGCCGATCACCTTGATCCCCGCGTGGTTCTCCAGCTTGGCGACGACCAGCAGCTTGCTGGCCAGGTCGATCAGGAACGCCAGGACGGCGACGACCAGCAGCACCCCGACCCGGCGCGGGCCCTTGGGCTTCTCCACCGCCGTGGCACCGGCGGCGACCGCACCGTCCGCCGCGGGGACGGACTCGTCGCCCGCGGGAGCCGCCCCGCCGTCCGCGGGCCCGGTGGACTCGGCCACGGCCACCTCCACGCCATCGGCGGGGTTCGGGACGGCGTCGTCCCGGGTCTGGGGGGAACCTTGCGTACTGATGATCCGCTCCGCTGCCGATGTGAGCCCATGAGGGCCTGAACGCGTCCGTACCGACGGGTCAGGCGAGGTTACGGGGTCGAGCGTACGGCAAGCCCGACCCCCCGCGTCGCCCCGGTCGCCCGGCCCGCCGGTCCGGTCGGCGGGCTTCCTCAGCGGCGTTCCTGCTTGGCCTTGCACTGCACGCAGAGCGTCGCCCGGGGGAAGGCCTGCATCCGGGCCTTGCCGATGGCCTGCCCGCAGGACTCGCAGGTGCCGAAGCCGACGCCCTCCAGCCGCTCCAGCGCGCGCTCGGTCTGGGCGAGGCTGTCCCGCGCGTTGTTGGCGAGCGCCAGCTCGCTCTCCCGCGAGATGTTCTTCGTACCGGCGTCCACCTGGTCGTCGCCGGCTCCGTCGTTGGAGTCGCGCATCAGCCCGGAGATCGCCGCCTCGGCGGCGTCGATCTCGCCGCGCAGCCGCTCCAGGTCGCTGATCAGCTCGTCGTGCAGCTCGTGGACCTCCTCGGAGGTCCAGGGGTCCTCGCCCGGCCGGACGGGCAGCGTGGCCGGGTCGACCGACTCCGCGCCGCGCGGCACGGTGACGGTGTCGGTGCTGGTCTTCTGAGGTGCGGTAGTGGTCACGGTCCCCTCCCCTGGATCGGCCGCCACGGCCTTGCGTGCCCGCTTGGTGGCGGTACCCGCGCCGGTTGCCTTCTCAGCCATGGCTTCGACCCCATCTACGAACGAACCGAGCCGCCGGTTCCCGGCGGCCTCCAGTGCCGGAACGATAATCCCGATCAAAACCGGTCACAACATGACATACCGGCGCCTCAGGATGATCCCACCCAGGCAGCCGCCCCAGCCGCCACGCCCCGCGCGCTGACAGACTTGTGCCCACCCCACCCCCGCCTAACCGCCCCCGCCGACCGGCCCGGACGGGCCCGGACGGGCCCGGACGGGCCCCCGCAACCCACTCCCCCGAATCCCTTTGGACAAACCGTCTCACCCGGCCGATACACTGGCCCTGCAAGGCGCAGATGGGACGAGTACCGACGTACGCAGCCACCAGCGACCCGGGGACGGTGCGAGCCCGGGGGTGTGCACGGCGGGAAGATCACCCCGGAGCCGCCGGAAGAACGGCCGCCACCACGGCGGCCCACTAGACCCGGCAGCAACCCAAACAAGAGGGCCGCACCGCACCACCGCGGCCAAGGAGGGTGGTACCGCGGGTCGGCGAAGGCCGTCTCGTCCCTCCGGAGGATTCAGTCCCAGCATCCGCCGGAGGTAGACACCCGCGATGAACACCTACAACCCCGTCCCCGCCCAGGTCGATCTCCCCGCCCTCGAACACCGGATCCTCTCGTTCTGGCAGGACAACAAGGTCTTCCAGCGCAGCCTGGAGCAGTCCGAGGGCCGCCCCGAGTGGGTGTTCTACGAGGGTCCGCCGACCGCCAACGGCATGCCCGGGGCCCACCACATCGAGGCCCGCGTCTTCAAGGACGTCTTCCCCCGGTACCGGACCATGAAGGGCTACCACGTCGCCCGCAAGGCCGGCTGGGACTGCCACGGCCTCCCGGTCGAGCTGGCCGTCGAGAAGGAGCTCGGCTTCTCCGGCAAGCAGGACATCGAGGCCTACGGCATCGCCGAGTTCAACGCCAAGTGCCGCGACTCGGTGACCCGCCACACCGACGCCTTCGCCGAGCTGACCACCCGCATGGGGTACTGGGTCGACCTCGACGAGGCCTACCGGACGATGGACCCCTCCTACGTCCAGTCCGTCTGGTGGTCGCTCCAGCAGATCTTCGACAAGGGCCTGCTGGTCCAGGACCACCGGGTCGCCCCCTGGTGCCCGCGCTGCGGCACCGGCCTGTCCGACCACGAGCTGGCCCAGGGCTACGAGACCGTGGTCGACCCCTCGGTGTTCGTCCGCTTCCCGCTGACCAGCGGCCCGCTGGCCGGCCGGGCCGCTCTGCTGGTCTGGACCACCACCCCGTGGACCCTGGTCTCCAACACCGCCGCCGCCGTCCACCCGGAGGTCACCTACGTGGTGGCCACCGACGGCACCGAGCAGCTGGTCGTCGCCGAGCCGCTGCTCGCCAAGGCCCTCGGCGAGGGCTGGGAGGCCACCGGCGAGTCCTTCACCGGTGCCGAGATGGAGCGCTGGGCCTACCGCCGCCCCTTCGACCTGGTCGAGATCGAGGACGCCCACTACGTCCTCAACGCCGACTACGTCACCACCGAGGACGGCACCGGCATCGTCCACCAGTCCCCCGCCTTCGGCGCGGACGACCTCGCGACCTGCCGCAAGTACGGCCTGCCGGTGGTCAACCCGGTGCTGGCCGACGGCACCTTCTCCCCCGAGGTCCCGCTGGTCGGCGGCCAGTTCTTCAAGAAGGCCGACGAGGCCCTGGTCGCGGACCTCAAGGAGCGCGGCCTGCTCTTCCGCCACCTGCCGTACGAGCACAGCTACCCGCACTGCTGGCGCTGCCACACCGCACTGCTCTACTACGCGCAGCCGTCCTGGTACATCCGGACCACCGCCGTCAAGGACGCGCTGATCCGCGAGAACGAGGCCACCAACTGGTTCCCGGAGACGGTCAAGCACGGCCGCTTCGGCGACTGGCTGAACAACAACATCGACTGGGCGCTCAGCCGCAACCGCTACTGGGGCACCCCGCTGCCGATCTGGCGCTGCGAGGAGAACCACCTCACCTGCGTCGGCTCGCTGGCCGAACTGTCCGAGCTCACCGGCACCGACCAGAGCGGCCTCGACCCGCACCGCCCGTACATCGACGCGGTCACCTTCGCCTGCCGCGACTGCGGCGGCACCGCCACCCGCGTGCCCGAGGTCATCGACGCCTGGTACGACTCGGGCTCGATGCCCTTCGCCCAGTACGGCTACCCGTACCAGAACAAGGAGCTGTTCGAGAAGCGCTACCCGGCGCAGTTCATCTCCGAGGCGATCGACCAGACCCGCGGCTGGTTCTACACGCTGATGGCCGTCGGCACCCTGGTGTTCGACAGGAACAGCTACGAGAACGTCGTCTGCCTGGGCCACATCCTGGCCGAGGACGGCCGCAAGATGTCCAAGCACCTGGGCAACATCCTGCAGCCGATCCCGCTGATGGACCAGCACGGCGCCGACGCGGTCCGCTGGTTCATGGCGGCCGGCGGCTCGCCCTGGTCGGCCCGCCGGGTCGGCCACGGCACCATCCAGGAGGTGGTCCGCAAGACCCTCCTCACCTACTGGAACACCGTCGCCTTCCAGGCCCTGTACGCCCGCACCTCGAACTGGGCGCCGTCCGCGGCCGACCCGGCCCCGGCCGACCGCCCGCAGCTGGACCGCTGGGTGCTCTCCGAGCTGAACACCCTGGTCCGCGAGGTCGACGCGGCCTTCGAGGCCTACGACACCCAGCGCGCCGGCAAGCTGCTCTCCGGCTTCGTCGACGACCTCTCCAACTGGTACGTCCGCCGCGGCCGCCGCCGCTTCTGGCAGGGCGACGCCGCCGCGCTCGCCACCCTGCACGAGGCGCTGGAAACCGTCACCCGCCTGATGGCCCCGCTCACCCCGTTCATCACCGAGCAGGTCTGGCAGGACCTCGTCGTCCCCACCGACCCCCAGGCCCCGGCCTCCGTCCACCTGGCCACCTGGCCCGAGGCCGACGAGACCCTGATCGACACCGACCTCTCCCGCCACATGGCCCTGGTCCGCCGCCTGGTCGAACTCGGCCGGGCCACCCGCGCCGAGTCCGGCGTGAAGACCCGTCAGCCGCTCTCCCGCGCGCTGATCGCCGCCCAGGGCTGGGAGGAGCTGCCCGCCGACCTGCGCGCGCAGATCGCCGAGGAGCTCAACGTCGCCACCCTCGAATCCCTCGCCGAGGTCGGCAGCTCGCTCGTCGACACCACCGCCAAGGCCAACTTCCGCGCCCTCGGCAAGCGTTTCGGCAAGGGCGTGCAGGACGTCGCCAAGGCGGTCGCCGCCACCGACGCCGCCCGCCTCGCCGCCGAACTGCGCGCCACCGGCGAGACCGGCGTCGACCTGAACGGTGAACCGATCACCCTCTCCCCCGACGAGGTCATCATCACCGAAACCCCCCGCGAGGGCTGGGCCGTCGCCAACGAGTCCGGCGCCACCGTCGCCCTCGACCTGGCCATCACCCCCGAACTCAAGCGCCTCGGCATCGCCCGCGACGCCATCCGCCAGATCCAGGAAGCCCGCAAGAACTCCGGCCTCGACGTCGCCGACCGCATCGTCCTCCGCTGGCGCGCCACCTCCGAGGAGACCGCCGAGGCCATCGCCGAACACGGCCCCCTCGTCGCCGAAGAGGTCCTCGCCACCGACTTCGCCGCCGGCGCAGCCGACTGGACCTCCGACACCTTCACCGACGACTCCCTCGGCCTCGCCTTCCAACTCCGCAAGGCCTGACCACCCCACCGAAGCCGCCGCCACCCCACCCGGGCCGCGGCGGCTTCGCCATACCCCCACCCACCAACCCACCTCCCCACCCACCTCCCCCCTCACCCGCCCAAGGCGAGAGGGACGCGCTGCGGGAGGGGGCGGTGGAGGGGGTGGGTGCGGAGAGCGGCGTAACGGGTGATTTTCAGACC
>NZ_JBIAXC010000064.1:0-47334 GCF_042896295.1 Kitasatospora sp. NPDC001309 | reverse complement strand
TGGGCGGGGCGCGTTTTCCCGACCTGTCGGGGGGTTCGCCCCACCGCCGGGGGCTATTTTAACCCCCCCGGGGGGCGCCCCCGCCCCCCCCGCGGGGGGGGGGGGGGCCCCCCACCGGGGGGCCCCCCCCCCCCCGACGGAACCGGCCTCAGGAGGTCAGCGAGGTCTTGCGGGTCGAGATGATCTGGTCCACCAGGCCGTACTCCAGGGCCTCCTCGGCGGTCAGGATCTTGTCGCGCTCGATGTCCTCGCGCACCTGCTCCACCGGCTTGTTGGAGTGCTTGGAGAGCATCTGCTCCAGCTGCTCGCGCATCCGGAAGATCTCCTTGGCCTGGATCTCCAGGTCGGACACCTGGCCGCGGCCGGTCTCGGTGTACGGCTGGTGGATCAGGATGCGGGCGTTCGGCAGCGCCATCCGCTTGCCGGGGGTGCCGGCGGCGAGCAGCACGGCCGCGGCGGAGGCCGCCTGGCCCATGCAGACCGTGGTGATGTCCGGCTTGACGTACTGCATGGTGTCGTAGATGGCCGTCAGGGCCGTGAACGAGCCGCCGGGCGAGTTGATGTACATCTGGATCTCGCGGTCCGGGTCCATCGACTCCAGGCACAGCAGCTGCGCCATGATGTCGTTCGCCGAGACGTCGTCGACCTGCGAGCCGAGGAAGATGATGCGCTCCTCGAACAGCTTGGCGTACGGGTCGTACTCGCGGATGCCCTGCGTGGTGCGCTCGACGAAGCGCGGGACGATGTAGCGACCCTCGGCGCGCATGTCCTCGACGCGGGCCTTGGCGGCCGACAGGCTGGGGATGTTCATGGGGGTTCTTGTCCTCCGGGGCGTTGTGGCTGTGGTCTCGTGGGCCGGGCCGAGGCTCAGGCGCCCGTGCCGCCGCCGCCGGGGACGTCCGCGGCGCTGTGCATGATCGCGTCGATGAGGCCGTACTCCAGGGCCTCCTCCGGGGTGAACCAGCGGTCGCGGTCGGAGTCCCGGGTGATCTGCTCGAAGGACTGGCCGCTGTGGAAGGCGATCAGCTCGGACATCCGCTTCTTGGTGCGGAGCAGCTGCTCGGCCTGGATGCGGATGTCCGTGGCGGAGCCGCCGAGGCCCGCGGAGGGCTGGTGCATCAGGATGTTGGCGTTCGGCAGCGAGAAGCGCTTGCCCTTGGCGCCGGCGGTCAGCAGGAACTGACCCATCGAGGCGGCCATGCCCATGGCGATGGTGACGACGTCGTTCTTGATGTACTGCATGGTGTCGTAGATCGCCATGCCCGCCGAGATCGAGCCGCCCGGGGAGTTGATGTAGAGGAAGATGTCCTTCTCGGGGTCCGCGGCCAGCAGCAGCAGCTGCGCGGTGATCTTGTTGGCGATGTCGTCGTCGACCTGCTGGCCGAGGAAGATGATCCGCTCGTTGAGCAGCCGGTTGTAGACCTGGTCACCCAGGCCGCCGAGCACGTCACCAGAGGCGGCGTGCGGCGCCATCGGGCCCATCTGCATCTGCGGGAACGTCACTTAGCCACCTGCTCAGTCGATGTGGACGGTCGCCGGGCGGCCGTCACGGTGTCGCACAGCTTCCGGGTATCACGTCGTGATTGTTGCTGTCCAAGGACCCTAACGCGCAGGCCCGGCCGCAGAATCCCTCACGCAGAACTGTTCGCTGTGAGCGCAGGGTCGCGGGGGCACCCGGGTGCGCGGTGGGACGACGACGGGCCCGGACGCCGTAGCGGCGTCCGGGCCCGTTGCAGCGCCTCAGGGGGCTACCGGGGCACTCAGGCCTCGGTGCTCTCCTCGGTCTTCTCCTCGGCGGCGGCCTCGACGGTCTCGGCCGTCTCGTCCTCGTCGTCGAAGTTGATCTCGTTGCCCTCGGTGTCGACGACCTTGGCGGCCTCGACCACGGTGGCCAGCGCCTTGCCGCGGGCGACCTCGCCGACCAGCAGCGGAACCTGACCGCCCTGGACGACCTGCTGGGCGAACTGGTCCGGGGTGAGGCCGGAGCCGGCCGCACGGCGGATGAGGTGCTCGGTGAGCTCCTCCTGGTTGACCCCCAGCTCCTCGTTGGCGACGATCTGGTCCAGGACGAACTGGGTCTTGATGCCCTTCTTCGCCTGCTCCTCGATCTCCGCCTCCCACTCCTCGCGGGACTTGCCCTGGGTCTCCAGGTAGGTGTCGATGTTCAGACCCATCGGCTCGAGCTGGTGGTGCTCGAGGTTGTGCTTGCGGGTCTCGATCTCGTCCTTCAGGAGCTTCTCGGGGTACTCGATCTCAACCAGCGTGAGCAGCGCGTCGAGGACCTTCTCCTGGGCCTGGGTGGCCTGGTCGTACTCCTTCATGCGCTCCAGGCGCTTGCGGGAGTCGGCACGCAGGTCCTCCAGGCTGTCGAACTCGCTGGCCAGCTGGGCGAACTCGTCGTCCAGCTCCGGCAGCTCCTTCTCCTGGACGGCCGTGACGGTGACGGTGACCTCGGAGGTCTTGCCGGCCTGGGTGCCACCCTTGAGCTCGGTCTCGAAGGTCTTCTCCGCGCCGGCCGACAGGCCGAGCACGGCCTCGTCGATGCCGTCGATGAGGCGGCCCGAGCCGATCTCGTAGCTGACGCCCGTGGCGGTGCCGTCGTCCGGCACCTCGCCGTCGACCTTGGCGATCAGGTCGACGACCACGATGTCGCCCTCGGCGGCGGCGCGCTCGACGTCCTTGACCGAGGAGAAGCGCTCGCGCAGCTGCTCGAGGGACTTCTCGATGTCCTCGTCGGAGACGACGATCGGGTCGACGGTCACCTCGATGGAGGAGAACTCCGGCAGGGTGATCTCCGGGCGGATGTCCACCTCGGCGGTGAACTTGAGGTCACCACCGTCGGCGATCTTCTCGACACCCTCGATGTTGGTGATGTCGGGCTGGCCGAGGACCTCGATCTTGCCCTCGTCGACGGCCTGCGTGTAGAAGCGCGGCAGGGCGTCGTTGACGGCCTCCTCCAGCACGGCACCGCGGCCGAAGCGCTGGTCGATGACGCGAGCCGGGATCTTGCCCTTGCGGAAGCCCGGAACCGTGACCTGCTGGTTGATCTTCTTGTACGCCGCGTCGAGGCTGGGCTTGAGCTCCTCGAAGGGCACCTCGACGGTGAGTCGAACCCGGGTCGGGTTCAGAGTCTCGACGGCGCTCTTCACGGTTAGGTCTCCTAGGGGCTTGCGGTCAGGTTGTCTCCGCCCGGCCCGCACGCCCGGCCGGAGCCGGTACGGGTGGGTCGGACGAGACGGGCGATGGGCGGTTGGAGCTGCATCTCCCGTGTGGGTGGACGGTGAGCTTGACTCCTCGCCCTCGGGCGGTTGACCTGGGTTGACGCCACAGGGACTACCGCCAGCGCCCCATCCTACCGGTACCACGAAAGGCGGACGCCAGGCGCCACCGTACCGCCCGAACAGAACAGGGCCCCGCCCCGGTGGGCGAGACCCTGCCGCACTGTCGGGGTGACCGGATTCGAACCGACGGCCTTCCGCTCCCAAAGCGGACGCGCTACCAAACTGCGCCACACCCCGTGGTGCCGAGAGGAAGCGTACACGCCGGGCCTGTACGGCTCGTCGACTTATTCGGGGCACGGCGGGAGCATCGCGGAAGGGGGTGCGCGCGGAGTGCGGTGTGCACGGAAGGGACCGGAGCGGGTACGCTGTCCCCCGAACTTCCGACCGGGAACGGTCGGCGGCTTCGCGCGGGTGTAGCTCAATGGTAGAGCCCTAGTCTTCCAAACTAGTCACGCGAGTTCGATTCTCGTCACCCGCTCTTCCGGCCCGGCCCCGGTGCGCCCAGCGCACCGGGGCCGTCGGCGTTCCCGGGCCCGTGCGGCGCCTCAGAGCCCCAGCCGGGCGGCCCGGGCGGCGGCCCGGTCGAGCAGCAGGTGGACGTCGCCCTCCCGGGTGGCGGGGCGGTCGTTGTACTCGTCCGGGGAGCGCGCCGGGCGGCCGGTGGCGTGCAGCACCTCCATCAGCTGGACCCGGCCGGCCCGCACGGTCGCCGGGGTGCCGTAGCCGTACGCCAGGACGGCGGCCTGGGCGCCGAGCAGGCAGACCCGCCCGGTGGCGTCCCACATCGCGCCCTGCAGCCAGCCGTGGACGCCGATGTAGCGGGAGGCGAGCCGCAGGTGGTCGGCGGCGGTGACCGGGACGGGCCGGGCGGGGCGGCGCAGCGCCCGGTCGAGCAGGGTGGCCCGGGGCTCCGGGTGGCCGGCGTGCCAGGGGCGCAGGACGCTCCCGTAGCGGCAGACGTACGGTCCGGGGGTGCGCGCGGGGGCGGGCAGCGAGGCGAGGTAGGCCTCCACCTCGGCGACCAGGCCGGAGCCGTCCGGGCCCGCGAGCAGGTCCGCCAGGGCGGCCGGGTGGGGCACGGGGGGCGTCGGGGCGGTGCGGGCCATGCGGGCTCTCCAGGCGGGCGGCTGTCGGGTTCCGCTCCCCAAAGTGGGGCATTCCGGACAAATCCGCGACCGCAGGGAGAAGGCGTCCGCACGGTTTCCCGCACGGCGGTCGGGCCGATAGCCTCGGCGGCGTTCGAGCGCAGTTCGAGCGCGACCCGTGGCGCCGCGCTCCCGGAGTGGAGGAGTCCCGTGGGTCCGCAGGAGCGACTGGCGGTCATACAGCGCTGTGTGGTCCGGGAGATGGCACGACTGGGCCAGGACTTCCACCCGGACGGCGAGGTGGTACGCGGCCCCGGGACCACCGCGGTGGCGGTGCGCGAGCACCCCGGGGAGGACGGCGGCGCCGGGCACGTGGACCTCGGCTTCGTGCTCCACCTGGGCCGGGCGGACGCCCCGGTGGTGTGGGACTGCGCACCCGGCCTCGGCAAGACCGAGGAGGAGAAGCTCGCCAACGCGGTGAAGATGTGGGCGACCACCACCGCCTCGGTGCTGGTCGAGCTGGCCGACGGGCGCGGGATCCACGCCGACCGCCCGAACCTGCCCGAACTCCCGGGCTGGCGGGCGGTGCAGGGGCCGGCGGCGGTGTTCGGCTTCGGCAACGAGCACCTGGCGGCCTGGCTCGCCGAGCACCGGGTGCTGCCCGCGCTGGCGCCGGCCCTGGAGCGGGAGCTGACCGGGCCGGGACCGGTCGGGGTGAAGCTCTTCCTGGGCGGGAAGGCGGGCGACGACGTCGCCGAGGTCCGGGTGGGCGGCGAGGTGTCGGAGGCGGCCTCCGCGGCGCTGCGCGCGCTGGACTGGCCGCGCGGCGAACGGCTGTGCTGGGCGCGGCTGTTCGTGCTGCTGACGGCGGAGCGGGCGGCACCGGCCCCGGCCGCGCCGACGGGCGCCCCGGCACCCGTGCCGGCGCGTGCCCCGGCCCCGGCGGCGACGCGCCCCCGGGGACTGTTCGCCCGCTGGCGGGAGGCCCGGAGGGCCGGCCGGTAGCTGCTGCTCGCCCGCTCGCCTCCGGGGCGCGAGGGATCCGTCCGGCCCGGCCGGGTCAGCCCCCCGTGATGCTGGAGATGCTGTGCGCCAGGTTGGCCAGCAGGGAGTTGATGGAGGTCGCCATCGTGGTCTCGTGCAGCATGAAGCCGAACAGGGCGGCGACGATCGCGTGCGGGATCTTCAGCTGCTTGTTCCGGATGAAGATGATGCACAGGATCGCGAACAGGACCAGCGCGGAGACGGAGAGTGCCACCCGGACTCACTTCCTCGTTTCATAGCGTGGCGCCGCCGCCCGGCGGCACCTGCGAAGCCGGACCCCGGCCTGTCCGACGGTCCCGAGGCGGAATCGCGGACCGTCCGGCACAGCGCCGGCCGAGGAACGCGCACCGGCCCGCTGTCTGGTGTGCCGCACGTGTCGCCCCCCATCCCCCGAATCCTGAACAGTCCCGCCCGGACTCAGTGTGGTCGACCGTGCCGATTGCGTAAAGGTCTGACAGTCGGCCCGACGTCGACATCCTGCGCTGCGGGACGAGTTTCCGCCGACCGGGACGATAGCGGAGCCGTTCTGACGAATCGTCGGCGGGGCGCTGCTGAGCGGCCGGGAAACGCCCGGGGACGTGGAGCGGAGGTCGCGGATCCGCTCAGCCGACGGGCCGTCCGATATGGCCGAAGATCAGCTGCCAGGCTTGACACGACGGCCCTGCCGGTGGCACATGACGCGGACAGCCGCCTCAGTCGCGCCAGAGCAGCAGTACGGCCCGGTCGTCGTTGATGTCCCGGGCGACCGTCTCGATCAGCGCGCCCGCCGCGCCCGCACCGCTGCCGGGGGCGCCGCCGGGGACCAGCCGGTCGGCCTCCCCCATCAGCCGGTCCATGCCCTCGGCGAGGTCCCGGCCGGGCTCCTCGACCATGCCGTCGGTGCACAGCATCAGCACGTCGCCCCGGTTCAGCCGGCCGCGCACGCCGTCGAACTTGGCGCCGTCGTAGATCCCGAGCAGCGGGCCCTCGGCCTCCTTGATCTCCCAGCGCCCCTCGCCGGCCAGCCGCTGCATGCCCGGCAGGTGCCCGGCCGAGAGCAGTTCGTACTCGCCGCTGTCCAGGTCCAGCACCAGGTGGACGGCGGTGGCGAAGCCCTCCTCCCAGGACTGGCGCAGCAGGTAGCCGTTGGCGGCGGGCAGGAAGTCGTGCGCGGGCAGCGAGCCGACCAGGCCGCCGAAGGCGCCGGACAGCAGCAGGGCCCGCGAGCCCGCGTCCATGCCCTTGCCGGAGACGTCCGCGAGGACCACCTCCAGCAGCCGCTGGCCGGGGCCGGTGCGGGCGGCCACCACGAAGTCGCCGGAGAAGGACTGGCCGCCGGCCGGGCGCAGCGCCATGTCGGCGTGCCAGCCGGCCGGCAGCTCGGGCACCCGGCTCTGCACCCGCAGCCGCTCGCGCAGGTCGAACAGCATGGTGGAGCCGCCCCACCAGGGGACGCCGACCCGGGCCCGGAACTGGGCCAGCAGCAGGCCGCCGACCCCGGCGGCGCCGACCACCAGGGCCGCGCCGGGGGTGACGCCGTAGACGTAGGCCTCCGGGTTGTCGCTGGCGACCCGCTGGCCGGTGTGGATCACGGACTCGGCGGACAGCCCGAGGGCGGCCAGCGCGTACAGCACCACCAGGGAGCCGGGGCGCAGCAGCAGCGCGCCGGCCAGGATCGGCAGGACCAGGGTGGTGGGCGGGGCCCAGTCCGGGATCCAGATGTTGAGCAGGATCATCAGCGGGACGAGCAGGGCCAGCGCGCAGAGCACCGGCCAGTCGGCGGCGCCGCCGCGGAAGTAGTCGACACCGGCCGTGCGCAGCCTTCGGCGGGCCCGGCGGAGCCTCTTGCGCAGCCGGGCCGTCACGGGCTCGGACGCCGGGGCGGCGCCGGGCCTCGTCGCAGTCGTCTGGGGCGGTGCGCCCGGCGGTCTGCCAGCCATGGGGTCCGACCCTATCCACGGGTGCGGCCCGGCGTCGACGGTCCGGGGGCGGGCGGCGGCCCCGGCGCGCGGGCCGCTCAGCGGGTTTCGGCCGATCGGGCCGGTGGCGGGCACGCCGTCAGGAGGCGTGCGCCGGTTGGGCGTACGGCGCCGGCGGGCGGCGCGTGCGCCCCGCGTGCGCAGCTGCGGGCGCGCGGGCGCCTGTGGCCGACGACACAGCCGCCGGGGGCCGCGCGGACGGCGACGGCCGGCCGCACGGGAGGGTGCGGCCGGCCGTCGGTGGCGGGTGGATCAGCCCTGGGGGTGGTGGGCCGGGATCGGCGGGAGCTCGCCGGTGGTCTCGTACTCGCTCAGCATCTCGATCCGGCGGGTGTGCCGGGCCTCGCCGCTGTAGGGGGTCTTGAGGAAGACCTCGACGAACTCGGTGGCCTCGTCCTCGGTGTGCATCCGGCCGCCGATGGAGATGACGTTGGCGTTGTTGTGCTGACGGCCGAGCTCGGCGGTCTGCACGCTCCAGGCCAGCGCCGCACGGACGCCCTTGACCTTGTTGGCGGCGATCGCCTCACCGTTGCCCGAGCCGCCGATCACGATGCCGAGGGCGTCCGCGTCGGCGGCGGTGCGCTCGGCGGCGCGCAGGCAGAACGGCGGGTAGTCGTCCTCGGCGTCGTAGATGTGCGGCCCGCAGTCGACCGGCTCGTGGCCGGCCCCCTTGAGCCACTCCACGAGGTGGTTCTTCAGTTCGTATCCGGCATGGTCGGAGCCCAGGTACACGCGCATGCCATGAGTGTGGCATGCGGGTGCGCCCGGGCCCGACAACGGGGGGTCCGGGTCTCAGCGGCGGCCGAGCAGCTTCCAGGCGAGCGGCAGCGCGCCGGCGGCGAAGGCGGCCTTGAGCGCGTCGCCGACCAGGTACGGGTAGAGGCCCAGTTCGGCGGCGCGGGCCAGCGGGACGTGCAGGCTGAACGCCAGGTACGGGACGCCGACGGCGTAGATGGCCAGGCTGCCCAGCGCCATCGTCACCGCGGTGTTCAGCGGGGAGCGGTCGGCGCCGCGGCGGGCCAGCGCGCCGGTCAGGGCGGCGGCGAGGACGAAGCCGAGCACGTAGCCGAAGGACGGCATGGCCCAGCCGGAGGTGCCCTCGGCGAACCAGGGCAGGCCGGCCGCGCCGGCCAGCAGGTAGAGCGCGAGCGAGGCGACGCCGCGGCGGGCGCCCAGCGCGGTGCCGACCAGCAGGGCGGCGAAGGTCTGGCCGGTGACCGGCACCGGCGAGCCGGGCACGTTGACCGACAGCTGGGCGGCCACACCGGTCAGCGCGGCGCCGCCGACCACCAGGGCGAGGTCGCGGACCTGGGTGCCGAGGCGGGTCGAGGCGGCGGGCAGCAGGTCGGCGAGGACGGCGCGACGCGCTGTCGGGGTGGTGGCAGTGGCCATCGGGGTTCCTCCGTGAGGTCCAGGTGAGTGAACACCTGTGAACCTACGCGGTGATCCACCGCGCCGATGCCACGGTTTCGGACAAAGCACCGCCCACGAAGCTTGTCGGAACCGGCTCCGGGCGACTCTCGGCGAACCGGCCGCCACGCACGGTGACCACCCGGTCCGCATGGTGGGCCCGCGGCGGACATCGTTGGCAGGAACAGCGGGGTCCCCGGATATTGGACAGCTCATGCCGCATTCCGCACAGTCTGGATCCACCCCTATGGCCCCCACCTCCGCGCCCCAGGCGCCCGGGACCACCGAGGCTCCCCCGCCGTCCGGTGGCCAGCAGCTCAGCCACGGACTCAAGCAGCGCCACCTGTCGATGATCGCCCTCGGCGGCGTCATCGGCGCCGGCCTGTTCGTGGGCTCCGGCGCCGGCATCGCGGCCGCCGGGCCGGCGATCATCCTCGCCTTCACCCTCTCCGGCCTGCTGGTCATGCTGATCATGCGGATGCTCGGCGAGATGTCCGCCGCCCGCCCGGCCTCCGGCTCCTTCTCGGTGCACGCCGAGAAGGAGATCGGCCCCTGGGCCGGGATCACGGCCGGCTGGATGTACTGGGTGATGCTCTGCTGCGGCGTCGCCGCCGAGGCCACCGCCGCCGGGAAGATCGTCAACGGCTGGGTCCCCGGGGTCTCCGCCTGGGTCTGGGTCGCCCTGTTCATGGTCTTCTTCTGCGCCAGCAACCTCACCGCGGTGAAGAACTTCGGCGAGTTCGAGTTCTGGTTCGCCACCGTCAAGGTCGCCGCGATCATCGCCTTCCTGGTCATCGGCGGGCTCGGCGTCGCCGGCGTGATCGGCCCCGGCGCCCCCGGCAGCACCAACCTCACCGGCCAGGGCGGCTTCCTGCCCACCGGCGTCAGCGGGCTGATCGTCGGCCTGCTCGCCTCGGTCTTCGCGTACGGCGGCCTGGAGACGGTCACCATCGCCGCGGCCGAGTCGGACGACCCCAAGAAGAACGTCGCCAACGCGGTGCGCACCGCGGTGTGGCGGATCGCGATCTTCTACATCGGCTCGATGGCCCTGGTGGTCACCCTGGTCTCCTGGAAGGACCCGTCGGTCGTCGCCGACGGCCCGTACGTCACGGTGCTGCGCCACCTCGGGGTGCCCGGGGCCGGGACGATCATGGAGGTGGTGGTGCTGATCGCGCTGCTGTCCGCGATGAACGCCAACATCTACGGCGCCTCCCGGATGGCGTACTCGCTGGTCGGCCGCGGCCAGGGCCCCAAGGCGCTGGCCAAGGTGTCCGGCGGGGTGCCGCGCCGGGCCGTGCTGGCCTCCTGCCTGTTCGGCTTCGGCGCCGTGCTGGCCGCCAAGTTCTGGCCGGACACCGTGTTCACCTGGCTGATGAACACCACCGGCGTCGCCATCCTGGTGGTCTGGCTGTTCATCTGCGTCGTCCAGCTGCGGATGCGCCGCCGGCTGGAGCGCGAGGCGCCCGAGCTGCTCACCGTGAAGATGTGGGGCTACCCGTACCTGACCTGGGTCGCGACGGCCGCCGTGGCCGGCATCCTCGCCCTGATGACCACCACCGAGGGCAACCGCCAGCAGCTGTACGCGGCCGGGGTGCTGGTCGTCCTGCTGAGCGGGGCCGGGCTGCTCAAGCAGCGCCGGGACGCGGCCGCGGCACGCTGACGGACGGCTGACGGACGACGGCGAAGGCCCCGTACGGCGAAGGCCCGGTACCCACGGGGTACGGGGCCTTCGCCGTGCCCGCCCGGGCCTACTCGAAGGACGGGCCGGCCGTGCGGGTGCGCTTGATCTCGTAGAAACCCGGGGTGGAGGCCACCAGCAGGGTGCCGTCCCACAGCCGGGCCGCGGCCTCGCCCTTGGGGGCCGGGGTGACCACCGGGCCGAAGAAGGCGACCCGGTCGCCGTCCGCGCCCTCCACCGCGATCACCGGGGTGCCGACGTCCTCGCCGACCAGGGTGATGCCCTCCTTGTGGGAGGCGCGCAGGGCCTCGTCGTACGCGTCGGTGCCGGCCGCGTCCGCCAGCTCGACGGGCAGGCCCGCGGCCACCAGGGCGGCCTCGACGGTCTCCCGGTTCTGCGGCAGGCCCTGGTTGTGGAAGCGCAGGCCCAGCTCGGTGTACAGCCGGCCCAGCACCTCGTCGCCGTGCTCCTGGGCGGCCGCGACGCAGACCCGCACCGCGCCCCAGGCGTTGTCCAGCAGCTCGCGGTAGCTCTGCGGCAGGTCGCGGTGCTCGTTGAGCACCGACAGGCTCATCACGTGCCAGCGCACGTCGACCGGACGCAGCTGCTGGACCTCGATCAGCCAGCGGGACGTCATCCACGCCCACGGGCAGGCCGGGTCGAACCAGAAGTCGGCGGTCTTGCGCTCAGCGGCAGTCGTCACTGGGTCTCGTCCTTCGTGAGGTGTTCCGAGGCAGGGGATGTCGCCCCCACCCGGACCCCAACACCCGCGCGCCGCCGCTGATTCCGGCCCCGGACGCGACGGGCTGTGCAATGGTACCGGCCGGGGCGGGCGTGAAAGGATGCCCCTGCGTGCGCGATGCACACCGCGCACCGATCCGCACCATCCACGCACGCACCACCGTGCGGGCCGGACAAAGGAGTACCGCCGTGCCGGGCAAGAACCTGAGCCGCGAGGAAGCACAGCAGCGAGCCGGCGTCCTGGCCGTCGACGGCTACAGCGTCCGGCTGGACGTGAGCTCGGCCCCCGACCCGGCGGCCGCCACCTTCCGCTCCACCACCACCGTCGCCTTCCGCTGCGACCGGCCCGGCGCCGCCACCTTCCTCGACCTGCTGGCCCCCGCCGTCCGCTCGGTCACCCTCAACGGCCGCGCCCTGGACCCGGCCACCGCCTACGACGGCGCCCGGGTGCACATCGACGGGCTGGCCGCCGAGAACGTCCTCACCGTCGAGGCCGACTGCGCCTACAGCCGCACCGGCGAGGGCCTGCACCGCTTCGTCGACCCCGCCGACGGCGAGACCTACCTCTACACCCACTACGAGCCGGCCGACGCCCGCCGGGTGTTCGCGACCTTCGAACAGCCCGACCTCAAGGCCCCGTTCACCTTCACGGTGACCGCCCCCGCCGCCTGGGACGTGCGCTCCAACGCCGTGCACGAGAACGTCACCGCCCAGGGCGACACCCGCACCTGGGAGTTCGCGCCGACCAAGCCGATCTCCACCTACCTCACCGCCGTGGTGGCCGGCCCCTACCACGTGGTCACCGACCACTACAGCCGCGAACTCGCCGACGGCACCACCCTGGAGATCCCGCTCTCCGCGCTCTGCCGCCGCTCGCTCGCCCCGCACTTCGACGCGGAGGAGATCCTCGGCGTCACCAAGCTCGGACTCGACTTCTTCCACGAGGAGTTCGACTACCCGTACCCCTTCGGCAAGTACGACCAGGCCTTCGTCCCCGAGTACAACATCGGCGCGATGGAGAACCCGGGCTGCGTGACCTTCAAGGAGGAGTTCGTCTTCCGCTCGAAGGTCACCGACGCCGCCTACGAGTCCCGCGCCAACGTCGTCCTGCACGAGATGGCGCACATGTGGTTCGGCGACCTGGTCACCCCGCGCTGGTGGGACGACCTGTGGCTCAAGGAGTCCTTCGCCGACTTCATGGGCTCCTACGGCCTGATCGGCGCCCGCACCCGCTACTCCTCCGCCTGGGTCACCTTCGCCAACCAGCGCAAGGCCTGGGCCTACCGGCAGGACCAGTTCCCCACCACCCACCCGATCACCGCCGACATCCGCGACCTCGAGGACGCCAAGCTCAACTTCGACGGCATCACCTACGCCAAGGGCGCCTCCGTCCTCAAGCAGCTGGTCGCCTACGTCGGCTCGGAGGCCTTCTTCGAGGGCGCCCGCCGCTACTTCAAGCGGCACGCCTTCGGCAACACCGAACTCGGCGACCTGCTGGGCGTGCTGGAGGAGACCAGCGGCCGCGACCTCAAGAGCTGGGCCGCCGCCTGGCTGCAGACCGCCGGCGTCAACGCGCTCACCCCGCAGGTCACCACCGACGCCGAGGGCCGGATCACCGAACTCGCCGTCCTCCAGGACGGCGATGTCCTGCGCCCGCACCGGATCGCCGTCGGCCTGTACGACCGGGACGCCGACGGCGCCCTGCTGCGCACCGAGCGGATCGAGCTGGACGTCACCGGCGCCCGCACCGTCGTCGCCGAGGCCGTCGGCCGTCAGCGCCCCGACCTGGTCCTGCTCAACGACGAGGACCTCACCTACTGCAAGATCCGCTTCGACGCCGACTCGCTGGAGGCCCTGCGCACCGGCCTCGGCGACATCCGCGACGAGCTGGCCCGGGCGCTCGCCTGGTCCGCGGTCTGGAACCTCACCCGGGACGGCCTGATGCCGGCCCGCGACTACGTCGCCCTGGTGCTGCGCTTCGCCGGCCAGGAGGGCAACATCGGCGTGCTGCAGTCGCTGCACGCCCAGGCCAAGACCGCCGTCGACCTGTACGCCGCCCCCGAGTGGCGCGCCGAGGGCGCCCGCCGGCTCGCCGACGGCGCCCTGCGCGAGCTGCGCGGGGCCGTCCCCGGCAGCGACCACCAGCTCGCCTGGGCCCGCTTCCTGGCCCAGACCGCGGGCGGCGCCGAGCACCTCGGCCTGGTCCGCGGGCTGCTGGCCGGCAGCGCCCGGATCGACGGCCTGGAGGTCGACCAGGAGCTGCGCTGGGCGCTGTGGCTGGCCCTGGCCGCCGCCGGACAGGCCGGCGACGAGGAGCTCGCCGGGGAGCTGGCCGCCGACAACACCGCCGGCGGCAAGCGCCAGTACACCCAGTGCCTGGCCGCCCGGCCCACCCCGGAGGCCAAGGCCGCCGCCTGGTCGGCCGTGATCGACTCGGACGAGCTGCCGAGCGCCCTGGTCGAGGCCAACAGCGCGGGCTTCGCGATCCCCGCCCAGCGCGACCTGACCGCCCTCTACGCGGCGCCGTACTTCAAGCTGCTGGAGAAGGTCTGGGCGGAGCGGACCATCGAGATCGCGATGCGGATCGTCGGCGGCTTCTTCCCGATCGCCCAGACCGACGAGCACACCCTGGCCGAGGCGGACACCTGGCTGGACGGCCACCCGCAGGCCGCGCCGGCGCTGCGCCGGCTGGTGCTGGAGCGCCGGGACGACCTGGCCCGCGCCCTGCGCGCCCAGGCCTGCGACCGGGCCTGACACCACTGCGGTGGGGCCCGCCGACCGCGTGTCGGCGGGCCCCTCCGACGTACCGGTCGGCGCCGGGACCGGCCCCGGCCGGGTCGGTCCCGGGCGGCGGTCCCGGAGGTCGGCCCCCGGGGGTCAGTCCCGGCGCAGGCCGCGGTCGAGGGCGGCGATCGCGCTGCCCTTGGCGTCGTCGCCGTCCAGGGACCAGACCATCACCCCGGCCAGGTCGTTCCAGCGCGCGTAGCGGGCCTTCTCGGTGAGCACCTCGGCGGTGTCGTAGCTGTAGAAGGTGGAGCCGTCGTACTTCCAGGACGCGCCGTGGTCGCGGTCCACGTACACCTTGCCGGGCAGCGCGTTGAGCTCGGCGTAGGAGTGGTCCGGGGCGGCCGCGGTGGCGCTCTGGTGGAGGCCGCCGCGCTTGCCGGGGGCGACGCCCGTCCAGCCGTGGCCGTACAGCGGGGCGCCGAGGACGAGCTGCCGGGAGGGCAGGCCGCGCTCCTGGTAGTGGGTGGCGGCGGCGTCCGCGCTGCGCTGCCGGGCGTCCGGGTCGGCGGGGTCCGAGTAGAGGTTGGCCTGGTGGTCGGTCGGGCCCTTGCCCTCCCAGGGGCCGTGCAGGTCGTAGGCCATCAGGTTGAGCCAGTCCACCGACCGGCTCAGCTCGGGCAGTTCGAGCCGGTCCGCGACCGTCTCGTTGGCGGCGACCGCGGCGGTGAGCAGGTAGTGCTTGCCCTTCCGGCCGCTCAGCGCGTCGAGCTGGCGGCGGAACTCGGCCATCAGCAGGGTGTAGTTGCGGCCGTCCTCGGGACGGACCACGTTGCCGGCGTCCCCGCCGCCGCCCGGGTACTCCCAGTCGATGTCGATGCCGTCGAAGACGCCGGCGGCCGCGCCCGCGCCGCCCTCCGGGGAGCCGGGCAGGACCGGCAGGTCGCCCTTGAGGTAGAGGTCGATGCAGGAGGAGACGAACTTCTTGCGGGTGGCGTCGGAGGCGGCCGCGTCCGAGAAGTACTTGGACCAGCTCCAGCCGCCCAGCGAGATGACGGTGCGCAGCTGCGGGTTCTTCGCCTTGAGCTTGCGCAGCTGGTTGAGGTGGCCCTTGAGCCGTTGGCCGGGGGCGTCGGCGACGCCGTCCACCGACTCGGCGGCGGAGAAGGCGCGTTGGTAGTCGTTGTGGGCGTCGCCCTGGCCGGAGTCGTTGCTCTCGAAGCAGGTGCCGTCCGCGGAGACGTTGCCGAAGGCGTAGTTGATCACGGTCAGCCTGGCGGCCTGGCCGGAGTCCTGGACGCGCTTGGCGGAGCTGTCGGCGCCCCACTGGGTGAAGTAGCCGACCCGCTGGCCCTTCAGGGCGGGCCCGTGGTGGCCGCTCTCCGCGGCGTTCGCGGCGGTGGGGGCGACGAGCAGGGCGGCGACGGTGGTGGCGGCGAGCAGCGCTGAGGCGCGAGTGGGCATACCGGACCCGTTCTCTGAGGCGGCGTCAAATGGTCTGGACCAGATGGCACAGAGGTTTAGTCCATGGACCGGGGAACGCACAAGAGGACGTCCGCTTCCGGCGCGGTATGCAAAAGGGGCCGGACCGCGGTGTGCGGTCCGGCCCCCTCAGTCACTCACCCGGGCTCAGCCGATGAGCGAGCGCAGCACGTACTGCAGGATGCCGCCGTTGCGGTAGTAGTCCGCCTCGCCGGGGGTGTCGATGCGGACGACCGCGTCGAACTCCTTGCCGGTCCCGTCCGCGCCGACCGCCTTGACCTTGACGGTCTTCGGGGTGCGGCCCTCGTTGAGCTCGGTCACGCCGGTGAAGGAGAAGGTCTCCTCGCCGGTCAGGCCGAGGGACTCGGCGTTCTCGCCCTCCGGGAACTGCAGCGGCAGGACGCCCATGCCGATCAGGTTCGAGCGGTGGATGCGCTCGTAGGACTCGGCGATGACGGCCTTGACGCCGAGCAGCGCGGTGCCCTTGGCGGCCCAGTCGCGGGACGAGCCGGAGCCGTACTCCTTGCCCGCCAGGACGACCAGCGGGGTGCCGGCGGCCTGGTAGTTCTGCGAGGCGTCGTAGATGAACGACACCGGGGCGTCGGCCTGGGTGAAGTCGCGGGTGTAGCCGCCCTCGGTGCCCGGCGCGATCTGGTTGCGCAGACGGATGTTGGCGAAGGTGCCGCGGATCATGACCTCGTGGTTGCCACGGCGCGAGCCGTAGGAGTTGAAGTCACGCTTCTCGACGCCGTTGGCGGTCAGGTACTGCGCCGCCGGGGTGCCCGGCTTGATGTTGCCGGCCGGGGAGATGTGGTCGGTGGTGACCGAGTCGCCCAGCTTGGCCAGGACGCGGGCGCCGGCGATGTCGGTCACCGGGCTCGGGGTCTTGGCCATGCCCTCGAAGTACGGGGGCTTGCGGACGTAGGTGGACTCGGCGTCCCACTCGAAGGTGTTGCCGGTCGGGACCGGGAGCGACTGCCAGCGGTGGTCACCGGCGAAGACGTCCTGGTAGCCCTTGTCGAACATCGCCTCGTCGATGGAGCCGGCGACGGTGTCGGCGACCTCCTGCTCGGTCGGCCAGATGTCGGCGAGGAAGACGTCGTTGCCGTCGGCGTCCTGGCCCAGGGCGTCCTTGGTGATGTCGATGTTCATGTTGCCGGCGAGGGCGTAGGCGACCACCAGCGGCGGGGAGGCCAGGTAGTTCATCTTGACGTCGGGGTTGATCCGGCCCTCGAAGTTGCGGTTGCCCGAGAGCACCGAGACGACCGCGAGGTCGGACTCGTTGACGGCGGCCGAGACCTCCTCGGGCAGCGGGCCCGAGTTGCCGATGCAGGTGACGCAGCCGTAGCCGACCAGGTTGAAGCCCAGCTTCTCCATGTACGGGAGCAGGCCGGCCTTCTCGTAGTAGTCCATGACGACCTTGGAGCCGGGCGCCAGGGTGGTCTTGACCCAGGGCTTGACCGACAGGCCCTTCTCCACGGCCTTCTTCGCCAGCAGGGCGGCGCCCAGCATGACGGAGGGGTTGGAGGTGTTGGTGCAGGAGGTGATCGAGGCGATCACGACCGCGCCGTTGTCGATCTCGTAGGTCGAGCCGTCGGGGGCGGTGACGGCGGTCGGCTTCGAGGCCTCGGCGGAGTAGGTCGGCAGCGCCTCGGCGAACCGCTCGGCGGCCTCGGCCAGGATCACGCGGTCCTGCGGGCGCTTCGGGCCGGAGATCGACGGGACGACGGTGGAGACGTCCAGCTCCAGGTACTCCGAGTAGGCCGGCTCGTGCGCCGGGTTGTGCCAGAGACCCTGCTCCTTGGCGTACGCCTCGACCAGGGCGAGCTGCTGCTCGTCGCGGCCGGTGAGCTTGAGGTAGTTGATGGTCTCGGCGTCGATCGGGAAGATCGCGCAGGTCGAGCCGAACTCCGGCGACATGTTGCCGATGGTGGCGCGGTTGGCCAGCGGGATGGAGCCGATGCCGTCGCCGTAGAACTCGACGAACTTGCCGACCACACCGTGCTTGCGCAGCATCTCGGTGATGGTGAGCACCAGGTCGGTGGCGGTGGTGCCGGCCGGCAGCTCGCCGGTCAGCTTGAAGCCGACGACGCGCGGGATCAGCATGGAGACCGGCTGGCCGAGCATCGCGGCCTCGGCCTCGATGCCGCCGACGCCCCAGCCCAGCACGCCCAGGCCGTTGACCATGGTGGTGTGCGAGTCGGTGCCGACGCAGGTGTCCGGGTAGGCCTGGCCGCCGCGGACCATGACGGTGCGGGCCAGGTGCTCGATGTTCACCTGGTGGACGATGCCGGTGCCCGGCGGGACGACCTTGAACTCGTCGAAGGCGGTCTGGCCCCAGCGCAGGAACTGGTAGCGCTCCTTGTTGCGGCCGTACTCGATCTCGACGTTCTGGGTGAACGCGTCCTTGGTGCCGAACTTGTCGGCGATGACCGAGTGGTCGATGACCAGCTCGGCCGGGGCCAGCGGGTTGATCTTGGCCGGGTCGCCGCCCAGCTCCTTGACGGCCTCGCGCATGGTGGCCAGGTCGACCACGCAGGGGACGCCGGTGAAGTCCTGCATGATCACGCGCGCGGGCGTGAACTGGATCTCCTGGCTCGGCTGGGCGTTCTCGTCCCAGGCGCCGAGCGCGCGGATGTGGTCGGCGGTGATGTTCGCGCCGTCCTCCGTGCGGAGCAGGTTCTCCAGCAGCACCTTGAGGCTGTAGGGCAGCCGCTCGGAACCCTCGACGGCGGAGAGCTTGAAGATCTCGTACGACTCGTCGCCCACCTGCAGCGAGCTGCGGGCGTCGAAGCTGTTCGCGGACACGACTGACTCCTTCTGGGTGCTTCGTGCGATATCCGGCCGCCACGCTGGTAAGGTCAGCCTTACTTAGGCTTACCTTGCCGCATCGCCGGCGAGCGCCTCTCGGCAAGTATCTTGATGTCGAGATATATCGTAAGGGGCAGTTATCTCGATGTCGAGATAAACCATAGTGCATGCCGCCGCGATCACCACCGCAGGCATGCCCCGGTGCGTTTCGACGCAGGTCAGCGGCCGGTCAGCGGCCCCACGACCGACCGGGCCCCCGCGCGGCCGAACCCCGCGGGTGTCCCCGGCGGCCCGGCCGCGTTAGCAGGGTGACCGTCGCCCTGCCCGTGGAAGGCCCCGACCGATGCCCGCTCCGCTCGCCTCCGCCCTGCTGCCGCTGGCCCTGCTCGCCCCCGCCGCCCCACCGGCCTCCGTCGTGGAGGCGGCCTTCGACCCGGCGACCGCCTTCGTCCCGCCGGCCGCGATCAGCTACGCCCAGGACCTGGTCCCGTACGGCTCGCACGCCCGGATCGTCACCGACCGCTCGGAGCCCGGGCGCACGGTGCTCACCCTGACGGCCACCGGCCTCGCCCCCGACCACACGTTCCCGGTGCACCTGCACACCGGCACCTGCGGGGCCGACCCGGCCGCCTCCGGGCCGCACTACCAGGACGCGGTCGACCCGGTGCAGCCGTCCACCGACCCGGCGTACGCCAACGAGCGCAACGAGCTGCGGCTGGTGCTGCGCACCGACGCCGGGGGCGCGGGCACCGCCACGACCGCCGTCGACTGGCAGCCGCGGCCCGGCGAGGCGCGCTCGCTGGTGCTGCACGCGGGCACCCCGGCCGGCCCGCACGCGGCGGGCGACCGGGTGGGCTGCGTCAAGCTGGAGCGGTAGCGCCCGCCCCTCACGACCCCAGGGTGGCGACCAGGACGGCCTTGATGGTGTGCAGGCGGTTCTCGGCCTGGTCGAACACGATGGAGTGCGCCGACTCGAACAGCTCGTCGGTGCACTCCAGCTCGGTCATCCCGGTCGCCTCGTACATCTGCCGCCCGACCACGGTGCCGAGGTCGTGGAAGGCGGGCAGGCAGTGCAGGAACTTCACGTTCGGGTTGCCGGTGGCCCGGACGGTGTCCATGGACACCTGGTACGGCCTGAGCAGCGCGATCCGCTCGGCCCACACCTCCTTGGGCTCGCCCATCGAGACCCAGACGTCGGTGTAGAGGAAGTCGGCGCCGGCCACGCCCTCCGCCACGTCCTCGGTCAGCGTGATCCGGGCACCGGTGCGCCCGGCCAGCTCCTGCGCCGCCTTCTGCACGTCCTCGGCGGGCCACAGGGCGCGCGGGGCGACGATCCGGACGTCCATGCCCAGCAGGGCGCCGGTGACCAGCAGCGAGTTGCCCATGTTGGAGCGGGCGTCGCCGAGGTAGGCGAGGGCGACCTCGGTGAGCGGCTTCGCGGTGTGCTCCGTGACGGTCAGCACGTCGGCCAGCATCTGGGTGGGGTGCCACTCGTCGGTCAGACCGTTCCAGACCGGGACGCCGGCGTGCTCGGCCAGCTCCTCGACGATCTCCTGGCCGTGACCCCGGTACTCGATCCCGTCGAACATCCGGCCGAGCACCCGGGCGGTGTCCTTGACGGACTCCTTGTGGCCCATCTGCGAACCGGACGGGTCCAGGTAGGTGGTGGTGGCACCCTGGTCGTGCGCGGCCACCTCGAAGGCGCAGCGGGTGCGGGTGGAGGTTTTCTCGAAGATCAGCGCGATGTTCTTCCCCCGCAGCCGGGGCTGCTCGGTGCCCGCATACTTGGCGGCCTTGAGCGCGGCCGCGAGGTCCACCAGGAAGCGGAACTCCTGGGGCGTGAAATCGAGCTCCTTGAGGAAGTGCCTGTTCCGGAGGTTGAAGGCCATGCCGGGCTCCTGGGGTGACGGGGCTTGGGGGAAAGTGGCAAGTGTATACGATGCTCGGAATTTCTATACAGACTGGCGGTGAAGGAGGGGAAGCCCCCGGTGGGACTTCCCCTCCCGTGCCCGGTCCCGCGGCCCTACCGGCGCGGTCCTACCGGCGGTTCCACCGGCGCGGTCCTGCAGGTGCGGTCCTACAGGCGCGGGTCGACCGGCTCGGACTCCAGGGCCAGCACCGCGAACACCGCCTCGTGCACCCGCCACAGCGGCTCCCCCGCCGCCAGCCGGTCCAGCGCCTCCAGGCCCAGCGCGTACTCACGCAGCGCCAGCGACCGCTTGTGGCCCAGCGAGCGCATCCGCAGCCGCTCCAGGTGCTCGGTGTAGTCCGGGCCGTAGACGATCCGCAGGTACTCCCGCCCGCGGACCTTCACACCCGGCTGCACCAGGCCGCCCGGACGGCCCTCGCCCCGCACCGTCCGCACCACCGAGGCCAGCGGCTTGACCACCATGCCCTCGCCGCCCGCCGCCGTCAGCTCCTCCCACCAGGCGGTGGCGGCCGCCACCGAGGCCTCGTCCCCGGTGTCCACCAGGACCCGGCCGGTGCGGTGCAGCACCGGCGCCACCCGGTCGCCGGCGGCCCCGTCGGCGGCCTCGCCGGCAGCCTGGTCAGCCGCCTCGGCGTCGGCCGCGACCAGGCGGTCGATCAGGGCCAGGTGCTCGTCGTGCGGGCGCACCGCCAGGTTCGCCCCCTCCGCGGCCAGCAGCTGGAACGGCGCCAGCCGGATGCCCGACAGACCCTCGGTCGGCCAGCAGTAGCGCCGGTACGCCTCGGTGAACGCCCGGGCGTCGGCGACGCGGCGGCGCTGGCGGGCGGTCAGCCCGCCGAGCTCCAGCCCGCGCGCGGCCGCCTGCTCCAGCGCCGACAGCACCTCCGGCAGGGCGGCGCCGGCCGCCGCGCCGACCGCGGCGTACTGGCGGCGCAGCAGCTCCACCGCCTTCAACGACCACGGCATCAGCTCGGCGTCCAGCAGCAGCCAGTCACTGCCCAACTCCTCGAACAGGCCCGACCGTTCGGCCGCCGCCCGGACCCTGCCGAGCACCGCGCCGGTCAGCTCCTCGTCGTCGAGGAAGGCCCGCCCGGTCCTGGTCCAGATCGCCCCCGGACCGGCCACCCCGAAGCGCCGCTCCAGCGCGGCGGTGTCCCGGGCGACCAGCAGCACCGCGCGCGAGCCCATGTGCTTCTCCTCGCACACCAGGTGCCGGACCCCGTCCGCGCGGTAGGCGGCGAAGGCCTCCTCCGGGTGCTCCAGGTAGCCCTCCCGGCGGGAGGTCGGGCTCGGCGCCATGGTCGGCGGCAGGTAGGCGAGTAGCCGCGGGTCCAGCGCGAAGCGGCTCATCACCTCCAGCGCGGCCGCCGCGTTCTCCTCCCGCACCGCCACCCGGCCGTGCAGGGCGGTCTCCACCACCCGGCGCCCCGCCACGTCGGCGAGGTCCAGCGGACGGCCCTCCCGGGCGCCCGGCGCGTCGGTCCGCAGCGGACGCACCGGGGCGTACCACTCCCGCTCCGCGTCGACGCTCACCAGCTCGCGCTCCGGGTAGCGCAGCGCGGTCAGGCTGCCGCCGAAGACGCAGCCGGTGTCCAGGCAGATGGTGTTGTTGAGGAAGCTCGCGCTCGGCACCGGGGTGTGGCCGTAGACCACCAGCGCCCGGCCCCGGTACTCCTCCGCCCACGGGTAGCGCACCGGCAGGCCGTACTCGTCGGTCTCGCCGGTGGTCTCCCCGTACAGCGCGTGCGAGCGCACCCGGCCGGAGGCGCGGCCGTGGTAGCGCTCCGGCAGGCCGGCGTGGCAGACCACCAGGGCGCCGCCGTCCAGCAGGTAGTGGCTGACCAGGCCGCGCATGAAGGCCCGCACCTCGGCCCGGAACTCCTCGCTCTCCCCGGCCAGTTGGTCCAGCGACTCCTGGAGGCCGTGCGAGACGGTGACCTTCTTGCCGTCCATCGCCCGGCCCAGCTTGTTCTCGTGGTTGCCCGGCACGCAGATCGCGTGACCGGCCGCCACCATGCCCATCACCAGGCGCAGCACACCCGGGGTGTCCGGGCCGCGGTCGACCAGGTCGCCGACGAACACGGCCGTGCGGCCCCGCGGGTGGACGGCGTCCACCGGGCGGCCCCCGGCGTCCCGGGCCAGCGTGTAGCCGAGGCGGGTCAGCAGGGTCTCCAGCTCGGAACGGCAGCCGTGGATGTCGCCGACGACGTCGAACGGGCCGGTGAGGTGGCGCAGGTCGTTGTAGCGCTTCTCCGGCTCGATCACGGCGGCCGCCACCTCGGCCTCGCCGCGCAGCACGTGCACCTTGCGGAAACCCTCGCGCTCCAGGCCCTTGAGGGACCTGCGCAGCTCGCGGTGCTGGCGCGGGACGACGTGGGCGGGCAACTGCCGGTCCGGGCGGGCGCGGTTGCGCTCGGCACACACCCCCGGCGGGACGTCCAGCACGATCGCGATCGGCAGCACGTCGTGCGCCCGGGCGATCGCCACCAGCTGACGGCGGGCCTCCGGCTGCACGTTGGTCGCGTCCACCACGGTGAGGCGCCCGGCCGCCAGGCGCTTGCCGACGATGTAGTGCAGGAGGTCGAAGGCCTCGGCGGACGCCGACTGGTCGTTCTCGTCGTCGGACACCAGGCCGCGGCAGAAGTCGGAGGAGACCACCTGGGTGGGCAGGAAGTGGCGGCGGGCGAAGCTGGACTTGCCCGCGCCGCTGGTGCCGATCAGGACGACGAGGGAGACGTCGGTGACGGGCAGGCGGCGGGGGGCGGGGGGCTGGTCAGGGGTGGGGGCCTCGTCGGGGGTGGGGGCCTCGTCGGGGGTGGGGGTCGCGTCCTCGGTCATCGGGTCTCGCCTCCTCCGGGCGTGGTGGTGGTCGTGGCGGCATCGGTGGCGTCGGTGGCGGTGCGGAAGAGGGCGAGCTGGGTCGGCGGGCCGACCTCCGGGTCCTCCGGGCCGACCGGGCGCAGCTCCACCGTGTAGCCGTACGCCGCCGCGACCTTCCCCGCCCAGGCCCCGAACTCGGCGCGCGACCACTCGAAGCGGTGGTCGGCGTGCCGGGCCCGGCCAGCCGGCAGGCTCTCCCACCGGACGTTGTACTCGACGTTGGGCGTGGTGACGACCACCGTCCTCGGGCGGGCCGCCCCGAACACCGCGTACTCCAGGGCCGGCAGCCGCGGCATGTCCAGGTGCTCGATCACCTCGCACAGCACCGCCGCGTCGTACCCCTTCAACCGGGCATCGGTGTACGTCAGCGCACCCTGCGCCAGCGTCACCCGCGCCGCCAGCCGCTCGGGCAACCGCTCCAGGTGCAGCCGGCGCTTCGCCGCCTGCAACGCCCGCGCCGACACGTCCACCCCGAGGATCTCGGTGAACCGGGCGTCCTTCATCAGCTCACCGATCAACTCGCCCTGGCCGCAGCCGAGATCGGCGACCCGGGCGGCGCCGCCGTCGCGCAGGGCGGCCAGGATCGCGGCGCGGCGCCGCTCGGCGAGGGACGGCGGCCGGGGCTCGTGCCGGTCCTCCTGCCCGTCCGGGGCGGGCCCGGCGGCCTCCCGCCCCTCCTCCTCGGGCCGGTCGTCGACCGCGTTGTCGATCTCCTCGACCTCGCGGTCGTCCGCCTCGGCCAGCCGGGCCAGCTCCAGCCGCTCCATCGCGGCCCGGGTCAGCGACCAGCGCCGGGACAGGTAGCGGCGGGCGATCAACGCCCGCTCCGGGTGCGCCGCCAGCCAGCCCTCACCGGCGGCGAGCAGCTTGTCCACCTCGTCCGGGGCGACCCAGTAGTGCTTCGCACCGTCCAGCACCGGCAGCAGCACGTACAGCTGCTGGAGCGCCTCGGCCAGCCGCACCGACTCCGAGGCGAGCACGACCCGCACGTAGCGGGACTCGCCCCACTCCGGGAAGGCCTCGTCCAGCGGGACCGCCGTCGCCTCCACCCGCCAGCCCAGCGGCTCGAACAGCCGGGCCACCATCGCCGGACCGCCACCCTCGCCCGCACCGTTCGCGGGCACCGCGGGCAGCTCGATCCGCAGCGGGCGGACCAGCGCCGGCAGCTCCGGACGGGCCAGGCAGTCGCCCTTCATCGCCGACCGGAACACCGTCCGCAACGCCACCGCGAGCAGCGAGGACGCCGCGTACGGGCGGTCGTTGACGTACTGGGAGAGCGCGAAGTCGGGCAAGCCGCCGCGCCCCCTGCCGTCGCCCCGGCCCTTGCGGACCAGCGCGATCGGGTCGATGTCCAGCAGCAGCGCCGCCGTGCAGGCCTCGTCGTCCGCCCGGGGGTAGAAGACGTGGGCCGCACCGTGCGACGTCGTGAACCGCTGGACCTTGCCGGGATGCTTGTGCAGCAGGAACCCGAGATCCGTCGCCGGGCTCTCGGCGCTGCCGGTAGTGGAAATCGACATGAACACCCGGCCGAGTATTGCCCAGCGGGAGACGTCCGGGCACCGGGTTTTCCCACCCCGCGCAGCGCTGGCCTGCGGGTCCGCCCGCCTGTCCGGACGATGGGCGTGTTCGGCAGCCGGGCCCCCCATTGGTTAACGTGCACGGTGTGACTGCTGAATCCACCTCGCCCGAATCCACCACCCCGGCGACCGGCGCCGTGGCCACCGGTCTGGCCACCATCGCCGCCGACGGCACCGTCCTCGACACCTGGTACCCCGCCCCCGCCCTGGCCGCCGAGCCCGGCCCGGCCGGCACCGTGCGCCTGACCTCCGAGCAGGCCGAGGCCGAGCTCGGCGCCGGCGCCGCCGAAGCGCTGCGCGCCGACGCCCGCCGCGGCGTCGAGGTGGTCGCCGTGCGCACCACCATCGCCTCGCTCGACGAGAAGCCGCTCGACACCCACGACGTGTACCTGCGCCTGCACCTGCTCAGCCACCGGCTGGTCCGGCCGCACGGCCAGAACCTGGACGGCATCTTCGGCCTGCTCGCCAACGTCGCCTGGACCAGCATCGGCCCCGTCCCGGTCGACCGGGTCGAGCAGGCCCGCCTCGCCGTCCGCGCCCAGGGCGGCCAGCTGGCCGTCTACGGGATCGACAAGTTCCCGCGGATGACCGACTACGTCGCCCCCGGCGGTGTGCGCATCGCCCACGCCGACCGCGTCCGGCTCGGCGCCCACCTCGCCGCCGGCACCACCGTGATGCACGAGGGCTTCGTCAACTTCAACGCCGGCACCCTCGGCACCTCGATGGTCGAGGGCCGGATCAGCGCGGGCGTCGTCGTCGGCGACCACAGCGACATCGGCGGCGGCGCCTCGATCATGGGCACCCTGTCCGGCGGCGGCAAGCAGGTCGTCTCCGTCGGCGAGCGCTGCCTGCTCGGCGCCAACGCGGGCATCGGCATCTCGCTTGGCAGCGACTGCGTCGTCGAGGCCGGCCTGTACGTCACCGCCGGCACCCGGGTCACCACCCCGGACGGCACGGTGGCCAAGGCCGTCGAGCTGTCCGGCCAGGACAACCTGCTGTTCCGCCGCAACTCGCAGACCGGCGCGGTCGAGGTCATCGCCCGCTCCGGCTCCTGGGGCGGCCTGAACGCGGACCTGCACGCCCACAACTGACCTGTGGGGCAAGGCCGTCGAGGGGCCCGGCGCGGGTGCGCCGGGCCCCTTCGGCCGGTACGGCCCCGGAGGCTACGGGCGACCCCGCAGGCTAGGGGCGGCCCCGGAGGCTAGGGGCGGCTCCGGAGGACGACGAGCTCACGGGTCGCCCTGGTCATCGCGACGTAACGGTCGACCGCACCCTCGACACCGTCACCGAACGCCTCCGGGTCGACCAGGACCACCAGGTCGAACTCCAGCCCCTTGGCCAACTCCGGGGTGAGCGAACGGACCCGCGCCCGCTCCCGGAACCCCGGATCGCCGATGACGCAGGCGACGCCCTCGTCGTGCTCGGCGAGCCAGGAATCCACCACGGCCGGCAGCTCCGCCACCGCACCGTGCCGCACCGGAAGGCCGCTGCTGCGCACCGAGGTCGGCACGTTGGCGTCCGGCAGCGCCGCCCGGACGACCGGCTCGGCCTCCGCCATCACCTCGGCCGGCGTGCGGTAGTTGATGCTCAGCGAGGCCATCGTGGTGCGGTCGAAGCCGACCCGGTCGAGCCTCTCCTGCCACGACTCGGCGAAGCCGTGCCTGGCCTGGGCCCGGTCCCCGACGATGGTGAAGCTCCGGGACGGGCAGCGCTGCAGCAGCATCTGCCACTGGGCGTCGGTCAGCTCCTGGGCCTCGTCCACCACGATGTGGGCGAACGGGCCCGCGAGCGGCTCCGCGGCGGCGGCGGGCAGCGCGTCCTCGTCGACCAGGGTGTCCTGGAGGTCCCGGCCGCGCAGCATCGTCACCACGCCCTCACCGTCGTCGTCGGCCTGGATCAAGTCGCCGATCACGTCCGCCATCCGCTCGCGCTCGGCGGCGGCCGAGGCACGCCGACGCTGCCGGCGCAAGGTCTCCTCGCGGTCCCCGAGCCGCTGGCGGGCCGCGTCCAGGAGCGGCAGGTCGGAGACCGTCCATGCCTGCGGGGCGTGCTTGCGCTGGAGCGCACGGACCTCCTCCGGGGTGAGGTGCGGCGCGCACATCCGCAGGTAGGCGGGCACCGACCAGAGGTCGCCGACCAGCTCCGCCGCCTCCAGCAGCGGCCACGCCCGGTTGAGCGTGCCGACCAGCTCCCGGTCCTGCCGCAGCGCGCGGCGGAACTGCTCGGGCGAGACCTCCTCCTCGTCGTCCTGCTCCAGCCTGTCCAGCAGGATCGCCACCAGTTCGTCCCAGATCTGCTCGCGCGCCTCGTTGTGCGGGGTGCCCGGATCCGGGGCGTCGAAGGCCTCGGCCCAGTCCGCGGCGCTCAACCGCAGGTCCGCCCAGGGAGTGCCGACCAGCAGCTCCTCGACCGGCGGCTCCTCGTAGATCCGGACGGCCTTGTCGATCGCCCGCACCAGCTCCACCGAGGACTTGAGCCGCGCCACCTCCCGGTCCGCCTCCTCCGGCGCATCCGCGCCCTCGGGCACCAGGTCCCGCAGGGTGCAGGTGCGCACACCCTCCTCGCCGAGGCTGGGCAGGACGTCGGCGACGTAGTTCAGGTAGGGCTGGTGCGGGCCGACGAACAGCACTCCGCCGCGGCGGTGGCCGAGGCGGGGGTCGGCGTACAGCAGGTAGGCGGAGCGGTGCAGGGCCACCACGGTCTTGCCGGTGCCCGGGCCGCCGTCGACCACCAGGGCGCCGCGCGAGCCGGCCCGGATGATCGCGTCCTGGTCGGCCTGGATGGTGGCCAGCACATCCCGCATCCGGGCCGAGCGGTTGCCGCCCAGGCTGGCGATGAAGGCGGACTGGTCGTCCAGCGCGGCGTGCCCGGCGAGGCCCTCCGCGGTGAACACCTCGTCCCAGTAGTCGGAGATCCGGCCGCGGGTCCAGCGGTAGCGACGGCGGCTCGCCAGGCCCATCGGGTCCGCGTGGGTCGCCGCGAAGAACGGCTCGGCGGCGGGCGAGCGCCAGTCGACCAGCAGCCGCCGGCCCTCGCTGTCGGTCAGCCCGAGCCGGCCGATGTACAGCGGCTCGGCACCCTCCTCGGCGACGATGCGCCCCAGGCACAGGTCCAGACCGTAGCGGCGCAGGGCGCGCAGCCGGCCGCTCAGCCGGTACACCTCGATGTCGCGGTCCATCGCCGCCTGCCCGGCACCCCCCGGAGCGCGCCGCACGACGTCGAGCTGGTCGGAGAGTTCGGCGATCACCCGTTCCAGGCTCTCCGCGATCGCCGCGAAGTGCCGCTCGTCGGCCGCGACGAGCGCCGGGTCGGCCTTGGCGGACAACCGCTCGGGGAGGTCGAAAGCGCTGGTGGTCGGGGGGTTCATGGCATCAGCTCCGATCTGAGGCCTGCGATTGTGCGCCCTCCAGGGGGCCTTGCCGCAAGACCCCCCTTGCGCTATATGTTGAGAGTGGCAAGGGGTGGGTTCTCCCCCTTCCGCTCTCTTCTCCGGGCGCTCGCGGCGGCCCTCTGCTGCTCTTCGGGCGCCCGGCGCGGCGTCGGCGCCGCGCCGGGCGCCCTGCTCCTGTTCCTCACCGGTTCTCTGGGGCCCGCCCCCTCCCCCCTCCCCCTCCCTCCCACCCACCTCCACCCGCCCACCGCCCACCGCCCACCGCCCACCGCCCACCGCCTCCGGCGTCCTCCACCCTCCTCAATTCGCGCCCCTAGCCGAGGCCGTGTTGCAGCGGCAACCCCGGATCACCCGAGAGGCTTACGGCGTACCGGAGTTGGACCGCATCGGGTGGTGCGCGGTGACCGGCTGCGGGAACGGTTCGTTGGTCGGTGCGGCACACCGCACCACCGATCCGAAGAGGTCCCCGTCATGTCCGAACCCTCTGCCACGCCGCCGTTCCCGAGCAGCCCCACCGGCTCGGCCACCGGTGACTCGGCCGGACCCGCGACCCCCAAGACCCTGCTCGAGCAGATGCAGGAACTGCTCGCCTCGGTGACCGCGGACCTCGCCGCGCTCCAGTCCGACACCCGGGACATCGCCCCGGCTTCCGCCTATCCCGCCGTCAACGACACCTCCGACTCCGTGTCCGGCACCCGGTAGTCCGGCGCCCGCTCCTCCTCCGTCGGCCCGCCCGCACCCGGCGGGCCGAGCCGGACCACCAGTAACGGCGCCCCTTGACCGTCCGGCTCCGGCTCCGGTTCCGCGCCACCGAGCACCGACCGCTCCACCGCTTCGCCCCGCCCGGTCGCCGCGCGCAACCGCGCGGCCACGTCCTTGCACTCCGACACCGCATCGACCCCGTCGATGCACGTCCAGTACAGGCTCTCGGTGTCCGCCCCGCAGGCCAGCACCACGAGCGTCTCCCCGACCTCCCGCAGGAGTTCCTCCAGCGCCCCCAACGTCGCCGCCGTTTCGCCGAGTTCGGTAAGCCGCCCGGCCCTACCACCGCCCACCAGGGCGTTCGTGGCGACGGACCGCTCCAGGCAGACCGCCGCGTGGGCGCCCGCCTCGGAGAGCTGCTGGCCGAGGCCCGTCAGCTCGTCCCCGTCCGACTCCGCCAGCCGAGCGCCCACCGCCTCGGTGAGCAGCGCCGCCTGCCGCGCCTCGGCCAGCACGTCGGGTACGTGCCTGGCCTCGGCCAGGGCGTGCCGGGCCGTCTTGATCAGCCGCAGTGCCTCCATGGCCCCCGCTCCTTCCGCTCGTCGTCGCCGTCGACCAGCACCGCCGCCGGGGCGGCGGGGTGGTCACGGGGAGAGCGTGCGGGGAGGGCGGGGTGGGACGCATCCGCCCTTTCGAAAGCTGTGGAAAACCCGGGAGCTGTGGATAACTTCCGTCCCTCACAAGGGTGATCAGCCCTTGTTCGGATTGACGTCAGCCCCTTCGCCCGGCACCGGGAAGCGGCGCTCGTTGCGCTCGATCTTGGCCGCGAGCGCCTCCAGCGGGTCCACCCCGACCGCCGTGCAGAACTGCACCAGGTACGCCAGCACGTCCGCGACCTCGTCGCGTACCCGGTGGGCCCGTTCCGGGTCCGTCATCACCGCGGCGGCCTGCTCCGGCGTGAGCCACTGGAAGATCTCCAGCAGTTCCCCGGCCTCCACGCTCAGCGCCGCCGCCAGGTTCTTCGGCGTGTGGTACGGCTCCCACCGCCGGGCCGCCGCGAACTCCACCAGCCGCTGCCGCAGCCCCTCCAGCGTCGGCTCCCCGGGCTGCTCCGCCGGGCCTCCGGACACCACGTCGACCCCGGGCACCACATCGGCCCCGGCCGCCCCTGCCGCCCCGGCCGCCAGGTCCGCCGCCGACTCCCCCGACCTCGTCACTCGTTCGTTCACGCCCCCAGGTCTACCGCATCCGCTCCCCCGGTCACAGCGGAGCCTTCCCCCGCGCCCGCCGAGCCCTCCTCCCGATCCCCCTCCCCGCGCCCGTACTGCACCGGCACCCTGGCCGCCTCCGGCCGCAGCACCGTCGACCCCGTCGCCGGGTCCCGTCGGCACTCCACCAGCGCCACCGCCCCCGTCCGCTCCTCGCCCGCCCCGAACGCCGCCCGCGCCGCCGCCGGCTCCTGGAGCGCGGCCACCACCCGCAGCTGGTTGCGCCCCGCCATGTCCCGCGCGAGCCGCAGCAGCGAGGCGGTCTGCTCGGTCGCGAGCCCGGCCCCGAGGTCCTCGGCCAGCACGGTGAGCTGCCGGTGCGCCCATGGCACCTCGGCGGCCACGTCGAGGTCGAGCACCCCCGCCCCGGTCAGCAGCACCGCCGCGAAGGCGAGGTGGCGCAGCATCCCGTCGGAGGCCTGGTCGGCGCCGGTGCGCCCGAGCACGCCTTCGTCGAAGACGGCCAGTACCCGGCGCCCGGTCCGGCTCTCGCGCTCGGCGAGGGTGAGGCCGAGCAGCGGGTGGGGCGCGGCCTCCTGGACGGCTCGCAGCAGTTGCCCGTACCGGCGCGGGCACTCGTGGGCGAGCCGGTTGATCAGGGCCGAGATGTTGGCGGCGTTGCTGCGCAGCCGGGCCTGCGGGTCGGCCTTGGCCCAGCCGCGCATCAGGGCGGGGACGGGGTGCAGCGGGAAGACCTCGCGCAGTGCGGTGAGCAGGTCCTCGGCGGCGGCGAGGACGAGCCGTTCGCCGGTGGAGGAGCCGGCCACCCGGAGCGGCAGCTGGGCGGTGATCATGGTGCTGCTGGGGAACGGCGCCCGGATGTCCCCTTGCCGGGTGTCGTTGTGCCAGCAGACGTTGACGCGCCCGCTGCGGACGTCCTGTTCGCCGGTGTCCACCAGGGTCCGGCCGTCGAGGGTGAGCGACTCCCGGGCGATCCGGACCGCGCCGTCGGTGCGGATCACCAGGTCGAGCCGGATCCGGCCGCGCGGTGAGCGGACGGTGCAGCCGAGGATGACGGCGTCCCGTCCGTGCGGCACGCATCCGCCGAGGCCGCCGCGTACGGGCGTGGCGAGCGGTCCGGTGCGGTCGGGCAGCCCGTCCAGGGATTCGGGGATCTCCTCGCCGAGGGCGAGCCGGGACAGCACGGCGAGCGCGTCGAGGGCGTTGGACTTGCCGACCCCGGCCGGCCCGTGCAGCACGGTGAGCGGCGCGAGCGGCAGGACGGCCCGCCGGTAGGACTTGAAGGCGGTGAGCCGCAGCTCCTCGACGGTGGGGCGTGGCACTGGCGGCCGGTCGGGGCCCGGGGCGCCCGGGCGCAGTTGGGCCGGCCCGGCGGGCGCGGCGGCGTCGCGGTTCACCCGTCGGACGTTAGCCGCAGCCCGGCGGGGCGAAACGTCCCTGCTCCCCAGATTCATCCCTACGGGGCGGGCCCGTCCCGCGCCGCTGACCCGCGGCGGTCCTCGGTTACGGCCGCCGGTACGCGGCCACCGTCACCGAGGCGGTCACCTCGACCGGGTCGGGCAGTTCCTCCAGGGCGGCGGCGAGCCGGTCGGGGTCGGTGTGCCAGGCGCTCGGCCCCATGCCGACGACGGTCCGCACGTCCTGGGCGGAGAGCCGCAGGGTGAACTCGACCGGTTGCCGGCCGGCCGGCGTGAGGTAGGGGCCGAGCTTCTCGTCGATCCGGCGCTGCTTCTCCTCGTCGACCGACAGCAGGCCGAGGGCGGCGACGAGTTCGCGCAGGTGGCGGGCGGTGGGCGAGACCAGCAGCAGGGTGCCGCCGGGGCGCAGCACACGGCGGATCTCGGGTCCGTTGCGCGGGGCGAAGACGTTGAGGACCAGGTCGGCGCAGGCGTCACGCAGCGGCAGCGGGCGCCAGGCGTCGCAGACCACCGCGCCGACCCGGGGGTGGGCCTTGGCGGCGCGGCGCAGCGCGTACTTGGAGATGTCGAGGGCGGCGCCGACCCGGCCGGGCAGGGTGTCCACGACGTGGGCGAGGTAGTGGCCGGTGCCGGCGCCGAGGTCGGCGACGAGGCCCCCCAAGCCGTCCGCTCCCCCGCCCGCCCCGGCGTCCGCCCCATCGCCCACGGCCGCGGCGGCCGCCGCGGCCAGGGCGTCGGCGATCGGCCGGTAGTGGCCGGCGGCGAGGAAGTCGGCGCGGGCGGCGACCATCTCGGCCGTGTCGCCGGTGCCGGTGTGGGCGTCACCGGCGAGGAGGCTGACGTAGCCCTGCTTGGCGAGGTCGAAGCTGTGCCCGGCGGGGCAGCGCAGGCTGCGCTCGTGCCGAGTGAGGTCCTGCGCGCAGTGGGGGCAGGCCAGGTAGGGCTCGATGTCCTGCAGCAACGTTCCGTCTTCTCTCGCCGTTCGGCCCCGGCCGGTCGGGGGCGCCAGCCAGCCTAACCACCCGGGCCGGTGGTCGGCCGCCGCGCCGGAGCGACACCGGCCCAGCCACACCGAAGCCCGGGCCCAGCCCAGCCCAGCCGAAGCCCCGACCCGACCTACACCGGAACCCGCCCCCGCTCCGCCGCCACCCGCAGGGCGAGCCCCGCGAGCGCCTCCGGCGCCCCGGCCCGCCCGCGCGCGCCGGGGAAGGCGTTGACGTCGACGATCACCGGCTCGTCGGCCCCGTCCAGCAGGTCGACCCCGTACACCTCCAGCCCGAACACCTCGCCCACCCGCAGGGCGAGCGCGGCCCGCCGGGCGGACGGCTCCCACTCCTGCGCCGCCCCCACCCCGTCATCGCCGACGGAGAGTTCGGACCGCCGCCGAGCCGCGAAGACCTGCCCGTCGACCACCCAGAGCTTCTGGTCCCAGCCACTGCTCCGGAGGTACGGCTGGGTGACGACCTCCTCGTGCGGCCAACGTTCAGCGAGTTCCCGCAGCCGTTCCGCGCCGTCGACCAGCGCGACCAGGTCGTGGCGCCGGCTGTGCCGGCTCTTCACCACGAACGGGTACACCTGGTCGGCGAGTTCGCCCAGCGGGCCGGCCGTGACCGTCGCCGCGAACGGCAGTCCGGCGCCCCGGGCGAGCGAGGCCATCCGCACCCTGTCCTGGCAAAGCCCGGTCGCCGCGGCCGAGTTGACCACCGCGGCCCCGAGCCGCTCCAACTCCCCGGCCAGCGCCAGCGCTTGCGGCGTGCGTGCCTTGAGCAGGTAGACATCGGCGAGCACCCCCCGCGGAACACCGCCGTCGAGCGGGACGGCCTCCACCCGGCAGCCGCGCCGCTCCAGCACTCCGGCGGCCGCCGCGAGCAGCGGGTGCCCCGGGTTGCCCGTGATCAGCCCGACCCTCAACTCGCCCATCGGTCCACCCCTCGACCCGCCCCTCGACCAGCCCTTCAACTCACCCCTCAACCCGCCCTTCAACTCATCCCTCAATTCGCCCCTCAACTCGCCCTCCGGTCCGGCCCTCACCGCAGCCCACCGTCCACCAGTCCGACCCGGCCGTACTCCTCGCCACCGGCCGGAACCAGCGCGGGCACCGACACGGCCGTACCGCTGCGCGCGAGCCGCAGCACCGCCCGGGCGACCCGCTCCACCGCGTCGGGCACCTGCCGGAAGCTCGGGAAGTCGTTGACGTCCACCACCACCGGCCCGTCCGGCCCGAGCAGCACGTCGACGCCGTACAGGTCGAGGCCGAACACCTCGCCGACCTGCGCGGCTATCCGTGCGACGCTCGCGGGCAGCGGTACCGGCCGCTCGCGCACGCCCTGCCCCGGGTGCAGCGGCGATTCCCGTTCGGTCGCGAAGAGCTCGCCGTCGACGCAGTACACCTTGAGGTCCGTGCCGTTGTTGGGCACGTACGGCTGCGCGATCAGCAGCCCCTCCCCGGCGAGTTCGGGGCCGAGGCCGATCAGGTCGTCGGGTCCGGCCACCAGCCGTACGCCCCGACCGGAGCTGCCGTCCGCAGGTTTGACGACCAGCGGGTACTCGGCGGCCGGGATCTCGGCGAGCCGCTCCCAGCGGGCTGCGGCGTAGGTGACCGGGGTGGGCAGGCCGCGGGTGCGGGCGATCACCGAGGCGAGCGCCTTGTCCCGGACGCCGCGGATCGAGCGGACGTCGTTGACGGTGGTGAGGCCGACCGCGGCGGCCGCCTCCAGCAGGGTGAGCCCTGGGCCACCGGATACGGTCTTGAGCACCCAGGCGTCGTGGCTGCCGGCCCGGACCGCCTCGGAGATCGCCAGCAGCGAGTCGCCGGGGCGCAGCACGTCCACCCGGTGCCCCCAGGAGGTGAGTTGACGCGCGACGTCCAGCGGCATGCCGTCCCGCCGGTAGTGCTCCTCCACCAGAAAGCAGAGCCTCATGGGCCTGACTTCCCCCTTGCCTCGCCGAGTGCGGATGTCCGCCGTCCCCCTCGGCAGAGCTGTGAAGGCATCAGCTTGCCCGGCGTACACGCACAAGATCGCCGCGAGCGGGTAAGCGTTCGGCAACAATCGAACGCCGGTCCGCCGCACAAACCGGTGGCGCTCCACTCCGGCCCCTGCTTGGATGCACGCCGTGACTTCTGCTGATCATGTTCCGGACCCCGCCCTGCTCGACGGCATCGAGCGTTACTACGACGCCGTGCCCCGCAGCGCCGCCACCGCGGAGGACTTCGGCCCGCTGACCCTCTTCGTCCGCCGCGGCGAGACCGGCTGGCACTACTACGCCCGCCCGACCCCCGGCCACGGCGGCCCGGCCGCCACCGCCGAGGACGTCCGACGGGTGCTGGAGCGGCAGCGGGAGCTGGGCCTGCCGGAGGCCTTCGAGTGGGTGGCCGAGCAGAACCCCGAGCTGCGCGCGGCGGTGGAGGCGGCCGGCCTGGCGGTGCACGAGCACCCGCTGCTGGTGCTCGGCCCGCAGGACGGGACGGCCCCGGCGCCGGCGCTCCCGGAGCGGGTGGAGGTGCGGGTGCTGGCCGCGGACGCTCCCGAGCTGGCCGACGCGGTGGCCGTCCCGCACGTGGCTTTCGGCGCCCCGGGCACCGCCACCGGCGGCGCGGGCGCGGCCGAACTGGCCGTGAGCGCCGCGACGTTGACGTCCGAGGGCGGGGTGGCGCGGATCGCGCAGCGGATCACCGACGGGGTCAGCGTGCTGGCGGCCGCGTTGGAGGGCGGCGACGTGCTCTGCGCGGGCCAGCACAACCCGGTGGGCTCGGTCACCGAGGTGGTCGGGGTCGGGACGCTGCCCTCCGCCCGGCGCCGCGGGCTGGCCCTGGCG
This sequence comes from Kitasatospora sp. NPDC001309, assembly GCF_042896295.1. Lineage (NCBI taxonomy): Bacteria > Bacillati > Actinomycetota > Actinomycetes > Kitasatosporales > Streptomycetaceae > Kitasatospora > Kitasatospora sp. NPDC001309. The sequence continues at coordinate 12,177 of NZ_JBIAXC010000064.1, read as the reverse complement.
GTCACCGCGGCCCTGGTGGCGCACGCCCGCGCCAACGGCGTGCGGACGGTGTTCCTGTCCGCCGCCGACGAGGACGTCGCCCGGATCTACCGCCGGGCCGGCTTCCGCCCGTTCGCGACGGCCCTCATCGCGGAGCCCGTCGCCGCGGACCCTCAGGCCTAGACCGGCGCGGCACCAGCCCAGGCACCCGCCCAGGCACCGGCACCGGACGGGGACGCGGCTCAGTCGTCGTCCTCGTCCTCCTCCTCCGCCCCCGTGACGCCCTCCCCCTCGGCCTCGTCGACCACCCAGGCCGACAGCCGTTCGGCGACCCCGGACACCCCCAGCCGCCCTTCCCGGATGGCCCGGGAGAGGCTGCGCACCTCGCGGGCGGTGGTGGCGACGGTGCAGCCGCTGGCGACGAGGTAGGCGTAGGCGACGGCGGTCGCGAAGAGCTCGTTGGTCTTCTCCAGGGCCGGCACCCGGATCAGCTGGTGCATCAACGCGGCCGCGCGGTCCTGGGGTTCGGGGTAGACGGAGATGTCGAAGATCTCGGCCTGGTGCCGGGTGACGGCCGCGAGCAGCGAGCCGTAGTCGGTGACCTGCGGGTCACCGGGCGTGTACTGCTCGGCGGTCATGAGCAGCCACGAGAGGTCGACCTCCAGTTTCAACGGCGCACGTCCTGGAGCTCGCCCGACTCCCCGAACTCGGCGAGGAACGCCGTCTCGTACTCCTTCATGAACTGTGCGGCGGCGTCGATGAAGGCCCGTCCCGATTCACCCATGTCCTGCTGGACCAGGCGTTCGATGTACTGGTTCATGCTGATCCCCTGCTGCTCCGCCCGTTCCCGGGCCATCTCCGCGGTCGTGGCGTCCACTCGGACGTTCAGCTGCTTCTTGCCCATGCCGTTCAAGCTAGCGCTGAAGTGCTAGCACAACAAGGGCGCACGCACACCGCCCGCACACCTGCCGCACGCCCCCACGCAACCCCTCCGTCACCGAAGCGCCAACCGAAGCGCCACCCGGACCACCGACCGAACCACCGACCGAACCGCCCGGCGGACGCCGCCGAGCCGCTCACCCATCCGCTCCCTACCCCGTCACGCCCTCCGCCACCCGGCCCCGTCCGTGCCCGCCCCCGAGAGACCCCGCCCCCGCACGGGCCCGGCACGGACCCCCGCCCCGACCGGGCCTGACTTGAAGAGTCCTGCACCATCCGGGACTCTGAACTCTCCTGAGCGTTCCCCGAGCGGCACCGACCGGTTTTGTGGAGGCCGGCAATGACAGCCATGTTCGACCAGGAGCTGCGCGAGCAGCTCGCCCAGGCCCGGCAGGACCTCGCGGCGGCCCGGGCCGAAGGGGACGCCGACGGCGTCCAGGCGTACGAGGGCCGGATCGCCTCGCTCCTACGGCTCGCCGCCCAGCACGGCATCGACCTCCCGCACAGCGCCGACGAAGAGGAGCACAACGAGTAGCGCGCGCCCCGCACGCAGGCGCGGAAGCAGCCGCCGCAGCAGCCCTGGAAGCACCACCCGCCCGCCCCGCCCAACGCCGAGGAGGCGGCACCCCGTGACGCACGGGGTGCCGCCTCCTCGGCCGTTACAGCAGGCTCGGACTCAGGCCCCGGCCGGCTCCAGGATGGCCACGCACTCGAAGTGGTGGGTCATCGGGAACAGGTCGAAGGCCCGCAGCGAGACCGGCCGGTAGCCGCCCTCGCGGAAGAACTCGAGGTCCCGGGCGAGCGCCGCCGGGTCGCAGGCGACGTACGCGATCCGGCGGGCCTCCAGGCCGACCAGGTGCGCGACGGTCTCGCGTCCGGCGCCGGCCCGCGGCGGGTCCAGCACGATCAGGTCGGTGGCGGTGATGCCGGTGCGCGGCAGCAGCGTCTCGACCCGGTCACACTCGATCCGCACGTTGTCCAGCGCGGCCAGGTTGTGCCGGGCGTCGACGACGGCCTGCTTGGCCGACTCGATGCCGAGCACCGCGCCGTCCTCGCCGACCCGGTCGGCCAGCGCGCCGGCGAACAGGCCGACGCCGCAGTACAGGTCGAGCGCGCTCTCGCCCCACTGCGGGTCCAGACCGTCCAGCACCGCGTCGACCAGGGTGTCCGGCGCCTCCGGGTGGATCTGCCAGAAGCCGCCGTTGCTGATCCGCCAGGTGCGCCCGGCGGCCCGCTCGCGGACGAAGCCGCGCCCGTGGACCTTGTGCGCGTCGCCCTGGTCGTCGATCCGGGCGATCGACACCGGCTTGTCCAGCTCGACCAGCGGCAGCTGGGCGCCGTCGCGCGGGGTCAGCACCACCTGGCGGTCCGAGGAGCCGCTCGCGGCGATCGCCTCGACGCTCGCCACCCCCGGCCAGTCCCGGGACTCGATGCCGAGCTCGGTGACGCCCTCGGCGGCGATCAGGCAGCGGTCGATCACCTGGACGTCGTGCGAGCGGTGCTTGCGCAGACCGACCTTGTCGCTCTCCGCGTCCACCGTGTACTGCACCCGGGTGCGCCAGGCCGACACCTGCCCGGGCGGCAGCTTGCCGCCGACCGGCTCGACGCTGCCGTCCCAGCCGGCCTCGGCCGGGGTCAGCCCGGCGAGCTTCGCCAGCTGCTCGGTCAGCACCGCGGCCTTGAGCTTGCGCTGCCCGCCGGGGGTGACGTGCTGCCAGTCGCAGCCACCGCACTTGCCCGGACCGGCGAACGGGCAGGGGGCCTCGATCCGGTCCTTGGCGGGCTCCAGCACCTCCACGGCGTCCGCGCGCAGGAAGCGCGAGGTGGTGGTGCCCTCGGTCACCTGCGCGACCACCTTCTCGCCGGGCAGCGCGTGCCGGACGAACAGCACCCGCCCCTCGTGCCGGGCCACGCAGTGCCCGCCGCCGTGCGCGACCGGGCCGACCTCGACCTCGTAGCGCTCGCCGACCAGCGGGTCCCCGGACGGGGCCTGCGCCCGCTGCGGTCGCGGCGCGGCCGCGCCGCGCAGCGCCTTCGGCGGCCGCACCGCCTGCTTGCGCGGCGCCTTCCGGGCGGCCCCGTCCGCGCCCTTCCCGTCCTGGGCGCCCTTCCCGTCGCGGGCCGGCTTCTCACCCCGGGCGCCCTTCCCGTCGCGGGCGGGCTTCTCACCCCGGGCGGGCTTCTCGCCCTGGGCCGGCTTGGCGGCCCGCACGGGCTTCTCCTCCGGGGCCTCCCCCGGCACGACCGGCGCGGTGCGCGCCGTCAGCCCCTCACGGTCGGTGGCTTCCGGCCGGTGCGGCTTGCCCCAGCGCGGCCGGGCCACCTGCCCGGGCTGGGAGCCGCCCCGACGGGCGCCCTTGCCCTTGCCGGAGGCGCCGGAGGAGCGGGGCGGAGTGTTGCGCGTCACTGGGAGGAGTCCTTGCTGCGGTCGGGAGTGGCACCGGTGTCGGCACCGGTACGGGCGGAATCCTTCGACTTTACGGCCTTCGGCGCCCTCGGCTCGCCACGACGGACGGATCCGGGCGCCGACCAGGCCTTCTGCGGCCTGCGCCGCTCCGAGGACTCCAGCTGCCACGGCACCGAGGTGACCATCACCCCGGGCTTGAACAGCAGCCGCCCCTTGAGCCGCAGCGCGCTCTGGTTGTGCAGCAGGTGCTCGTACCAGTGGCCGACCACGTACTCCGGGATGTAGACCGCGACCACGTCCCGCGGGCTGCTGCGCCGCAGGTTCTTCACGTAGTCCAGGACCGGCCCGGTGATCTCGCGGTACGGCGAGTCCAGCACCTTGAGCGGCACCTCGATGCCGCGCTCGTCCCACTCCCGCCGCAGCGCCGCCGTGTCCGCCGGGTCGACGTTGACGGTGACGGCCTCCAGGGTGTGGGCGTGGGCCAGCCGGGCGTACGCGAGGGCGCGCAGCGCGGGCTTGTGCAGCTTGGAGACCAGCACGATGGCGTGCACCCGGGTGGGCAGCACCACGTCGTCCGGCTCCTCGGCCGCGATGAGCTCCGCGGAGACCCGGTCGTAGTGGCGCCGGATCCCCTTCATCATCACGAACAGCACCGCCATCGCGGCGATCGCGATCCAGGCGTGGCCGATCTTGGTGACCAGGACGACGATCAGCACGGCCATCGTCATCACCAGGCCGAAGCCGTTGATCGCCCGGCTGCGCTGCATGTGGCGCCGCTTCGCCGGATCGGTCTCGGTGCGCAGCAGCCGGGTCCAGTGCCGGATCATGCCGGACTGGCTCATGTTGAAGGAGACGAAGACGCCGACGATGTAGAGCTGGATCAGCCGGGTCGGGTCCGCGTCGAAGGCGATGATCAGCAGGATGGCGGCGATGGCCAGCAGGATGATGCCGTTGGAGAAGGCCAGCCGGTCGCCGCGGGTGTGCAGCTGGCGGGGCAGGTAGCGGTCCTGGGCGAGGATCGAGCCGAGCACCGGGAAGCCGTTGAAGGCGGTGTTGGCGGCCAGCACCAGGATCAGGCCGGTGACGGCGGCGACGAAGTAGAAGCCGGGCGTGAAGTTGTTGAAGACGGCCTCGCTGATCTGCGCCAGCGCGGTCTTCTGGTGGTAGTCGGGGCCGGAGCCGACCAGCTGCTCGGCCGGGTTCTCGGCCATCTGCACGCCGGTGAGCCGGGCCAGCCAGATGATGCCCATGAACATCACCACGGCGATGCTCGCCATCATCAGCAGCGTGGTGGCCGCGTTCTTGCTCTTCGGCTTGCGGAAGGCGGGCACGCCGTTGGAGATCGCCTCCACGCCGGTGAGCGCGGCGCAGCCGGAGGAGAAGGACTTGAGCAGCAGGAAGACCAGCGCGATCCCGCCGAGCGAGTCGTTGCCGGGGATGGCGGCGAGGTGGAAGCCGGAGCTCTCGGCGGGCATGGACTGGCCGAGCACGAAGTGCCGGAAGACCCCGTAGCCGACCATGCCGATCACGCCCGCCATGAAGGCGTAGGTGGGCACCGCGAAGGCGGAGCCGGATTCGCGCACCCCTCGCAGGTTCATGCCCATCAGCACCACGACCACGACCACCGAGACGATCATCTCGTGGCCGCGCAGCGCCGGGACGGCGGAGACCACGTTGGCGACGCCGGAGGTGGTGGACACGGCGACGGTGAGCACGTAGTCGACCATCAGGGCCGCGGCGACGACCAGTCCGGCCGCCGGGCCGTGGTTGACGGTCGCCACCTCGTAGTCGCCGCCCCCGCTGGGGTAGGCGTGCACGTTCTGCCGGTAGGAGGCGACGACGGCGAGCATCACGACCGCCACCACGAGGCCGATCTGCCAGGAGAAGTGGATCGCCGAGACGCCCGCGATGGAGAGCGTGAGCAGGATCTCCTCAGGGGCGTACGCGACCGAGGAGAGCGCGTCCGAGGCGAAGACGGGCAGCGCGATCCGCTTGGGGAGGAGCGTCTCCCCCAACTTGTCACTGCGCAGGGCGCGCCCGATCAGAAGGCGTTTCGGAAGGTCAGTCGGCATAGGCACGTTAAGGAATCGTAGGGGTATCCCGACGCGGCTTGCGCCGTTTATCCCCCCCTTCGTCGCGACTGTGTTCGGTGGACCGGCTAGCGTGTCGGATACGAGTCGGTGGGCAACACTCTGGTTGTCGAGCGGAGTCCGGCCGACGCCCCACGAGAACCCTCGCCCCGGAACGTCCGGGCGGGAAAGGGAGATGAACGGTGTTTGCGCAGGTCAAGACCCCTTCGGGACGGGTGAGGTAGCGCCGGTGCACATCGTCATCATGGGCTGCGGCCGCGTGGGCTCGGCCCTCGCGAGAACGCTGGAGAAACAGGGCCACTCGGTGGCCGTGGTCGACCAGGATCCGACCGCATTCCGCCGGCTGGGCGCCGGGTTCAACGGGCGCCGGGTGACCGGGGTCGGTTTCGACCAGGACACCCTGCGCGAGGCGGGCATCGAGGAGGCCGGCGCCTTCGCCGCCGTCTCCAGCGGCGACAACTCCAACATCATCGCTGCCCGGGTCGCCCGGGAGACCTTCGGCGTCGAGAACGTCGCGGCCCGGATCTACGACCCCCGCCGCGCCGAGGTGTACCAGCGCCTGGGCATCCCGACCGTGGCGACGGTCCGCTGGACCGCCGACCAGATGCTGCGCCGACTGCTGCCGAGCGGCGCCGAGCCGCTGTGGCAGGACCCGAGCGGCAGTGTGCAGCTGGCCGAGGTCGCGTACCACCCGGACTGGGTGGGGCAGCGGATCGGCCGCCTGGAGGAGGCGTCCGGCGCCCGGGTGTCGTTCGTCACCCGGCTCGGCGAAGGGATGCTCCCCTCGCCGCAGATGGTGGTGCAGGAGGGCGACCTGGTGCACGTGATGCTGCGCCGGGCCGACCTGACGGCGGTCGAGGCCGCGTTCGCGCAGGGGCCGAAGGAGGAGGGTCACTGATGCGGGTCGCCATTGCCGGGGCCGGTGCCGTGGGTCGCTCTATCGCGGGCGAGCTGCTGGAGAACGGTCACGAGGTCCTTCTGATCGACAAGAACCCGAACGCCATCTCGGTGGAGCGGGTGCCCATGGCGGAGTGGCTGCTGGCCGACGCCTGCGAGATCACCTCGCTGGACGAGGCGGCGCTGCAGCGCTGCCACGTGGTGATCGCCGCGACCGGTGACGACAAGGTCAACCTGGTCGTCTCGCTGCTCGCCAAGACCGAGTACGCGGTGCCGCGGGTGGTCGCCCGGGTGAACAACCCGAAGAACGAGTGGCTCTTCAACGAGTCCTGGGGCGTGGACGTGGCCGTCTCCACCCCGCGCCTGATGTCCGCGCTGGTCGAGGAGGCCGTCAGCGTCGGCGACCTGGTCCGCCTGATGCGGTTCAGCCAGGGCAACGCCAACCTGGTCGAGCTGACCCTGGCCGGCGAGGCCGAGCTGGTCGGCACCCGGGTGGGCGACGTCACCTGGCCGCCGGACACCGCGCTGGTGAGCATCATCCGCGAGGGCCGGGTGCTGGTGCCGGCCAAGGACGACACCCTGGAGGGCGGCGACGAGCTGCTCTTCGTGGCCGCGCAGGAGCGCGAGGAGGAGCTGGAGCAGCTGCTGTCGGCGACCTCCGGCGCCCAGTAGGCAGGCGCACGGCGAACGCGCCGCAGCGGACGCCCAGCGGCGAACGCGAGTACGGCCGAGGGCCCGCATCCCCGTCAGGGGGTGCGGGCCCTCGGCCGTACGGTGCGCAGGTGCGCCGTGCAGTGCGGTGCGTTCGCCGTGCGGGCGACCGGCGGGAGCGGCTACTTGGCCGACTCCTCCTCCTCGTCGTCGACCGGCGCCTTGATCGGCGGCGGCGCCTTGAGCAGGATCTGCCAGGTGACGTACATCGCCAGCAGCAGCGGCGGGATGCCGAGGGCGACCTTCAACCAGCCGAGCAGGTTGACGTTGTGGGTGAAGTACAGCGGGAAGAGGATCACCGGCTTGAGGCCCATGATCACCACCCAGGCCCAGGTCGCCTTGGTGTAGGCGGCGAGCCGGCCCGGGTTCTCCTTGCGCCAGGTGAACATCTCGCCGGTGATCGGGCCGAGCATCACCCCGATCATCGGCCAGCGCACCACGGCGGAGACCGCGAGGGCGGTGCAGTAGCCGACGCTCCAGAGCAGGCCGGGCAGGTAGAAGTCCTCGGCCTTGCCGCTCTTCATCGCGATCCAGGCGCCGAGGGCGACGCCGAACACGCCGCTGAAGGCGTGCTGGATGGTCTCCCGCCGGGCCAGCCGCGCCACCACGAACAGGGCGCTGAGCCCGAGCGCGGCCCAGGCGGCGGCGCTGACCTGGTGGGTGAGGTTGTAGGTGACGATGAAGACCAGGCCGGGCAGCGTCATGTCGATCATGCCGCGCACGCCGCCGAAGGCCTGCAGGATCGTGTCGGCGGCCTCCTTGGAGGCGGCCTTGCGGGCGGCCTCGGCGGCCGCCGGGTCGAGGGGCCGCTCGGCGGCCGGCGCGGTGCCTTCGATCGACTTGGCCAGTCCGTCCGCGGCCTCGGCGGCGGCGGCGTCCTGCCAGGCCGCCACGTCGGCGGCGTCCAGGTCGATCCGGGCAGTGGCGTCTCCGCCGGGGTGGTTGCTCACGCTCATTCGCTCCCGTGTCCGACCGGACGCAGTTCGTAGCGGGGGTTGAACAGCACGCGGCGCCCGCGTGCGTGACTGATCCGGCCGCTGGCGACGAGCCGACGGCCCGGTTCTATGCCCGCGATCGAGCGACGCCCCAGCCAGACGACCTCCAACGCCTCGGTGCCGTCGAAGAGCTCGGCCTCCAGGGCCGGCACCCCGGCCCGCGGTCGGAGCGTCACCGTGCGCAGCGTGCCCGCGACGGTGACCAGCTGCCGGTCGGCGCAGCCGGCGATCGGCGTGCAGCCGGACTCGGCGGCGATCTCCTGGCGCAGGTCCTCGGCGTCCAGTTCCTCGGCCGAGGTGGTCAGCCGACTGAGCATGCGGCGGAACCGCCCCGGCGGCTGGCCACTGCTGTTGTCACCACTCATGTCGGCAGGGTACCGGTTTCGGTGCCCCCGGCGGCAGGCGTCGCCCCCGCCGGGAGGCTGCCGAGGGGCCGCCGGGGAGCCGCCGGTCAGCTCTCGAAGCGGTAGCCCATGCCCGGTTCGGTGATGAAGTGGCGCGGGTGCGAAGGGTCGCGTTCCAGCTTGCGGCGCAGCTGGGCGAGGTAGACCCGCAGGTAGTTGGTCTCGGTGCGGTAGGCCGGGCCCCACACCTCCTGGAGCAGCTGGGTCTGGCTGACCAGCCGCCCGGCGTTGCGGACCAGGACCTCCAGGAGGTGCCATTCGGTGGGCGTGAGGCGTACGTCGGTGCCGTCCCGGTTGACCTTCTTGGCGGCGAGGTCGACGGTGAAGCTCTCGGTGACGACCAGCGAGTCGTCCTCCCCGGCGACCGGCTCGGCCCGGCGCACGGCGGCCCGCATCCGGGCGAGCAGTTCGTCCATCCCGAAGGGCTTGGTCACGTAGTCGTCGGCGCCGGCGTCCAGGGCCTCGACCTTCTCGTCGGAGGCGTGCCGGGCCGACAGCACGATGATCGGCACCCGGGTCCAGCCGCGCAGGCCGCGGATCACCTCGACGCCGTCCATGTCGGGCAGGCCCAGGTCGAGGACGACGACGTCGGGATGGCGGGCGGCGGCGAGTTCCAGCGCGCTCGCCCCGTCATGGGCCGCGTCGACCTCGTACTTGCGGGCCTTGAGGTTGATCACCAGTGCGCGGACGATCTGCGGTTCGTCGTCCACGACGAGGACCCGGGTCATTTACGGACTCCGCCTTTCGGGCTGTCGGATCTTACGGACTGTTGTCTCGGCTGTGCGTGCGGCGCGGTTCCGCCGGGTCTCAGGTGATCAGTTCGGAGAGCGGGTCGTGGCCCTCGCCGCCCGGCGTGTCCGGGCCGGGCCGCTCCGGCGGCCGTTCCGCGGCGGGCAGGCTGACGACCATGGTGAGGCCGCCGCCGGGGGTGTCCTCGGCGGTGACGGTACCGTCCATGGCCTCGACGAACCCGCGCGCCACCGCGAGGCCGAGGCCGACCCCGGCGCCGCGCGGCGCGTCCCCGTAGCGCTGGAAGGGGGCGAAGATCCGCTCCTTGGCGTCCTCGGGGACGCCCGGTCCGCGGTCCACGATCCGCAGCTCGACCCGGCCCGGCCGGCCCGGCGGTTGCAGGGCGTCGGCCTTGACCAGCACCTTGACGCCCTCCGGGCTGTACTTGACGGCGTTCTCGACCAGGTTGGCCAGCGAGCGCTCCAGCAGTCCGCCGTCGGCACGGATCATCGGCAGCGTCTCCGGCACGTCCAGGCGCACCGACTCCGGCGGGACTCCGCCGAGCGCGTAGGGCACCACCTCGTCCAGGTCGGTCTCCTGGATCAGCGGGGTGACGGTGCCGGTCTGGAGCCGGCTCATGTCCAGCAGGTTGTTGATCAGGTGGTCGAGGCGGTCGGCCCCGGCCTCGATGCCGGCCAGCAGTTCGGCCTCGTCCTCCGGGTCCCACTGCACGTCGGCCGAGCGCAGCGAGGTCACCGAGGCCTTGATGCCCGCCAGCGGGGTGCGCAGGTCGTGCGAGACGGCGGCCAGCAGGGCGGTGCGGATCCGGTTGCCCTCGGCCTCGCGGCGGGCCGCGGCGGCCTCCCTGGCCAGCCGGCGGCGCTCCAGCACCACGGCGGCCTGGGCGGCGAACGCGCCCAGCAGGCGGCGGTCGGTCCCGGGCAGCACCCGGCCGCGCAGCACCAGGGCCAGGCTCTCCCCGACCGGGACGTCCACGTCGGCCTCCTCCGGGCGCCCGGGCGGGCGCGGCCCTGCGGTGGCGACCGGCACCCAGCCGCCGGTCGGCTCCGGGCGCTCCAGCAGCGCGGCGCTCTCCTGCCCGAAGGTCTCCCGGACCTGCTCCATCAGCGCGGTCAGCACGCCGTCCCCGTTGGGGGCGCCGCGCAGCACCGTGCCGGCCAGCGCGCTGAGCGTCTGCGCCTCGGCCTGGGCGCGGGCCGCCTGGTGGGTGCGCCGGGCCGCCAGGTCCACCACGGAGGCGACCGAGCAGCCGACGATGGTGAATATCGCCACCGCCATGATGTTCTGTGGCTCGTTGATCGAGAAGGTGTGCAGCGGCGGGGTGAAGTAGAAGTTCAGCACCGAGGAGCCGACCAGCGCCGAGCCGATGGACGGCAGCAGCCCGCCGACCAGCGCCGCGCACACCGTCAGCGACAGGAACAGCAGCATGTCGGTGGACAGGCCCAGCCCGCCGATGGTGGTCAGTACCAGCGCCAGCACCGGCGGGCCGACCAGCCCGACCAGCCAGCCGGCGACGGTCCTGGTCCGGCCCAGGTCGGTGACCCGCCGCACGGGTATCTTGTTGCGCCGCCCGTGCCCGGCGTGCTCGTGGGTGACCATGTGGACGTCGATGTCCCCGGCCTTCTGGGTGACCAGGGTGCCGACGCCGGGCCCGTACAGGTACTGCCAGCCGGGGCGGCGGCTGGTGCCCAGCACGATCTGGGTGGCGTTCACCCCCCGGGCGAAGTCCAGCAGCCCCCCGGCCGGGTCGTCGCCGAGCACGTTGTGGAAGGAGCCGCCGAGGCTCTCCACCAGCGCGCGCTGCTCGATCAACGTCTGCGGGGAGCCGGTGCCGGCCAGCCCGTCGGACCGGGAGATGTGGACGGCCAGCAGCTCGCCGCCGGAGACCCGGGCCGCGATCCGGGCGGCCCGGCGGATCAGCGTCGCCCCCTCGGGACCGCCGGTCAGGCCGACCACGATCCGCTCCCGGGCCTGCCAGGTGCCGACGATCCCCTGCTCGGCGCGGTACTTCTGCAGGTACTCGTCGACCCGGTCCGCGGTCCACAGCAGCGCCAGCTCGCGCAGCGCGGTCAGGTTGCCCGGCCGGAAGTAGTTGGCGAGCGCGGCGTCGATCTTCTCCGGCATGTAGACGTTGCCGTGCGCCAGCCGCCGCCGCAGAGCCTGCGGGGACATGTCCACCAGCTCGATCTGGTCCGCCCGGCGGACCACCTCGTCCGGGACGGTCTCGCGCTGGCGCACCCCGGTGATGCCCTCGACGGCGTCGCCGAGCGACTCCAGGTGCTGGACGTTCACGGTGGAGATCACGTCGATCCCGGCCGCGAGCAGCTCCTCGACGTCCTGCCAGCGCTTCTCGTTGCGGCAGCCGGGCACGTTGGTGTGGGCCAGCTCGTCCACCAGCGCCACCTCCGGGCGGCGGGCCAGCACGGCGTCCAGGTCCATCTCGGAGAACCGGGCGCCCCGGTGCACCACCTGCTGCCGGAGCACGACCTCCAGCCCGGCCACCAGGTCCGCGGTCCGTCGCCGGCCGTGGTCCTCCACGAACGCCACCACGACGTCCGTGCCACGCTCCTGCCGCCGGTGTGCCTCGGCGAGCATGGCGTACGTCTTGCCGACCCCGGGGGCCGCCCCGAGGTAGATGCGCAGCCTGCCTCGTCCCATGAGCACCATTCTTGATCCGGCTCTGCCCGGGAGCCACCCCCGGACACCTGTTCCCCCTGCCTTCGAGACTACGGCGTGGGCGGCGGTATTCCGCTGATCAGTCCACTGATCATGCGGTTTTAGCGGCATATTGACGGAGGAGCAGCCACTCGGCGGGGGTCGGTCGAGGGCCTCCCGGGGCAGCCCCGTCCGCTTTCCGCCGGTTGTCCCGGAAATGCGAAAAGGCCCACCCGGTCACCCGGGCGGGCCTTCTCTGAATGATTGTTCGGCGGCGTCCTACTCTCCCACAGGGTCCCCCCTGCAGTACCATCGGCGCTGTGAGGCTTAGCTTCCGGGTTCGGAATGTA